>JACQOJ010000013.1 GCA_016202605.1 Betaproteobacteria bacterium
CAGCGGGCGGCTGACCGAGTACGAGGGCGGCGGGGACGAGACCCGCTCCAACCCGTGGCTCGCCGAGCTGCAGCAGGAGATGTTCGTCGAGATCAACCCCAAGGACGCCAACGATCGCGGCGTGAAAAACAACGAGTACGTCTGGCTCGAATCGCCCACCAAGGCGCGCCTGAAGCTCAAGACCCTTGTGACCGAGCGGGTGGCATCGGGAACGGTGTTCTGTCCGTTCCACTTCGCCGGGCACTGGATGGGCAAGGACCTGCTGGACAAATACCCCGAAGGTTCAGCGCCCTGGGTGCGCGGCGAGGCCGTCAACACCGCGACAACCTATGGTTACGACATCGTGACCATGATGCAGGAAACCAAGACCACGCTGTGCCAGGTCATGAAGGCATAGGACGGAGGAGCTCACCATGGCAAGAATGAAATTTCTGGCTGATGCCGAACGCTGCATCGAGTGCAACGGGTGCGTGACGGCGTGCAAGCAGGAGCACGAGATCCCATGGGGCGTCAACCGGCGACGGGTGGTGACGCTCAACGACGGGATGCCCGGTGAGAAGTCGATCTCGGTCGCGTGCATGCACTGCTCCGACGCGCCGTGCATGGCGGTGTGCCCGGTGGATGTCTTCTACAAAACCTCGGAAGGCATCGTGCTGCACGACAAGGACCTGTGCATCGGCTGCGGCTACTGCTTCTACGCCTGTCCGTTCGGCGCGCCGCAGTTCCCGCAGGACGGCGCGTTCGGTCTGCGCGGGAAGATGGACAAGTGCACGTTCTGCGCTGGCGGCCCTGAGCCCGACTTCTCGGCGGCGGAGTTCAAGAAGTACGGCCGTAACCGCATTGCCGAGGGCAAGCTCCCGGCCTGCGCCGAGAGGTGCGCGACCAAGGCGCTGCTCGGCGGTGACGGCGACGTGATCGCCGACATCTACCGCAGGCGCGTCACTACTCGCGGCAGGGGCTCGGAGGTCTGGGGCTGGGGCACCGCCTATGGCAAGCCAGAGAAACAACCCGCCGCGCCGCCACCGGGAGGCAAGTCATGAGAAAGCTACTTCTAGTTGCTGCCGCCGCGGTTGTGCCGCTCGTTGCGGCGGGCTGCGGCGAAAAGCCCACGGTGACGGTCTACAAGCAGGGCCAGTATCAGGGCAAGCCCGACATGCAGCCGTGGGACAACGAACAGTTCAAGGGCGACAAGGTGGCTTGGGAAAAAGCGGTTAAAGCGCGTACTCTCGGTCAGAATGAATACGAACGGGTAGTTGCCCACTAGAAAGCAAAGGAGAAGTCGATGCACGACAATCTCGCATTGCGGTGGGTGATGCGGCTGTCTATCGCGCTTGTCACGGTGCTGCTTCCGCAGTTTGCCCTTGGGACCGAAGATCTCGCGAAACAGCAAGCCGCGCGGCAAATCACTCAACCGCTTAACAATGCGCCGATGTGGCGCGAGGTGCGCAAGGGCGAAAACCCTTACCAGACGACCCAGGTGCGCGGCGTCGAAACCAACATTCTCATCCAGACGGAAGGACAGATCTGGCGCGAGATTCGCAACGGTCCGGTCACCATATACGGTGGATGGCTGCTCGTCCTCGTGGTGGTGGCATTGGGTATCTTTTACTGGTGGCGCGGGCGCATCATGCTGAAACAGCCTCCGACCGGCCGCCTCGTTCAGCGCTTCACGCCCTGGGAAAGGCTCGTCCACTGGGGCACGGCGATATCCTTCGTCGTCCTGGCGATAACAGGCCTTACCACGCTGTTCGGCAAGTACGTGCTGCTTCCCGTGTTCGGCTACACGCTGTTTTCGTGGCTAGCGACGCTCTCAAAAACGCTGCACAATTTTGTCGGCCCGCTGTTCGCGGTGTGCGCGATTATCATGTTCTTCACGTTCGTGCGGGACAACATCTGGCAACGTGGCGACTTGCAGTGGATACTGAGCGCAGGCGGGCTGTTCACCGGCAGGCACGTTCCGTCATGGCGTTTCAACATCGCTGAGAAATTCTGGTTCTGGCTGGGCGTGACTTTCCTGGGCGTCGCGGTGAGCGCGACCGGTTTCATTCTGGACTTCTCGAATTTCGGGCAGGGCCGTTTGCTCATGCAGCTGTCCAATGTCGTCCACGCGGTAGGCGCGTTGCTTTTCATCGCGCTCGCATTTGGCCACATCTATCTCGGGACGATCGGCATGGAAGGCGCTTATGAATCGATGCGCAACGGCCACGTGGACGAGGCGTGGGTCAAGGAGCACCACGAATATTGGTATAACGAAGTCGCAAGCCAGAGCCGAACGGCCGGTGGGGTGCCGTCCACGGCGCCGGCTTCGGCCATGAAGGAGGGATGGAAGACATGAACGCGCGCGAGTTCTGGAAGCTGGTGCCGGCCGTGCTGGTGTGCAGTGCCGTAAGTTTCGCCTACGCCAAGCTGCCGCCACCGCCGCCGGTGGATCCGGCCAAGGCGGAAGAAGCCAAGAAAAAGGCAGCGGACGCGGCGAAGAAGGCGGCAGAGGCGCTTGCCAGGGCGCAGGACCGGGTGGCCGAGCGTTACAAGCGTGAGAAAGGCGGTGGCACGCCTTCAGCGAAGCCCCCGGCCCCGGAAATGAAGAAAAAGTAGGCCGACGGAACTAGGAAAAGCCCGGATGAACCCGGGCTTTTCTTCGGTGCCCTGGCACACGAATCCTTTTGTTTCAGCATCTACTGTTTGCCAAGCAGGGCGGTCACACGCTCTCGACATCGGCTGGATAGGCCGGCGACGGAGCAGCCAGAGCGCTGGAGCGCCCTTGTTTCCCTCTGGCAACTGGATTAGATTTAGTTGATTCGTTGATTCGGACCCAAGCCTGTCGGGTCGCCTCGGCGAGCGAGAATTCCGCCAGGGCGGAATTTACTGTTCCTCACTGCTCAGAAGACCACCTTGCATTTTCGCGCCCCATGGCCGGGTTTCTCGCTGTCAGCCAAACTAATTCTTGGATTTCTCCTGGTCATCATACCTTTGCTGTCGGTGATGGTGGTCATCAGCCTGTACGCGCTTCGGGATCTGACCGGCGTTAACTACGAGCTTCAGGAGATCAGCCGATCACTGGAAGCGGTGCAGGGTCTGGAAACCGCAGTTGCCAAGGCGGTTACCCCGATAAGTGCTTACCTCGTCGATGGAGCGTCGGGGCAAGACGGGCGATTTGACGCGGTGATCCGTGATGTGGATGTTCGATTGCAGGGCTGTGGCGGTAGCACCTGTCACGGGACGTCCCAGCAACCGAGGGTGATGGCCGAAAGCCTGGTTCCCCATATCCGGCGAATCACGGAGCGCGCCAAGGTCATCTTTGGAACCGGCGCGTCAATACCGGAGCAAACGAAAGTCCGCGTTCTTCACGAGATCAACCAGCAGGGCGAAGAGGCAAACCGCCGGTTACAGCGGATGTCCTCAGCGTTGCTCCTGCGGGTGGCATCCCTCCAGGAAAAATCCCATGAGGTGCGCCGAAGGGCGACAACCCTGATTCTGGTCACGGCATCGTTGCTCCTCGCGCTCGCTGCTGTAAGCGCCTATTTCCTGTCCCGGCGACTCTTGAAACATGTCAGCGCATTGGTAACCGGGACCCGGCACATCATGCGAGGTGATCTGGGATATCGCGTAGCTGTCATGGAGCAGGATGAAATCGGGCAGCTGGCCCGATCTTTCAACGCCATGGTTGAGGAGATCCAGGAGCACCGCGAGCACCTGACGCGCATCGTGGACGCCAAGACAGCGGCGCTCAGGCAGGCCCGGGATTCCCTGGTCCAGTCGGAAAAGCTGGCTTCGATCGGCCTCCTGGCCTCGGGCGTTGCGCATGAGCTGAACAATCCGCTGACCAGCATCCTCATGAACGTCAACCTGCTCATGGAAGACACGGGCGATCAGCCCGCTCTCCAGGCAGAACTTCAGCGAATCAGCGAGGACACGGTTCGCTGCAAGCGGATTATCGATGACCTGAGGAATTTTTCCCGGCGCCACGAGCTTGACATCGCGCCCACCGACTTGAACGCACTGGTCCAGGGCGCGCTTGGCCTGCTCGGCCGCGGCACCGGGCTCCAGGGGATCACCATTGTTTCCGAGCTATCGCGTGAGCTTCCAGCGGTGCCGTGCGATCCCGCCAGGATGGAACAGGTGCTTGCCAACGTTATTGCGAACGCGGTTCAGGCCATGCCCAAGGGAGGAGACCTGACGGTCAGAACCGCGCGCCGGGCGGATTATGCCGAAATATCGGTACAGGATGCCGGTGCGGGTGTTCCGGACGCGATCCGCAGCCGGATTTTTGACCCCTTCTTTACGACGAAGCCGCACGGAACGGGCCTCGGCCTTTCCATTGTTTATACGATCATGCAAGCGCACGGCGGGAAGGTGGAAGTGGAGAACATGACGCGCGAGGATCCGCATGCGGGGTCACGGCGTCCGGTGGGGACCCGGGTTATTCTTTCGCTGCCACTGAAAGCCCCATATGCCGTCAACGAACCGGCTCCGGACGGGCGAGGTTGAGCGGATGGAAGGTCCAGACAAGAAAATCGGGAAAAAAATCCTGGTCGTGGATGACGAAGAGCGCATCTGCGACGCGGTGAAGAAAGCGCTGGAACGCACGGGCTACCAGGTAGAGGCCCGTCTGAGCGCGCTGGGCGCGCTGGAGACTGTCCACAAGGGCGCAGTGGACATGGTGATCTGCGACATCAAGATGCCGGGGATGGACGGGATGTCGCTCCTCGACCGGATCTAGGAGTTCGTCCCGAATTTCCCGGTCCTGTTGATTA
>JACQOJ010000043.1 GCA_016202605.1 Betaproteobacteria bacterium
CACCCGACCTTGCGCTCCACGCCCTTCTGGTGCGGAATCTCGGTGATGTCCTTGTGGCACTCGACGCACAGCCGCTTGCTGTGGACGCTCCTTCCAAACCGTTCCGGGTTCACGTGCAAGGGGCGCGTCTTTCCGTCCGCGCCCGGCATGGCAAAGCCTTCGTTCCCGTGACAACCGAGACAGACTGCGTTGTCGATCTTCTGCGGCGGCGGCGCGGCTTCCGTCGTGGCCGCAGTCTCGGGGCCCCCGGCTCCCTGCGCCCACGCCACGCGGGCTCCGGCCAGACACAACACGCCCACCGCCAACCACGCTGCAACTCTCGAGACACGCATCGCCTTCACCCCTCTTTAAAAACGGCTTTTTGGTTCGAGCGTACGCAAACGATGCCCGTACATCTACATCGTAAGCATGAACCCTCCGGCAATGGACGCGCAAGGTTCGCGTGCGAATGAGGGTGGTGAAATGCGGAGTCCGCGGCCGACACGAAGGTTCCCGTCCCGCATTCTAAAAGAAGGCCCGTGGCGGAACTTGATTTAGATCAAAACAGGGCGAGCCTTGTCCCAAAGGCGCGGGAACCATTGCTACCATTGCGGTAACATGACGACTCGCGGATACATTCCGGGCCAACGATCTTCGAGGTTTCCAATGAGACATATCATGCTGGCAATTGCCATGTCGGTCGCGCTGATCGGCTGCATGGAACAGGAGAAATCAACCGCGAAACCCGCGGCCGGAAAGCAGCCGGCTGCAGACGTGGGCGCGGGCAAGGTCATCGCGGAGCGCGACTGCAAGGGCTGCCATCGCCTGGATGGCGGAAGCGCCGCTCCGGCGATTCCGATTCTGGCGGCACAACGGGAGGACTACCTCTTCGCGTCATTGAAAGCGTACAGGGATGGCAAGCGCGTTCACGCCGCGCTCCGCGACATGACGGGACATATGAGCGAAGCCGACTTGCGCAACGTGGCCGCGTATTACGCCGGTCTGCCGCCGGTTCAGGGCGCCCCGGCAAAGGACGCGCAGCCGATGTCTCCCTATGAAAGGGGCAAGGCGCTGGCGGCAGCCTGCGGAAAGTGTCATGGCGAAGACGGCAACAGCAAGACCCCCGGAGTGCCCGGTCTGGCCGGCCAGCAGCCCCGCTATCTCATCATCGCGGTCCAGGAATATTTACAGGCCGAGCGCAAAAAATCCCCGATGCATTCGATGTTGCCCGGCCTGGAACGGATGGAACTGGAAAGCGTGGCGCTGTATTTCGCGTCCCAGGAGCCCGCGCAACGTCCCGCGCCGCCCTTCGGCGATCCGGCAGCGGGCCAGCCGCAAAGCGCCGTGTGCGGTGGTTGTCATGGGCCTAACGGCGTCAGCGTGGACACGGCAACGCCGAGCCTCGCGAGCCAGGATCCCGAGTACCTGGTGAACGCGATCAAGGCCTACCGCACGACGCGCAAGCGCGAACGCATGCGGGAATACGTCGTCAGTCTCGGCGACCGGGACATCGAGAATATCGCCGCGTTTTATACGGTGCAGAAGTCGCAGGCCGCCGAAAAGGGAGAGGGGTTCATCAAGGAACTCGCCGACAAATGCAATCGCTGCCATAACCCCGACGCGGCCACCCCGGGCATGGTGGTTCCGAAAATCAACGGCCAGGACAAGGACTACCTCGTCATGGCCCTGCGCGCGTATCGCGACGACCGGCGCGAAGTCTCGATGATGCACCGGATGAGCCTGCCGTACAGCGACTCCATCATCGAGAGCATCTCGTCTTTCTACGCCGGGCAGCCGGCAAGATAGGCGCCCGATCCCGGATCAGCGAGCCGGAGCGGTCGTCGCGCGACAGGACGGTCCGGCACGGCGCGACCAGGGGCGCCTGTTAACGAGCACCGGCTTCATCGGCCTCCATCAGCCGACGCCCCCGCCGGCCGTTCTCTTCTCGACCACGGCAGGCGTGGCGGAGAACCACAACTGATACATCGACACCGCCCACATGAAGGCGAAGCTCGCCCCCATGACTGCGCCCGACAGCATCACCACCCAGGCGAAGGGATGATAGAGCTTGGTGAAGTACCACGAGCTGACATCCAGCACGAGGGAGACGAACGGAAGCGCCACGGCGGCGCACTTCAGCCACACGGGGCGCACGTAGGCATGACTGAAGATCGTGCCCATGAGGAAGAAAACGAAGGTGAGCCCGAAGAGGTGAATGTGTGACACGCGCACGAGCGTGAAGATTCCGGTGCCGGTGTCGCGTTCAACGACCTTCTGAATATTGTCGTATCCCTTGAGGTTCACAAGATGCGGGTTGCTGCCGTCATGACAACTGAGACAGCGCTGGTCCACTATCGCTTTTATCTTGTTCTCGTAACCGGCGGGGTCGGCGCCCTCCTGCACCCAGGAAACAATCGTGTCGATCTGCTCGGCCGGCAGCATGGCCCTCATCGGTCCGCGTAAGGCCGATTCGAGGCGCGAAGCCTTGCCGCTGCCGGTATAGGCGATGACGATATCCTGGTACGAGAGTGTCAGGGGATTGCCGTCCTTCGCCGAGTAGACGTGAAACAGGTAGATGAGGGCGAACAGGTACCCCAATCCGAGCACGATGAGCGCGGCCGTGTAGAGGACGCGCAGGCTGTACGGCAATTCCGAGAAATGACGGTACATCCGATGCAGTGGAACATCACTCATGGTCTATTCCCCGGTCCTTTCACTTGCACGGGAGAGTCACGTAAACGAACGCCCGCGGCCGCTGGCGCGCGTAATGGGCCGCAAGGCTCGCGATATCCGCCTCGCTCAGCGTGCCGGACATGGCGGCCATGACGGAGTCCTTGCGGTCACCGGCCCTGTAGGCACGCAACACCTTGTCGAAGTAATCGACGCGCTGGGCCGCCAGCGCCGGGGTGCGCGGGTCAGTGCTGTTGCCGCTGACGCCGTGGCAGCGATCGCATCTCTGCACCCATTCGGCGGTGCTCAGCGGCCTGACCACCTTCGGCGGCCGCGGCTGCTGCGCGGCGTAAAACGCCGCCAGGTCGTCGATGGTACGGTCATCGAGCGGCACCACGGCGTTTTTCATCGACCCCTCGGTACGTGACCCGCCCTTGTAGGCCCGCAGTGCGGCGCCGAGATACTGCGCGTCCTGGCCCGCGAGACTGGGATTGGCGGGGTTGGTGCTGACGCCCTGGTCGCCGTGGCACCCGGCGCATGCCGCCGCCGCCTTTTTGCCCGCCGCCTGGTTACCGGGCGCCGGCGCGCTTGCGCGGCCGGGTTTCTGCAATGCATAGTAAAGCGCGATGTTGTTCAAGTCCGCATCGGTGAACGGCGCGATCAGCGACTTCATGATGTCGTTCTTGCGTTGCCCGTCGACGTAGCCTTTCATCGCCACCACGAGATACTTGGGATCGAGTCCGGCCAGGCTCGGCATGCCGGGCGTCTTGCTCACGCCGTCTTCGCCGTGACACCCTCCGCATCCGGCTGCCGCCGCCTTGCCCGCCACGACCGGATCCGGCCTGGCGGGAGGGGTCTTGGCCGCCGCGAGGGGCGGCGCGGGATCGAGGCTCGCGTAATACGCGGCCACCTTGACCAGCGCGTCGTCACTGAGGAACTTGACCGTGGCTTCCATGCTGTGGTCCCGGCGCGCGCCCGTCTGGTAGGCGAGCAGCTTGGCGTAAAGGTATGCCGGGCGCTGGCCGGCAACATGGGGCACGCCCTTCGTCGTGCTGATGCCGTTCATGCCGTGGCAGCGGGCGCACGTTTCCGCGACCCGCCGGCCTTCGGCAACGTCTGGCGCGGTAGCGTACGCCGCCCGAAGGTCATCGCCCCCGTTGGGCCTGGCCTTGGCAGATTGAGCCAGGGCGCCGGGGAAATGACCCGCGGACATCGCAATCGCAACGAGCATGGATAGCATATAAAAAAACTGCGTCCCTCGTTCCATTGAAATTTCCTCGAGCAATGACGGGAAAACCCGATCGGTGGATTCTATACTTCTTCGGGCATCCGGGCGTCCTGAAGCGAAAGTGTCCTTCCGAAGCGGCCGACCGCATCGGGAGGAGGCTGGCGCGCAAATTTTTCAGGGATGCCGCGCGCGCAGCGATGCCGCGCAAACGATCCCCGGACAGATCTCCCTTCACTCGGCGATCTTCTGTCCGGGGTCCAGCGCCATGGCCGCCGCATCCGGGGCTTCATGCCCCGCGGGGTTGGACCGGGCGACGGCTGTCATCGGTCGCCCAGGCGTGACGAAGGACCAGAGTTTCTTCACGTGCTCGCGGCCCCTCGCGATTGCCGCTTACTTCGTGGAGAGCACGTATCCAACGGCTGCCTTGAGTTCGGCGTCGGAAGCAGTGGCTTTCATGTGGCCCTTGCCTTCCTTCAGCTTCTCGATCAGTTTCGCTGCGGCACCTTTGTCACCCTTGTACTTCGCGGCGATGTCCTTGAACGACGAGCCCACTTTCTTCTTGTCCGGTTCGTGACAGTTCAGGCAGCCCCTGGCCTTCACCACGTCGGCGCCTGTCTGGGCATAACCCGGACCTGAAGCAAGCATTCCCGCCGCCGCCACAACCAACACGATCGCTTTCATGAGATCTCCTTTCTTGCGAGATGACGATGTTATCCAGCGCGCGGCCACTCATCGCGGCTGACCGCATACGACACGGGCGTGATTCCGGCGCTGTCCGGTTTGCAGCTAGGATAGCCGCCCACCCTCCGGATATTTTTGATCTACATCAAGAAGCACGCAGCCCCGCTGTTGCCGGCGGCGTTTCGTCTCCCTCCGCGCAGCGGGGAAACGGCCCATCCCCCGAATTGATTTAGGTCAATATGCCGCGGTTTCAGAACTGCTAAAAAAGGAGCGGCAAAGGCGACGATGCTCCCCAAGACCCTCAAGTTCAAGGTCGGATTCTACCTGGCCGCCGCCCTGACGATCGCGATGGTCCTGTTTACCCTGCTGATCGTCCGGCATCAGCGGAATGAACTGCTCCAGGAGGCCGTGCGGCACGTCACGCAGCTCGCGGACGTGATCATCAAGAGCACGCGTTTCGCCATGCTTCAGAATCAGCCCGCTTACGTGGACAGCATCATCCAGGATGTGAGCAAGCAGGCGGGCATCGCCAAGGTCAGGATACTGAACAAGGACGGCAAAATCATTCACTCGACCTACCTGCTCGAACTCGGGCTGATGGTGGACCGGAAAGCGGAGGGCTGTTCCCAGTGCCACCAGGGCGATAAGCCTCTGGAACAGAGCCCCGCCAGCAGCGGGGCACGGGTCTATTCGGCTCCGGAGGGAGGGCGCCTGCTCGGCAACATGGCGGTGATCCGCAACGAGCCGTCGTGCTACACGGCGGCCTGTCACGAGCACAGGAAGGACCAGTCGGTTCTCGGCGTTCTCGACATCGTGTATTCGCTCGAGGATATCGACCGCGCCATGCGCACGAATACCATCACGATCGCCATTTTTGCTCTTGGATTCATAATCGTCGCCTCGCTGTTTGTGAGCTTCTTCGTCCACCGCCTGGTTTACGTGCCTCTGCGGGATCTCAAGTCCGGGGCCGAGAGGCTGTCCTCGGGAAATCTGGACCAGATGATTCCGGTGCGAACCGAAGACGAATTCGCTCACCTGGCGGCCTCGTTCAACGCCATGACGGGGGCGCTCAGGAATTCCCAGCTGGAGTTGCGGGAGTGGGCCCACACCCTGGAGCACAAAGTGGAAGAACGGACGCGGCAGCTCCGCGTGGCGGAAGCGGAGGCCGCGCGCGGGGAAAAGCTGGCTTCCGTCGGACTGCTCGCCGCCGGCATCGCCCATGAGCTGAACAATCCGCTGACCGGCATCCTGACCTTCTCGCACCTGGTCCGCAAGAAAATGCCGGACGGAAGCCCGGACGCGGAAGACCTGGACCTGGTGATCCGCGAGACCAAGCGCTGCGCCACCATCATCAAGCGCCTGCTCGATTTCGCCCGCGAAAAGGCGCCGGAAAAGAAATTCGCCGATGTCAATCGCATCGTGGAAGACACGGTGCGCCTCGTCGAACGGCCCGCGCATCTGCGCGACATCAGCATCACGCTGGATCTCGACCGCGATCTGCCGTCGCTCTGGGTCGACGAGGACCTCGTCAAGCAGGTCATCATGAACATGCTCGTGAACGCCCAGCACGCCATCGCGGATGCAGGCAGCATCACCGTGCGCAGCCGCCGTTCCCCCGAGCCGAAAAGTCCCGAACCGGGCGCGGATCCCGTGCCCATGGTCGAGATCTCGATCATCGACACCGGGTGCGGCATCCCGGAGAAAAACCTGAAGCTGATTTTCGATCCCTTCTTCACCACGAAAGCGCCGGGGAAAGGCACGGGGCTGGGACTGTCGGTGAGCTACGGGATTGTCCGTGCCCATGGCGGGACGATCGAGGTGACGAGCAAGGTCGGGGAAGGGTCCACGTTTCGCGTTTACCTCCCGCTGGATGCTCGCGCCGGGGACGCGGAACATGGAACAGGCGGGAGCCGCCGATGAGCCGCAGAATCCTGGTCGTTGACGACGAGGAGATCGTCATCAGGAGCTGCCTGCGCATCCTCGGCGAGGGCGATTACGAGGTGGAAGCCGTGCAGGACGGAGCGGAGGCGCTGAGAAAAACCGACGAAAACGATTACGACGTGCTCATCCTCGATATCATGATGCCGAAGATCGACGGCCTCGAAGTGCTCCGCAGGGTGAAGGAGACGCACCCCGACATCGACGTGATCATGATCACCGGGCTGTCGCAGATCGAGACCGCCGTGCAGGCGATGAAACTCGGGGCCTTCGACTACCTGCCCAAGCCCTTCGATCCGGACGAACTGAAGCTCGTGGTGCAACGGGCGTTCGAGAGACGGCAACTGCTGCAGGAGAATCTCAAGTTGAGGAGCGAGGTCAGCTCCAGGTACCGCTTCGAGAACATCATCGGCGCGAGCCCGCGGATGCAGAACGTCTATCGCCTGATCGCAAAATGCGCTCCCACCAACAGCACCGTCCTGCTCACCGGCGAGAGCGGGACCGGCAAGGAATTGATCGCCCGCGCGATCCACTACAACAGCCTCAGGAAGGACAAACCCTTTGTTCCCGTCGACTGCAACTCGCTCAGCGAGAATCTCCTGGAAAGCGAGATGTTCGGGCACGTCAGGGGTTCGTTCACCGGCGCGGTGGCCCACAAGAAAGGGATGTTCGAAATCGCGGACAATGGCACGCTCTTCCTGGACGAAATCGGGAACATCTCCCTCACCACCCAGGCCAAGCTCCTGCGGGTCATCCAGGAACGCGAATTCAAGGCGGTGGGAGACACCCGGACCCAGAGGGCCAATTTCAGGCTGATCACCGCCACCAACAGGGATCTCAAGGCGATGGTCGCCGACGGCGCCTTCCGCGAGGATCTTTTCTACCGGATCAGCATCTTCCCCATCCAGATACCGCCTCTCAGGGAGCGCCGCGATGACATTCCCGCCCTCGCCTTCCATTTCCTTGAAATCTTCAGCGAGGAAGTGGGCAAGCCGGTGAGCGAATTTTCCGACGGCGCGATGTACGTGCTCGTGGGGTACGACTGGCCGGGAAACGTGCGCGAACTCGAGAATACCGTGCACCGCGCGGTCATCCTCGCCACCGACAAGGTGATCCGCCGGGCTCACCTCGCAAATATCATCGAGGCGGCGCCGCGGCTCGCGCTCGACGTGCCCCGCACCGGCGACGAGCTCAAGCGGGTGAAGAAAGCCGCGCGTGAGAAGTCCGTGGAGAACATCGAAAAGGGCTTCGTCCTCGAGGCGCTCAAGCGGAACGCCTGGAACGTGACCCGGAGCGCCGAGGAAACCGGCATGCAGCGCGCCAATTTCCAGGCGCTCATGAAGAAGTACGGCATCCGGATTCGGGAAACAGAAAAACCCCCCGATGAGTCCGGCGAGGCGTCGTAGAGGCGAGCAGGCTTGCGCCGGCAATCGCCGCAGGCACCGGGAAGTGACGTAGCCCGGATGGAATGAAATGAAATCCGGGACGTAAGTAGCCCGGATGAAATGAAATGACATCCGGGACGTAAGTAGCGGGAACGAACCGTATTC
>JACQOJ010000057.1 GCA_016202605.1 Betaproteobacteria bacterium
GCTCTGCTCAAGCTACGCATGGTTGCGGCGTCTGATCTGCTGTGTTTTATGCCGATCTGGTGGCTTGAAAACCAACCACCCGGGTTGCGCTTGGTAGAAATCCCGGTGAAAGGAATGACGTGGCGCCGCCACTCCGGGGTGATCTATCGAAAAGACGCTTACCTCTCTCCCGCCGCACGCCGGTTCATCGAAATCCTGAAGACTACCGCCGAGGAAATCGCCAAAGAGTGACTGGGAACCGATGGCGCGCGATGTAGTGGAGAGTGACCTGATAAAGCGTGACAGGTGAGCGAATGAAACGCGTACGGCAGAGTCTTGCAGCAGGACTAAACAAAGGCGGTCCGAACGGCACACGCCGTTCCTCAATTCAATCGACCTTCACGCCAGCTCGCTTCACCACGTCGGCCCATTTCGCGGCCTCTTTCCTGATGTGCTCGGCGAACTGATCGGGCGTGCCGCCAACCAGTTCGACGCCGAGCGCCGTGAGTTTCTCCTTCACCGCAGGTGAAACCAGGGCCTTATTGATCTCGGCATTGAGTGTGGCGACAATCGCCTTCGACACCCCGGATGGCGCGATCGCGCCATCCCACGCCGTTACTTCGAAGCCCGGCAAGCCTGCTTCCGCGATTGTCGGCAACTCCGGAAACACCGCCGAGCGCTTCGGGCCGGTCACACCGAGTCCTCGCAATTTCCCAGCCTTAACATGCGGCGCAATCAGCGGCATGCTGCCGAACATCAGATGCACGCGCCCGGCAGTAAGATCAGTGATCGCAGCGAGCGCCGCGCCCTTGTATGGCACGTGCACCATGTTTGTTCCAGTCATCAGCTTGAACAGTTCGGCACTGACATGGTGACTGGTGGCGTTTCCGCCCGATGCGTATAGAAGCTTCTGCGGGTTCTTTCGTGCGTAATCGATCAGATCCTGCACGGACCTGACGGGAAGCGACAGCGTGACCGCCAGCAGATTCACCACAAATGTTTGCTGAACAACCGGCTGCAAATCCCTGTCCGGGTTGTAGGGCAGCTTTGGCAGGACACTGCGGTTGATCGCCAGCGTGACCACGGTTCCAAAGCCGATGGTGTAGCCGTCCGGCGTGGCTTTCGTAATCATCTCCATACCAATGGTTCCGCTGCCCCCGGGCCGGTTATCCACAATGACTTGCTGACCCATCTGCCTGCTCAGCTCCGAAGCAAGCGTACGCGCAATTACGTCGGGGGCGCCTCCGGCAATGGCAGGCACGATATACCGTATCGGCCGCGCGGGATATGCAGCAGTGGAGTCCCGCGACCAGATGCAAGCTCCCAGAAGGACCGTCACGATCACGCTTGCCCAGCCAGCGAAACTGCTGTGCGGCGTTTTCCCGAAAGCCGAAGTGCCGAATGAAGTCGTCATACCGCCCCGCTCGGATCGCGTCATGGAGCGGCGGGCTTCATACCCTTGGCCCGGATCACCGCCGCGGCATCCGGCGTGCGCAGGAAATCGATCAGCGCCTTCGCTGCCTCTGCATCCCTGGCACCCGCCATGACGGCCGCGTTAGTACCGCTGGCATGCTGCAGATCCTCCGGCAGCGGACCTACGACCTCGATACCGGGGATGCCAATTAGCAGCGAGATTACGTACACACCGATCTCGACTTCACCACTGGCAACGAGGTCTCCGACTCTGCGCGGAGGCCGGCTGCCGATAGTAGTTTTCCGTTTGATGTCATCGGCGATGCCCCAGTTATCGAGCACTTTAGTGAAGTGGACAGCCGCCAGACCGTCGTCGTACGACACGGATTTCGCCGCGAGCAGCGCACGCTTCACCGCGTCTGGCGATGAAATATCCGGCTTCGGGGCGTCCGTGCGAACGGCCACGCCCATGACGGTGCGGGCAACAGCGGTTATCGACTCAGGCAAGACCTGACCTTTCGCCAAGTCACCACCGGCCGAGATCACGACATCGGCGGCTTCGGCGTCCGCGACACTTTTTGCAATGACGCGCGGAGTAGCAAACTCGATGGCGACCATATGTCCGGTCGCCTTCTCGAATCGCGGCACAACATCCAACATGACCGCACGCATGCCGTAGCTGCTCAGCACTTTGATTTCAGCGGCTTCTGCCGCGGCGCCGGCGAGCAACGCAAACACGATTACAAAAGCCGCTGCGGCAAGTAAACGGTTCTTCATGGCATCCTCCATTCATGGCTAGCTTCGGCGTCGTGTTCCGATTCCTTTACCCGGTTCACGTTTCCGACCGCATGTTGACACCCTGTTCTGATTTACGCAATTATGTCATTTTCCATTTATCATAAATATCGCTTATCGCCATGGACTTCCGCGACATTGAGTATTTCGCGGTGTTAGCCGAGCACGGACATGTCGGGCGCGCGGCGGAAGCGCTGGGGCTGAGCCAGCCTGCGCTGAGCCTGAGCCTGCGCAGACTGGAACAATCCCTGCAGGTGAAGCTCGTCAAGCGTACTCCCAAGGGCGTCGAATTGACGGCCACCGGTGCCGCGCTGCTGTCGCGCGTTCAGCGTTTGCGTCTGGCGCGCGAAGACATCAAGCGGGAGATATCGGACTTGAGCCAGGGAAGGGCCGGCTGTTTGCGTGTTGGCGCACAGCCCGGGGTGATAACCGATCACCTGGCGTCGGCTTGCGCCGAGCTTTTGAAGGACGCTCCGGATGTGGAGTTGATGGTGACGGTCATGACGTCCCAGCTATTGCCGGCGCTACGCCGTGGAGAATTGGATCTGATCGTCCACGATCTTCGCGCCCCCTCCTCGGAAGACCTGATGCATGAGCACTTGTCCGACGACCCGCTTGTGGTTTTTACAGCAGCGAATCACCGGTTGGCGAAGCTCAAGCAGGTGACGATCAAAGACCTTGCGCACGAGCGCTGGGCCCGTGCGGGAATCAGCGAAAACTGGGATTGGTTTACCCAGCTCTCAATAAGGACCGGCAATTCGCCTCCGCGTACCGGAATAAGGACCGACTCGCCGGCACTCAGGGATTATCTCGTGGCCAATTCGAACCTGCTGGGCTATACCACGGACCGCGGCTTCAGGCAGCTTGCGCCGCAGTTCCGTTTCGCAAAGATCACGGTGAAGGAAATGTCACGGGTGCGACAGGTTTACGTGAGCTACAGGAAGGACGGTTACCTCCCCCCGGTCGCGCGGCGCTTCGTGGAGATTCTGAAGGCGGCGGCGAAGTAACTCGCCGATGAGGGGTTCAAAGCCGCGGATTGGCTTGGAGCGCGCCCATGTCTTTGGGCCTCACGGGGGAGCTTCGAGAGTAAAATATCACCATGAGCGACACCGACCTCAGGCGATGGGCGGACACGTGGGAGTCCGCCGGCCGGGCGCTGGACGAGTTGCGGCGTCGTGACCTACAGGCGATGACGGATGACGACGTCCGGCGCGCAATCGCGGATCTATTTCCGGATAAAACGCCGGCTGACCCACAGCCTCGGACGACCTCCGGCCTGGTCGAACAGCAGCGCCTGTTCGCAGGCCTGCGCGAGCCTGCATGAGCGCGCTGTTCGCGGCGGCAGCGCAGATTCAGAAATTCCTCAGGGATGCGGATGAACGATTCTGCTTCATCGGCGGGATCGCACTTCAGCGCTGGGGCGAACCCCGCTTCACGCGCGACGTCGACCTCACTTTGCTCTGCCCATACGGCGCCGAGGCGCAAGCCGCAGATCGGCTCCTCGCCTGCTTCGCGGCGCGCATCCCGGAAGCGCGCGCGTTCGCTCTTCAGCATCGTGTGGTGTTGCTCCGCAGCGCGTCTGATGTTCCGATCGACGTTGCGCTCGGCGGCATCCCATTCGAAGAGCGGTGTGTTGGCCGCGCGACCGACTTTGACTTCGGCGAAATCCGGCTCGTGACCTGTTCCGCGGAGGATCTGGTTGTCCTCAAGGCGTTCGCCGGACGCGATCGCGACTGGATTGACATCGAGTCGGTCGTGATCCGCCAGGCCCGCAGCCTCGACTGGGCGTTGGTATTCGAAGAACTGGCGCCGCTCGCAGAGTTGCGCAGCGCCGAAACCATGACGCGGCTGCAGCGCCTGAAGCAAGATTTTGGTTAAGCGCAGATATCCTTCGCTTCCATCCACCTTCGCTCCTGCGCTCCTACTCGCCCTTGATGCCCGCGTCCTTGATGACCTGCGCCCACACCGCAGTTTCGGATTTGATGCGTTGAGCGAGCGCCTCCGGGGTTGTCGTTTCGGCCTCCAGCCCCTGGCGCGACATCGCCTGCAGCACATCGGGAAGCGCCACCGCCTTGACCGCCTCCTCGTGCAGGCGTTTGACGATGGCGGGAGAAGTTTTTGCCGGCACGAGAAACGCGTACCACGAACTCACGTCGAATCCGGGGAAGCCCGACTCGGCCATGGTCGGCAGATCGGGCGCCACTTTCGAGCGTTTCAGACCCGTCGTCGCCAGCGCCCTCAGCCTGCCGGACTTCACGTGCGGCATCGACGAGGCGACGCTTCCGAATATCACCTGCGCTTCCCCCGCCAGCACTGCCGCGGCAGCCGGTCCACCGCCTTTGTAGGGAATGTGCACCATGTTCACGCCCGTGCGCTTCTTGAAGAGTTCCGCCGCCAGATGCAGCGGGCTGCCTACGCCGGCCGAGGCGTAGTTGAGACCACCGGGTTTCTGCGTCGCCAGCGCAATGAATTCCTTGACTGTCCCCGCCTGCACGCTCGGATGCAGAACCAAGATGTACTGCGCCGTGGCGAGCAACGTGACCGGCTGAAAGTGCCTTTCCACGCTGAACGGCAGTTTCCTGTAGAGGCTGGGGTTCACCGTGAGCACGGTGCTGAATCCCATGAACACGGTATGCCCGTCCGGCGCAGCGTTGGCCACGATTTCGGCGGCAAGGTTGCCCCCCGCGCCGCCGCGGTTGTCCACCACCCAGTGCTGGCCCAGCGCGTCCGTGAGCTTGGGCGCGATGATGCGCGACAGGGTATCGGCGCCGCCGCCGGGCGCAAACGGCACGAGCAGACGGACAGGACGCGTAGGATAGGCGGGCGCTGCCGCGATGGCATCAAGGACGATGCCAGCCACGCACAATGCGAACGCCACGTTGCATGCCAGACGGTGAAAGTTCTTCAGCATTTTGATCCTCCTCGGGTTCGGCTTAACCGGTCATCTCACCTGCGCCGCAGATCTTCCACGGAACGCACGAATTGCCCGTCGGCTCGCACCGGCGCCCGCGTGATCGGGCGCGTCGTGCCGAAAGTGGGGATGAACGCAGAATGCTTGCCCGCGCCGCCCACCACGATGACGACGAAGTCCTCGGGCGACTGGACCGGCGGCACCCCCGGAAAAACGGAAGAACGCTTCAACGTCGTAACGGCCAGTCCACGCAGCTTCCCGGCCTTGATGTGCGGGCCCGACGCGCTGACCTGGTCGAACATCAGGCGCACCTGGCCGCCGACGAGATCGACGAGCGCAGCACCGCTGCCTTTGTACGGTACGCGCAGGAACTTCACCTTGGCCATGAACTGGAAGAGTTCTCCGGTCAGATGGGTGTTCGATCCCGTTCCGGCGGAACTCATCGCCACCATCGCCTTGTCCGGATAGGCCGCGAATCCGGATGCGCCCGGCAGCGGCAGTCCTGCCACGATTGCCGAGATCCTCAAATGACCAAACATGCCTCCTCCTTTTTTCGCAATCATCCCAGAAACGCGATCCCGGATAAATCCCGGGCGGCGCGCGGGGATGCGCACCCTATTGCGCTGCCGCCGGCGCGATCGTCATGCGCACGACTTCACCGGCGTCGGTTATGTCTTCCAGCGTCCACAGTCTTTCGAGCAACCGATCGACTTGAGCCGGCGGGAGCACATGCCCGGCGAGGCCCCGGAATTTCGCTTCCACTTCGCCATCGGACATCGGATTCCGGTAGTGCCCCTTGTGATATTCCACCACCGCGTTGTGTGTCTGCCCCGCCTTGGTGACGAGCGCGAACTTGCACAACATCGCTTCCGGCATGCGCCCGTCGGCCTCTTCCGAGGCCCCGGCCTTGATGCGCCGCGTCAGCGCGCGTATTTCCGGATCGCGCAGATACTCGTCGTCGAAATGGCGCTCCTCGACCGTCCCGTGAATCAGGGCGACGGCGACCGTGTACGGCATGCTGTGATCGGCGGTCTCGCGCGTGGCCGGCTCCCACTTGTCAGGATCGCCCGCCATCAGGCGGATCGCTGTCGAGACCGTTTCGATCCGCACCTCGGCGATTTCGTCGGCGGAGCGGATCTTCTCCCGCACCTCCAGCGCCGCTTCCACCACGGTCTGCGAATACTGGCCGAGCGGAAAGTGCTTGATGCTGCATTCCATGATCTTGAACGGATGCTCGCCCCCGCCCAGCGCCGCAAGCCGGAACGGGGCGCGCGTCACCGCCTTGAAGTAGCCGCCCACGCCCTCGAAGATCGGCGACGGACCGGTCATGCCGCGCGAGGCGAGCATTGCGGCAAACACGGCGTTGCGGCTCGCGTTGGCGTAGGCGCAGCCCTTCCACATCGAGACGTGGCCGATGCGCGTCTGGTAGAGCGCGATATTGGGTGCGATGCCGAGATTGAACGCTTCCCCGATGCGCTTCTCCGGCAATCCGAGAAGCCGCGCCGCGGCGGCCGTGCTCGCCATGCCGCCGACGGTAACGTGATCCCAGCCGAGCGGCTTGAGATCGACCTGGTCGCACACCCGGCAGAACACTTCGTAAGCGAGCACCGTCGCGGCGATCGCGTCCCGCCCGCTTCTTTTCATGAGTTCGGCGACGGACAGGACCGCGGCGATGCTGTCGCTCGGATGACCCGACTCTCCGGTGCTGGTGTAGCCGTCGTTGAAATCGAGGAAACGGATCATGACGCCGTTGGCGAAGGCGGCGAGATCCGGACTCGTGCGCCGCCCGCTCACCATGACGGTCGCCGGCTGCGCGCTCGTGACCGTTCCCGCAATGTCCCGCGCAATCCGCGCCGGCGCGCTTTCGTATCCCCCGAGCGCGCAGCCCACCGTGTCGATGATGAGCCGCTTCGCCTGGCGCACCACCTCGCGGGGCAGGTCCTCGTAGCGCAGCGCGGCCGCATAGGAACTCAGTTGTTCGACCATCGTCGTCATCGTGAATCATTCCTCCCCTCGCGGATTTTACGCACAACGGCGGCCACTGCGCCACGCCAGTGCAACGGCGCCGCGTTCGATGTGTGATCTCAAGCGCACGACAGCGCTATAGAATAGGCATGCAGCAAGCGGGCTTGACGCCACGGTTCTCCCATGCCGGCCAATTTATCACCCGAGTACAAGGCCGCAGAAGCGGCTTTCCGCAAGGCGCGCGATCCGCGCGAGCGCCTGGACCGGCTGCGGGAAATGCTGCGCACGATCCCCAAGCACAAGGGAACCGATCATCTCCAGGCGGACATCAAGCACCGCATCAAGGAGCTGTCGGAGGAACTCGAAGGACCGCGCAAGGGCGGCGCGGCGCGCAGTGGCCCCGCGCTCGTCGTGCGCCCCGAAGGCGCGGCCCAGGTCGCGCTCGTCGGTCCGCCGAATTCGGGCAAGTCTGCGCTGCACGTGAAGCTCACCGGATCGCACGCCCACGTCGCGCCTTACCCCTTCACGACCCGGTATCCCGAGCCGGGGATGATGCCGCACGCGGATATTCACTTCCAGCTTATCGATCTGCCGGCGATTTCACCGGAGCATCCGGTGCCCTGGCTGGTCGGCGCTCTGCAGACTGCGGACGCCTGCATGCTCGTCGTGGATCTCGGGGAGCCGTCGTGCGTGGAACAGGTACAAGCCCTGCATGAAGCACTGCGCGAGAAACGCGTGACGCTCACATCACGATGGAACGCGGATGCGGATCCGTCGTCGATTGCGGCGGAGGAAGACGAGGATCCCTTTGCGCTGCGCCTGCCCACGTTGTTGCTCGCGAACAAGGCGGATGAAATCGGGAATATCGACGTGGAGCTCGACGCGTTTCGGGAGCTGACCGGATTCCGCTATCCCGCATTCTGCGTTTCCGCAACCACGGGAGCGGGGCTGGGCGACATCGGCCCCTGGTTGTTCCGGCATCTGGGAATCGTGCGCGTCTATACCAAGGCCCCAGGTCACCCGCCGGACAAGGACCGGCCGTTTACCCTGCGCCGGGGGCAGACGGTCGAACACGTCGCGCGCCTCGTGCACAAGGACGTTGCGCACTCCCTCAGATACGCGCGGGTGTGGGGAAAATCAGGCTTCGATGGTCAGCAGGTCGGGCGCGAGCATTTGCTGGCCGACGGCGACGTCGTCGAGCTACATACGTAGGGAAATGTCATTCCCGACTACTCGGGAATGACATTCACCTGCCATGCCCGTGTAGACGGGCATCCAATATTGATGCGCAAGAAATCGGATTCCCGATCCCCGATTACAACTTTCGAGGACAGGCTCCTCGGGAATGACATTCACCTGTCATGCCCGTGTAGACGGGCATCCAATCTTGATGCGCAAGAAATCGGATCCCCGATCCCCGATTACAACTTTCGAGGACAGGCTCCTCGGGAATGAGGCTCGTGTATTGTGAACGCGCGGTTTACGACGGCGCGCGATCCTCGGCAAGGTCCCAGAACAGTCCGGTCATGATCTGCAATCCCTCGCGCAGGATCGGCGCGAGCACGTGCTCGTTGGGCGCGTGCTGCGAGCATCCGGCATACGAGTGCGGCACCCAGATCGTGGGCAGCCCCAACACTTCGGAAAAGCAGTCGTTCGGGAGCGATCCCCCGACGTTGGGAAGGATCGCGGGTTTCACGCCGGTCGTGCGCCGGATCGATTCGGCGGCCCATTTGACCCACGGGTGATCCGGATCGAGCCGGGTCGCCTGCATGAAGCTCTTTCTCGCCATGCCGATCCTGACCGCCTCGAAGCCGTTTGAGTCGAGATGGCGGCGCAGGATCGGGATGAAAGAATCGGGGTCCGTCCCCACGACGAAACGGATCTGGCAGGTTGCCGTTGCTTTTCCCGGGATGGCGTTCACCGGGTTGTCGGGATTCCCGGTGCGGAACGCGAGGATCTCGAATGTGTTCCAGGCATACACTTTCTCGGCGGCCGAGAGTCCGGGCTCGCCCCACCAGGAATCGATTGTCGGCTCTCCTTCCTCGGGCTCCGGGGTACAGTCGAGGAGCGCCTTGCGCACGCCGTCCGGGATGCGTTCGGGCAGGAGATCGCGCACCAGCACCCTGCCCTCCCGCGTCACGATGCTCGCAAGCGCATGAGCCAGAATGACCCCGGGATTGGCCAGCAGCCCGCCCCAGTTCCCGGAATGGTGCGCGCCCCCGCGCAGCTCCACGGTGAAGCTGAGGTTCATCGCGCCGCGCGATCCCAGGTAAAGCGTCGGCCGTTTCGCCGACAGGCGCGGACCGTCGGACGCGATCAGCACGTCCGCCTGCAACCGTTCGCGATGCTGTTCGCAGAACGCGCGCAGACCCGGTGAGCTCAGCTCTTCCCCGGTTTCGAGCATGAACTTCGCGTTGAAACCCAGCCGGCCGCGCTCCGCGATGACGGTTTCGAGCGCGGCCATGTTGATCGAATGCTGGGCCTTGTTGTCGGCGGAGCCGCGCCCGTAATAGCGCCCGCCTTCCTGCCTTAGAATCCACGGCGACAAACCCTCGCGCCACTGATCCTCCTGCCCGCGGATCACGTCGCCGTGGCCGTAGGAGAGCACCGTCGGCAGCCCCGGATCCTCGATGCGCTCGGCGAGCAGGATCGGCCCCACTCCCTCCACCGGGTTGGGGAGGATATCGACCTTGAAGCCCATGCGCTCGAACTGCGGCGCAATCTCCTGCTCCAGATAGACGTCCATGTTGGGCCGGCTCTCCGGGATCTGGCTTTCGGTGCGGATCGCCACCCGGCGTGCAAGGTCCTCGATGAACTGTCCATCGTCGAAATGGCGCGTCGCGCGCGAAATCGCGGATTCCCGGGTCACGTCGTTCCCCTCCCCTTTTCTGCGCGCGCCCCGGCCGGAATGCGCGGGGCGAAACGCGCCCCGCTTACACGCACAGAAAATCCTGCACGCTGGATTCGTCATCGAGGCGCCAGATGCGCGCAATGACGAGCTTCATCTCTTCCGCCGTGGCGCCGCCGGCGTACGTCGCGAGCCGCAGCGCCTTGTCTTCGAGTTCGACCCGCGTCAACGTGTTGTCCGGATCGCCCTTCGGCGAGGTGATGCGCTGTTCCAGTTCTCGCCCGTCGCGGGTGGTCGCCGTCACGCGGCCCATCCAGCGCCGCGGATACGCATGGTCGATTTCCGGATCGAGGGTCATTTTCACGTTGTCGTGAAACGCGCGCACCCGCTTGTCCCGGAGCGCGGCTTCGGTGAAATCGCCGAGTCCCGCGCGGCCATGCAGCGCGATCAGCGCGAGCACGAATCCCATCGAGAACTTCGACTGATGTATGGTCTGCGGATCGGTCACCGGCCCCAGCACGTCGAGCGCCCCCTGATGCACGTGCGCCGTGACCGCGGAAATGTCTTCGGCTTCGAGCTTGTGCCTGCGCATCAATTCGAGCAGGGCGTCCGCCGCGGGATGGGTATGACGGCAGGAGGCATGGAACTTGAACGAAGTCTCGGCCAATGCCCAGCGCGTGCCGAGCCGGTCGGTAAGCCACTTGGGATCGGCATCGCTCGACATCCCGGCGGCCATTCCCTGCTTGCCTTCCAGGATTTCGCGCGCGCCGGTAAAGCCGCCGCGGGCAAGGTATGCCGCCATCAGTCCGTCAGCGGCGGCCTTCGCGGTGTGCAATTGCTTGGAGTCCGCGGCGTCGCGCAAAAATTCCCACAGGCCCGCGGCCATCGTGCCCGCCGAACCCAGCGCGTGCCGCATTCCGTCCGCGTCCAGCTTGAGCAGATGGGCGACACCCGCCGCAGCCGCGAGCTTGCCTGCCGTGCCCGTCGTATGAAACACCTTGTAGTGGGAGCGCCCGAGAAATTCGCCGACGCGCACCCCGCACTCATATCCCGCCACCGCAGCCGCAATCAGCTCCCTGCCCGTAGCGCCTGTATCCTGTGCCGCGGCCAGCACGGCGGGAAACACCACCGTGCCCGGATGCAGGACCGAGCCGTTGTGCAAGTCGTCCTGCTCGACGCAGTGCGAGGCCGCGCCGTTCACGAGCGCCGCGAAAAACGGTGAAGTGCGCTTGCGCGAGACCAGCATCTGGCTCGCTCCGTCTTCCGGCCCCATCGCGTCGGAAAACTTTTCCATCACGGCTACCGGCCGCGCGCCCTTGCCGGCGAGCGCGGACGCGAACCAATCGAGAAACAGTTCCTCGGCGCGGGCAACGACGGCCGCGGGCAGCGATTCGTAGCGGATCGAAGCGAGAAATTCGGCCAGGTCCCGGGTGGGACTCGCGGTCCCCGCAGCCGTTCTTGCCGGCATATCCGTCCTCCGCGCAGGCGAGAATTTCCCGTAAACCCGGGCCCGCGCGCTTCAGTCCATCCGGGTGGGAAGCGGCCAGTCCGGCCGCCGCATTTCGAACAGCTCATCGATCGCCGCGAAGTCGAAATACCCCAGACGCTCGACCGGGCGCATTTTCAGTATGTCGACGCGGCCGTCGGCGATCAGGTCGTCCCGAATATGGAC
>JACQOJ010000001.1 GCA_016202605.1 Betaproteobacteria bacterium
CTCATCAAGTTCCGCCGCGAGTTCGACCAGTATGTGAACATACGGCCGGTGCGGTTGATGCCCGGCATCAAGTCGCCGCTCGCGGGCCGCAAGCCCGGCGACATAGATTACTTCGTGATTCGCGAGAACACCGAAGGCGAATACTCGTCGATGGGTGGGCGGCTGTTCGAGGGCACCGAGCGCGAGATGGCGCAGCAGATTTCGACCTTCACGCGCAAGGGCTGCGACCGCATCATGCGATTTGCGTACGAGCTGGCGATGAAGCGCAAGAAGCACGTTACCTCGGCCACCAAATCGAACGGAATTTCGATCACGATGCCGTACTGGGACGAGCGTTTCGCCGAGATGGGCAAGAACTATCCGGAGGTGCGGCGCAGCCAGTACCACGTCGACGGGCTTACCATCCAGATGGTGCTCGATCCCGGCCGTTTCGACGTCATCGTCGCTTCCAACCTCTTCGGCGACATTCTGTCGGACCTGGGGCCCGCGACGACCGGAACCATCGGCATCGCGCCGTCGGGCAACATCAATCCGGAGCGCAAGTTTCCGTCACTGTTCGAGCCGGTGCACGGCTCGGCACCCGACATCTGCGGCAGGAACATCGCCAACCCGGTCGGTCAGATCTGGTCGGGTGCGATGATGCTCGACTACCTGGGCAATGGCGACGCGATCTGCCGCAAGGCGCACGACGCGATTCTCGATGCGATCGAGGTGATACTGGTCGAGGGGCCACACACGCCGGACCTGGGTGGAAAGGCAACGACCACGGATGTCGGCAAGGCCATCGCGGATGCGGTGAGCGCGGCGCGCTGATTTGCGCTTTTCAGGGTCTTGGCGGAACCGTTGGCCGCGCCGGCCGCGGACCGACCAATCCCTCCTCATGCGGCCGGACGGCACGACTGCGCATCCGCGGCACTGCGCTCCGGTTTTGACGCGGCGGACGGCCGGAACCCGTAGATGCGCATCCATTCATCGAGCGCCTGCCGGTTCGGCTGCTGGTAGAGCAGCCGCTGGCTCGTGCGCAGTCCCGCGCTCTGCGCCAGCTCGGCCATGCCCTCGGCGGTCTTCAGCAGCACCGCGTTGCAGTCCATCACCAGCGCGCCGTCCACTTCGTGGATCTTCTCGCGGCGGATGATCGCGTTGACCGTCGCGCAGGCTGCGAGGATCACTTCCGCGCCCTGGGAGGCCAACCGCCGCGCTTCCTTGACGAACGCCTCGGTCATCTGACCGGGGCTGGCGAACGCCTTCTGCACCTCGTTGAAGTCGATGCCGAGGTCTCCGAACGGGACATGCCGCGACGCGAGGCCGTATTCGAACGCCTTGCGGTCGTAGTATTGCGCCTGCTTGGCGTGGAAGGCGACCCCCGAAAACCTGTGGCCGTACATGCACGCCATGAGCATGCAGGTCTCGCCCAGGCCCATTACCGGAATGCGGACCAGCTCGCGCGCCTCCTGCATCGCCGGATCGAGAAAACAGCCGATGGCCACCGCGTCGTAGCCCTGGTCGGCCGCCTGGATGATCTTGTTGAGCACGCCGCCCGGGCAGTAGCTGTTGATCGCCACCACCGCGTTGTAATGCAGGTCCATCGAACCGTCATCGACACCGTTGATGTGCACCTGCGTCTCCGGGCGTTTCAGCGCGTTCAGATGCTCGGTGAGAGTGTTGCGATAGTCGTGCAGGCGGTGTATCGCCGTGCTGCTCTGCCACCAGATCTTCATGATTCGCTCCTTGGAAAAGGCATCGGCCCGGCAGCCGGTGTCGATGACTGCCGACTATTCTATACCGCCCGGCGCACGATGCGCGCTTGGCCGGGCTTGCCGGGCGGTCGTCATGTCTATTCATTTTCCGCGCAACAGAATGCACAATAGCGGCAGGGAGGAATCAAAAGCATGAAGCGCAAGATGGCGGTTTTGGGAGCCGGCGCGATCGGCAGCAGCGTGAGCGCCGATCTCACCCGGGCGGGACATGATGTGACGGTCATCGATCAGTGGCCGGCGCAGGTCGAGGCAATGAAGACAGCCGGCCTGCGCATCCAGATGCCGGACGAGGAGCTGCAGATCCCGGTGCGCGCGCTGCATTTGTGCGAGCTCGCGTCGTCCAACCTGGAGTTCGACATCGTGTTTCTCGCGGTCAAGTCCAACGACGACCGCTGGATGGCTGAACTGATAAAGCCGTATCTCAAGAGCGACGGCGTGCTGGTCGGCGTGCAGAACGGCATGAACGACGACACGCTCGCCTCCATCGTCGGGCGCGATCGCACGGTGGGCTGCGCCCTTGAGCTGTCGGCCGAGATATTCACGCCGGGGCTGGTCAGGCGCAACACCACGCACAGGACGACGTGGTTCGCGGTGGGCGAACTCGACGGCTTTTACACCTCGCGCGCGAAGGAAATCGCCTCGATCCTGGGCAGCGTGGGCCGGTGCGATGTCACCAACAACATCTACGGCGCGAAGTGGACCAAGCTCATCGCCAACACGATGACGATGGGCCCGTTCGGGCTGCTGGGCCTCGGCAACACGGAAGCGGCCGGCCTGCCCGGCATGTTCGACCTCTCGGTGAAGCTCGGTCGGGAATCTCTGGCGGTGGGCACGGCACTCGGCCACCGCATCGAGCCGATATTCGGGCTGCGCGCGGACGAATTCGCGGGTTCCAGCGATGAGAACCTGGTGACGGCGATGAATACGCTGCTGGGCCATGTGAGCCGCGGCCGCACCGCGCCCATCCACGACCACCTCAAGGGGCGCAGGAGCGAGATGGAGTTCATCAGCGGCCTGGTTGCACGCAACGGCAAGGAACTCGGCATTGCCACCCCGTGCAACGATGCCGTGGTCGAGATCGACCGGCTGATCAACCAGGGCCGGCTCAAGATGGACCGCTCCAACTTCGAATTGCTCAAGGAGAAAAGTGGAGCGGCGTGAACGCCGCGCGCCGGGAGAAGCGCGGAAGTCCTGTCATGAGGACGCGCCGTATTTATGCGATACTCGCCTTCCCGCGATCGCGGGCTTTTATAGAATGAAGACCGGCATGAATCGACTGATGGTATTGCTGCTCCTGGCGGCTGCGACGCTGCCCGCGTTCGCCCAGCAGGTCAAGATCGGCTACATCAACCCGCAGCGCATCGAGCGCGAGGCGAAGCGGCCGCAGCGCGACGCCGAGAACCTGAAAAAGGAATTCGCCGCGCGCGAGCAGCAGGTGCGCGACACGCACGAGAAGGTCCTTGCCTTGCAGTCGGAGCTGGAGAAGATCGCCCCGAGCACGCCTTCGACCGATGTGGACAGGAAGCGGCGCGAGTTCGCTCGCCTCGCCCAGCAGTTCGAGCAGACCCGGCGCACTTTCGCGGAGGACCTGGATCGCCGCCGGTGGGAGGAGCGCCAGAGATTCACCCGCGACGTGCAGGCGATCGTGCAGAAGCTGGCTGTCGCGCAGAAGTTCGATCTCGTGATCGAGCAGGCGGTCCACGCAAGCCGCGCCATCGATATCACCGACCAGGTGATCAAGGCGCTCGACGCCATGAAGTAGGCGCCGCTGCGGCGGTCAGGACGACGGTTCGTGTCACAGAAGGAGAGAGCCACATGTTGGATCATCATTCACGTGCCGGTCGCGCAGTGTTCGCCGGCGTTCTGACCATCGTCGTGACAGCGGTGCCGCTCGCGGCCGCCGCGCAGGACTATCCCGTGAGGCCGGTGCGGCTGGTCGTGCCGTTCCCGCCGGGCGGCAGCAGTCTCATCAACGAGGGCGCCGAGCCCGCGATCAAGACGCCGGATGAACTCGGCCGGCACGTCCGGTCCGAGATGGCGAAGTGGGTGAAAGTCGCGAAGATCGCCAACATCCGCGGCGAGTAGCTCCGGAAACCGGAATAGACGGGATTAACAGGATTTACAGGATATTCAGCGGCTGTTGAAGTTCTTGATCCTGTGAATCCCGTCCGTTTCCGTTCTTGCGACGGCTGTCAGTCCTGCGGCGGAATGTTCTCGTCGCGGGTCACCTTCGTCCAGCGCGCCACTTCCGAGGCGAGAAACTGCTGCGCTTCGCGCGGGCTGGTGGCGCGGGTCTCCGCGCCGAGGGTGAGCAGCTTCTCGACCACTTCGTTGCGTTTCAACGCTTCCCGCACCACCTCATTCAGGCGATTCACAAGCGGCGCCGGCATGTTCTTCGGCGCGGCGACTGCGTACCACGCGAGCACGTCGAAATTCGGCAGCACCGTCTCCGCGATCGTGGGCACGTTCGGCCACAGCACGAAGCGTTTGCTCGTGGTCACGGCGAGCGCGCGGATGCGCCCGGTCTCGACATGGTTGGCGACGCCCGCCGCCGTCGTGAAGAGCAGAGGAATTTCTCCGGCGAGCAGCGCGGTGGGTCCCGCGGTGCCGCCTTTGTAGGGGATGTGATTGAGCTTGATGCCGGCGCGCGCCTGAAAGAGGACGGAGGCAAGATGCATCCCGGTGCCGACGCCGCCGGTGCCGTAGTTGATCCGGCCGGGTTCCTTCCTTGCGAGCTGCACGACTTCCTGGATGGTGCGCGGCGGGAAGGCGGGCGTCGCGACCACCACCATCGGGTTGCTTGCCACCATCGAAATCATGGTGAAGTCTTTCACCGGGTCGTAGGGCAGCGAGCGATAAAGGCCCGGCGAGGTGGCGTGTCCCGATGCCATGAGGAACAGCGTATAGCCGTCGGGCGCGCTCTTCGCGACGATGGAGGCGCCCGTCGTGCCGCCGGCGCCCGGGCGCCCGTCCACGATCACCTGCTGGCCGAGCATGCCGGTCATCTGCGCCGCGAGCAGCCGCGCGGTGATGTCCACGCTGCCGCCGGAGATGAAGCCGTGCACCATGCGGATCGGCCTGGTGGGCCACTTCCCGTCGGCGCCCTGCGCCCAGGACAGGGGGGCAAGAACCAGCAGGAACAGGAACATGAGCGCCGCTTTCGGCGTGCGTGCGCATGCTGCGTAAGATAAAGCTGTGTCATTGCCCGCAAATTTGGAATCCATGCCTTGCTGCCGCGCGCAATTCAGGTTCTCGACTTCTCCGGAACAACATCCCCTGATCTTCATTTCTGCGTCCTCCGCATTCCGTCCTTACCCTTCACCAGTCCGCGCTCATCGTCCAGCGGTCAGAGCACGAAGCGTTCAGGCTGCGGCCCGTGCGGCGCCGGCTGATAGGCGTAGCCGCCCTCGCGCATCATGCGCAGCCGCGCCTTCATCAACTCGTCGCGCGCGCGCGCGAGCCGCTCGGCCGGGAAAGTGAGCTTGCCGCCGCGTTTGACAAAACGGCCGGCGACCATCACGTTGTCCACGTCGGCGGCCTCCGCGTACATCACGACGGCGTGCGCCGGATCGCCGCCCGGCATCGCCAGGAACACGTTCATGCCGGTAAGATCGATCATCGCGAGATCCGCCTGCTTGTCCGGCGTAAGCGAGCCGATCCTGCGATCGAGCCGCAGCGCTTTCGCCCCGCCCATCGTCGCCCAGTATAGCGTGTCGCGCGTGTGCGTTGAGTGCTGCGTGGACGCCGGCCATTGGCCTGCGGCATGAAGACTGCGGTTATCCAGTTCCCGCTGGTGGTGGAACGCGTGGCGCGTAACCCACAGCATCGAGCCGTTGAAATACGGATCGCAATCGCTCCCGAGCGAAGGCGTCGCCCCGAACTTGAGCATCCGGCCCAGCATCGCCGGTCGTTCGTAATTGAGCATTTCCGTAAAACAGGTGGAAGTGATCGTGCAGCCCGCGTCGAGCACGATCTTCAGCTCGTCTTCGTCGAAGCAGTTGCCGTGGGCGATGTTGTGATCGGGGCCGAGCAGCCCTTCTCTTGCGAGCCGCGGCATGCCGTCCTCGACCTTGCGCTTGCCCTTGCGGCCGTAGGTGTGCGCGGAACTGAGGAGCCCGTACTCGCGCGCGAGACGAATATCGTGGGCGGCGACCTCGTACTCACCCCAGTCGGGACCGAGGATCGCCATCGCGAGCGTGACGAGACCGTCGTCCGAAGCGAGCCGCCCGGTGCGGAGACGGTGAATTTCCCCGCGCGGGAAGGGAATCTTGTAATAGGGCGTCACGCCTTCCCGAAGCGGCGGCTTCACGGTGCCGCGCGCGAAAACGGCGCGTATGCCGGATTCATCGAGACCCTCGATCGCTGCGTCCGCCATTTCCGAATCGCGCAGGATGTGGCACCAGTCCATGATCGTCGTCGCGCCGTGGTGAATCTGGTTGAGCGCGCCGAGCAGGTTCGCGCAATACACGTCGCGGGCGGTGTAGCGCGTGGCGAGGTTCTGGTGCATGTTGCCGTGGTAGTCGCGGCTGCTCACCCAGTTCGCTCCGATGCCGCGCAGCGGCAGCTCCCAGGTGTGAATGTGCGCGTTGACGAGACCCGGAATGACGATGTGGTCGCGGGCGTCGATCACGTCCGCGCCGCCGGCGTCGATGTCGCGGCCGACCTCGAGGATCTTCTCGCCCCCGATCAGGATATCGCCGCCGTCAATGTCGCCGATGTGCGGGTCCATCGAGACGATCGTCGCGTTCTTGATCAGTGTCCGTGTCATGCAGGCCCCAGTGTCTGGAAAGACGGCAGGATGCTGATATTATGCAGGAGAAAACCGTTTTCCCGGACGCATGCGTCGAAAGTGCCTTGCCGTCAATCGGGAAGAATGAGTTTTTTCCGGGTTCGAGCAACGAAGGAAGGGGAGGCCGCACCATGCGTTATGAGCTCTACTATACCGCTTCGAATCAGGGCCGCGGCGAGTTCGTCCGGCTCGCGCTGGAAGAGGCGCGCGCCGACTATGTCGATGTCGCGCGGGAATCGGGACCGGGGCGGGGCGCCGAGGCGGTGACACGGCTGATCCAGGACGCAGCCGTCGAGCGTCCGCCGTTCGCGCAGCCGTTTCTCAAGGCCGGCAAGCTCGTGATCGCGCAGACGGCCAACATCCTGCTCTATCTCGGCCCGAGGCTGGGACTCGCGCCCAGGGCGGAGGCCGGCCGGCTGTGGGCGCACCAGCTCCAGTTGACGCTCGCCGACTTGTTGAAGGAGATCCAGGACACCCATCACCCGGTCGCGCACGGCCTTTACTATGAGGAGCAGAAGCCGGAGGCGCTGAAGTACACCAGGCATTTCCTGGCGGAGCGCCTGCCGAAATTTCTCGGCTATTTCGAGCGCGTGCTCGGCGGCACGAAGGGGCGCGGCTGCATGGTCGGCCGCAGCTTGAGCTATGTCGATCTTTCGATGTTCCAGTTGGTCGAGGGCCTGCGCTTCTCGTTTCCCGAAACCATGCAGCGGGTGGAGCCCGGCTATCCGGGACTGGTGGCGCTGCACGACCGGGTCGCCGCGCGTCCGAACGTCGCGGCGTATCTGAAATCTCCGCGGCGCATTCCTTTCAATGACCGCGGGATCTTCAGACACTATCCGGAGCTGGAGGCGGAGCAGTGACGCGCGGCGGTTGCGCGATCCCGCCCCGTGATTTTCCTCCGCCAATAAAAAAAGCCGGGCTGCGCGCCCGGCTTTCCTGCTGATCGAGACCGAGATCAGGCGGACTGGATGTTGCTTGCCTGCTTCTTGCCTTTGTTGCCGGCGGTGACTTCGAAGGAGACTTTCTGGCCTTCCTTCAGGGTCTTGAATCCCGCCATGTTGATCGCGGAGAAGTGAGCGAAGAGATCTTCGCTGCCGTCGTCAGGGGTGATAAAGCCGAAACCCTTCGCGTCGTCGAACCATTTAACGGTACCGGTAGTCATTGTGCGCGTTCCTTAAGAGATGAATTGAGAATAACGGGATAAACCCGGGTAATGTTTAAATCTCAAAGGTCCCAAAGACGAACGTCCCACAACAACTGACAAATCCAGACCTCAAGCACTTGGAAACTAAACACTGGAGCGCATTATACGCGTTCTGGCGGCAAACGCAGGAATTATATGGAGACGAGGGCGGTCGGATGAAAGATCACGGATCGGGCGCCGGGCGGGCAATTCCGCCTTTTACCGTGTAACATCAGCAGCTTCTGACAAAAGGGTCTGTATGCACATCTGGGTTGACGCCGATGCCTGCCCGGCGCTCATCAAGGAGATCCTGTTCCGCGCAGCGGAGCGACTGCAGCTCGCGATGACGCTGGTCGCGAACAAGCCGCTGCGCACGCCGCCCTCGCGCTTCATCCGCATGGTCCAGGTGCCGCGCGGGATCGACGTCGCCGACAACGAGATCGCCCGGCGCCTCGAGCGCGGTGACCTGGTGATCACCGCCGATATTCCGCTTGCCGCGAACATCATCGCGCGCGGCGGGCACGCACTCAATCCGCGCGGCGAGTTCTACACTCCGGACAATATTCGCGGACACCTGGCGCTGCGGGATTTCCTGGAGGAGTTGCGCGGCAGCGGCGTGCAGACCGGCGGTCCGGGGCCGCTCGATCAGGGCAATCGCAAGCACTTCGCGGATCAGCTGGATCGTTTCCTGACCCGGCAGGCGCGCGCCTAGCGGGCCGCACCGCCCTTATCGACGAAAGCTGTTGCTTATTGTCCGGGATAAGCACAACATTTTCCGTTCCACCCGCATATCCACAAGCGAGGGCTGCATGAACCACGATCCGCGGCGATTCTGTTTCGAGTGCAGGAAGATGAAGCCGACGAAAGACTTCAGACCGCTGTCGCGCGGGCGGGGTAGCCCGCGCCTGGCCTGCGCCCAGTGCTTCGACAGGTTGGAAGCGCTCAGGAAGGAGCGCTACGCACGAACCGTTCATGCCGCCGGCCGTGCGTGAATTGACCGTGTCCGCGGGTAATGGCGTGAAAATGGCGGGCGACGCCCACCCTGCCGCTCCGGATTCCCGGTTCCGGGAGCTGCCCCCGTGAAAGAACGACGGGAAGAGAGACGCCACCACGCCGAGAAGGCGTATCTCAAGGAGTCGTTTCTGAAGAGCAGCGACGCACGGCCGCTGCGCATCCTCGCCGAGTACCTGGAGCCGAGGAAGCGCTTCGATCATTACCGGATCGACGACACGATCGTGTTCATGGGCTCGGCGCGGGTGCTTTCACGCGAGCAGGCCGAGGCTGCAGTGCGCGCCGCCGGGCTCGGAGAGGGCGATCCCGAACGCGCCCGCCGGCAGCTCGCGATGTCGCGCTACTACGAGGATGCGCGTGAGCTGGCGCGCCGATTCACCGAGTGGTCGAAGCAGCTTACGGACGAGGAACGGCGCTTCGTCGTGTGCACCGGCGGCGGCCCCGGCATCATGGAGGCGGCCAACCGCGGCGCCTCGGAGGCGAAGGGCCTGAACGTCGGACTCACCATCTCGATCCCGGTCGCGGAGTTCGACAACCGCTATGTGACGCGCGAGCTGTCGTTCCACTTCCACTATTTCTTCATGCGCAAGTTCTGGTTTGCCTATCTCGCCAAGGCGCTGTTCGTATTTCCGGGCGGCTTCGGCACGCTTGACGAACTGTTCGAGATCCTGACGCTGCGGCAGACCGGCAAGATGCGCAAGCCGCTGATCGTCGTGCTGTTCGGCTCGGAATACTGGGACGAGGTGCTCAACCTGGAAGCGCTGGTGCGTCACGACACCATCAACCGCGAGGACCTGGAACTGTTTCGCCGCACGGATTCGGTGGACGAGGCATTCGAGATCGTGACGCGGCATCTTACCGAACACGCCATGACCGAGCGCGGCGCGTTCCTGTAGTTTCCCTGCGCGCGCGGCGGGGGACGTTGTCGGCAGGCAATGTCGGCGCCACAACTGTTGAGCGCTAAACGCGCAACGCTGAACGAGGTCAGCTTGACGGCTTGGCGCCCGCCGCTGCGACCCGCGGCTCTGCTATCTCGAAGTCGATGCGTTCGTGCACCGGCAACGCCTTGAGGTAGCGACGCAGGCAATCCAGGCCCATCTCGACCGCGCCGAGGCGCACCCACTCCCGACCGCCGACGATGCGGCTGCGCCGTGAAGCGACGTCATGTTCGGTTGCGATCGCCAGGCACACGGTGCCGCCGATATCGATCCGGTCCGCTCCGTCATCGATTTCGATCAGGACCGCCAGCGCATGCGTCGAGCCGGTTTGCTGCCGGACCGCACGCGCCACGGCTTCGGCGGCTTCGCGTGTGATCCCGTTCGCCAGCGCCGCGCTTTCGAGCCCGACCGCGGCGCATACCTCGGCGAGATCAGGGACCACGATGCCGCGGCGTATGACCTTCCCGGCGCCGGGCAGATGCGCGATGCGGGCGGCGATCTGCCCGCTCGTGAAGGTCTCCACGAGCGACAACGCCGCCTGACGGGCCGTCAATTCCTCGAGAACGACCCGCTCCAGCGTCTGATCGCCTTCGGCCAGGATGAAGTTGCCGAGGCGCCGGCGCACTTCCTGCTCGACCGGCGCGAGCTTGCGCCGGATGTCGTCCATGTCCTTGCCGCGCACCGTGAGCTTCGTCTCGAGCTGCGGGTAATGCGCCCGGAACCCGAGCTTCACACTGCCGTCCGGGACGAGATCTTCGACACCCGCGAGGAGCGTGTCGGCGTGCGACTCGCCGATCCCGTACGAGTGGAAGCGCTTCAGGAAGATCGCGGCCTGCATGCCGCTTTTCGCGAGGAGCTGCGGGATGATCTGCTCTTCCAGCATGCGCCGCAGTTCGCGCGGCACTCCCGGCGTGAAGAAGAAGCGGGCGCGGCCGATGTCCACCGCGAAGCCGCACGCGGTGCCGATCGGATTGTCGAGCACTTCAGCGCCGGCGGGCAGCATGGCCTGCTTGCGATTGTTGGGCGGCATCACGCGGCTGCGGCGCCGGAAGTACTCTTCCATGCGTGACAGCCACTCCTCGCTCAGGACGAGGTCGACGCCGGCGGCACGGGCCGCGATTTCCTGGGACAGGTCATCGACCGTGGGGCCGAGCCCGCCGTTGACGATGACCGCGTCGGCGCGTTGCCCGGCGAGCTGGAAGGCGAGCAGCAGGTTTTCGCGATCATCCCCCACCGTCGTCTCCCATTGGACGGAAAGGCCGAAATCTTCCAGCTTCTGGGTGATGTAGCTGAAGTTGGTATTGACGATTTTCCCCGTGAGCACCTCGTCGCCGGTGCAAATCACTTCAATGCGCAGTTCCATCGATCTCCCGTCCGGCCCTTTCCGCCCGCCAGATTGTTCACAAACGGCGCTATTGTCGCATGAAGGCGGCAGGCGGAAGGACGAGGACCGTTCAGAGCCCGAAGATACCGCGGCCGGCCGCGCGCCGCGCGCTGCTCGTGTTCGCGGCCGTGCGGATGTACTTCGTCGGTATCGATGCCGGCGTCATGACCGCCGGCGTGGTGAGCGCCGCCAAGGCTGCTCACCGCGGGGCCACGATGACGGTGCACTCGCTGGTGGGTTTCGCGACGGGGTTCATCTCACCCACGGTATTCGGCGCGGTCCTGGACCTTGCCGGAGGACGTGGCTAACTCATGGCCTGGGGACTCGCATTCGCGAGCCTTGGCATGGTCGCTCGCCTTGGGATCATTCCGGCGCGGCGGCTTGCGAAGAGCGTTCCGGCCCGCCTGCCATGAACGGGGCGTAATCGAAAAACTACTGTCCGGGAGCCTGGCGGGCCAGCTCGCCGCGGATTGCGCGCATTTTCGTCTTGATCCGGGCGGCGTTCTCGTTCCCGATGCGCATCAGGATCTTCTGGCCCGCCGAGCGCGCCTCCAACTCGGGATCGGCGAACACGTAGAAAACTTTGGGCTGGAGGAGCCGCGCCGGAGCCTGCGGCTCCGGTGTTGCGAGCAGGTGATCGATGACCTCCACCAGGCGGTCGTTGAAATAACCCCTGGGGTACCCCAGTTCCTGATAAGCCTGTTGAAAAAGGGGATAGAAGCGTACGTAAAGCGCTACCAGCTTGCCGGTATCGATCGCTTCGGCGAGTCGCACGTAAGGCGCGTAGCGCGCGGCGTTGTCCGGGCTCACGGCGAAGCCCCCGTCTTTGGCGGTCACGAGGAATTTTCCGGCGGCCTGCTTCACCGGCAGGAGCCGCAGGGCGAGCTTCGCGCGGGGCAGATTATCGATCGTGGCGACGACGCGACGTATGAAATCCTTCAGGTGGAAGAACTGCTCGAGCGTCTTGTCGCTCCACAGGCCGCCGAGTGCGTCCTTGATAGCGGGGTCGCTCTCGTTCAACGCGGGCAACGGCTTTTCCGGGGTGTCCCGCTGGATCGGAAAGCGTATCTGCGGTTCGGCGGGCGGCGCGGGCTCCGGCGGCACGATGGCGGGCGGCGGGCGCTGCGGCTCCGGCTGCGTCTTCTGCGCCGCCTGGTAGAAGATCAGCGCGAACAGGGCAAGCCCGAAAATTACGATCAACCACCAGATGGTCTTGCGCATAAGCGGTTGCGCGACAGGCAGGAGAAACTCTTCCCGTTGACGAAGACCGTATTATGAACGCAGACGACGGCGCGCGAAAGGCAGGAGCAAACCTCGCGGACCACGTATTTTCCGGTCCTGCTTATCGCTTGCGCATATACGCCGGTCGCGCGTTCATCGGCGGGGCGGGGCGCTCGTCCTTGTGCCGGAAGCTGATCCGGCCTTTGGTGAGATCGTAAGGGGACATTTCCAGGGTGACGCGGTCGCCGGTCAGGATGCGGATCCGGTGTTTGCGTATCTTTCCCGATGCGTAGGCCGTCACTTCGGCCCCATTCGCGAGCGTCACGCGAAACATTGTGTTGGGCAGCACCTCGTCGACGATGCCCTCAAATTCGATCATTTCCTCTTTTGCCACGCGCGAAATCCTCCCTGGAGGCGTGAACGGCGGGTGTCGCCGTGCCCGGGACTGGACGCGGCATCAAATGACCATTCGGGGAAGACCAGAAAAAAACACCCGCAAGGGCGCAGGACTGACCGACAACCAATTCGACCGGCGAAGTATGCGCGCTGCAGGCGGCTTTGGCAAGGTTCGGCAGTTATCGCTTATCATCGGTCACGATTGTTTGACCAACGAAGGGGACTGTTTATGGCCAAAGCCTATTGGATCGCTTTTTACCGCTCCATCAAGAATCCCGATGCGCTGGCGGCCTACGCGAAGCTTGCAGGCCCGGCAATTCAAGCCGCGGGCGGGCGTTTCGTGGCGCGCGGCAATCCGGCGAAGGTCTTCGAAGCGGGGCTCAACCAGCGCGTGGTCGTGATCGAGTTCGACAGCGTCCGGCAGGCGGTCGCCGCACACGACGGCGCCGCCTACCAGGCCGCCCTGAAAGTCCTGGGCGACGCGGTGGACCGCGAAATCCGGATCGTCGAGGGTGTCTGAACGGCGCGCGCCGCGCACCTTGCGCCTACTTGCCGCGCTCGGGTGACTGCGGATCGAGGCCGGGCGGGCGCTTCATGAGCTCCGGCAGAATCGCCCGCTCGAAGAACTGCACGCCCACCTGGGCGAGACGCTTTTCGCCGATCAACGCCGCGGCGTTCGGGCCGGCTTTTTTCCACTGCTTGTACTCGTCCACGTACTCGAGGCCGATCGAGCGCGCGAGCAGGTGGATGTAGTTGAAGGCCTGTATCTGCGCGTGGGCTTCCAGGCCGCAGAGTTCGCGATAGCACTGGTGGAAGATCGTCACCACCGCATCGGCCCGATGCGCCGCCACCCGCTGCACGGTTTCGCGGACCATGTCTTCCATCGACCCGGGAACCGCGGTGAGCAGCGAGCACATGTACCCGGGCGCGGCATAGGCATCGTCGATCACTTCGAGGCCGGGGATGAGCCGCAGCAGTTCAGGCACCCTTGCGTTCACTTCCACCTTGTCGTTGAATCCCACGTGCTTGTGCACCAGTACGCGCATCGACACCGGGTGCTTGAGCAACGCCGACAACGCGGCGCGGCGCTCGTGGAGCACATCGACAAGATAGGTGAGAGAGAACCCGGGCTGGTACGCCTGGCCCATGAACTCGATCATGTGCGCGTGGCACGACGGGCACCAGGCGACGACGCGGTCGCGCTGCAATGCGTTGAACTTTGTAACCGTGCGCCGCGCCATGCCGTCCGCCGCGGTCTGGTTTGCGTCCTTGCCGGTGCCGCAGCAATAGTCCGGGCCGCCCGCGGCCCGTGCGTCGATGCCGAGAAGGCGCAGGATGTCGAGGCAACTGTGGATGATGTCACCGTGCCGCAGCACGTTGCAGCCGTACCAGAACGTGATTCTTTCGCCCATCGCGTGCTCCTCGGAATCGCGCGTTACATCCAGTCCTTCAGTTCTTCTTCCGTCAACTGCAGCCTGGCGAACGCCCTGATGCGGTCGAAGTAATCCCGGTCGTCGCGGATCGGGATTCGCGGGGCGCCGCCCAGTCCGCCCGCTGCGACCATGCGGGCGATGCGCACCATCATTTTCGGGTTCACGTCGTCGGGACAGGCGGGGACGCACGACCCGCTGCGCACGCACGCAGAAGTCCACGCGAGCGCTTCGGGAGTGCCCTGCTCACGGCGCAATAACTCGAGGATTCCGGTGACGACCGACTCCGGTTTGGCGCCGGTGAGCTGCGGACTGTAGCGCGTCATGGGACACGCCTCGAAGCACTTGCCGCACTTCGTGCAGGCGGCGAGGATCCGCTCCGCCTCCTTGCGGATGAACTCCTGCATCGCGCCCGTCGGCATCGGCTGTCTTGGCATGTCCCCCGCCCTGCTTGTCCCGGTGTGTCATTGTCAGCGCTGCGGCGCCGTTAGTAAAGTCCGCGCTCGCGAGGCGGGTGTGGCGCGGTCGACGGCCCGCTTCAGGGCGGATGCGGCATGAATTGTGCGAAAATGCGCGTGTGAGTTAGTGGAACACGCCATGTCTCGTCGCGAAGATTTTCGTCTCATCACCGGCCAGGGGCGCTACACCGCCGACTGGAATCTCCCGAAGCAGCTGCACGCGGTTTTCCTGCGCGCCGATCGGGCGCACGCGGAAATCGCTGCGATCGATGCCTCCCGGGCGTTGGCTCATCCCGGTGTCGCGGCGGTGCTGACCGGAGAGGATGCGCGCGCGGCCGGGTTCAAGTCGCTGCCCAATGTCGTGAATTTCGCCGGCAAGGACGGCCAGTCGCTGCGCAAGCCGTATCATCCCGTGCTCGCCACCGGCCGCGTGCGTTATGTGGGCGAGCCGGTGGCGATGATCGTCGCGGAAACCGCGACGATTGCAGAGGACGCGCGGGAATTGATCGAGGTCGAATACCGCGATCTGCCGGTGGTCACGAGCTTCGAGGCCGCGGTTGTGGAAGGGGCACCGCAGCTCCACGACGATGTCCCGGGCAATCTCGCGTTCGAGTACGAGTCGGGCGACAGGGAGGCCGTCGCCGCGGCGTTCGCGCGCGCGCGGCACGTGAGCAGGCTCACCGTCGAAAGCCAGCGCCTGGTCGGCAATGCGCTGGAGCCGCGCGCGTGCCTGGTTGCGTTCGACCCGGTCAGCGGGCGCTACACCTTTCATGTGCCGCTGCAGGGCATCGGCGGCATGCGCGGCCAGATCGTGCAGGTCACCGGGCTCGACAAGGACAGGATCGTCATCGTGGCCCAGGACGTCGGCGGCAGTTTCGGCGTGCGCGGCGCAGCCTATCCGGAGTATTTCGCGGCGATGCTCGCGGCCCGCAAGCTCGGACGTCCGGTGAAATGGGTCGCGACGCGCGGCGAGACCTTCATCAGCGACTTTCAGGGACGCGCTCTGTCGTTGACCGGGGAACTCGCGCTCGATGATGACGGCAAATTCCTCGCCATCCGGTTCGACGACCGCGCGGATCTGGGCGCATACGCGGCGGCGTTCGGCGCTTTCATCGCCACGAGAAACCTCAGTATCACGGCCGCAGGCGTTTACCGGATTCCGGCGATTTACGTGCGCACGCGGCTCGCCTTCACCAACAGGGTGCCGGTTTCCGCGTATCGGGGCGCCGGGCGCCCCGATATCGCCTATGCCATCGAGCGGCTGGTCGATTACGCCGCGCACGAGCACGGGTTCGACCCGATCGCATTGCGCCGGAAAAATTTCGTGCCGCGCGCCGCCATGCCCTACAAGACGCCGAACGCGGGCGTGTACGACTCGGGCGATTTTGAGGCGGTGATGGACGCTGCGTTGAAGCGCGCGGACTGGGCCGGTTTCGCGGCGCGCCGGGCGGCATCGCAGCGGGCGGGGAGGCTGCGCGGCATCGGCATCGCAACCTACCTCGAGGCGGGCGGAGGCGGTTCGGCGCCGAAGGACCAGGTCGCGGTCGAGTTCGCCGCGAAAGGCGGCATGACGCTCTACGCCGTCACCCAGTCGTCCGGTCAGGGACATGAGACCATCTATCCGCAGATCGTGGCCGAAGCGCTGGGGATCGACGCGTCGCATATCCGCTTTTACCCGAGCCCGCCGGCCGCGGAACTCATCGGCAGCGGCACCGGCGGCTCGCGCGGTGCACTCGGGACCGGCAGCGCGTTTCGCGTGCTGAGCCAGAAGCTGATCGAGCACGCCCGCCCGCATGCGGCTGCCGTGTTGCGTGTTGCAGAGAGCGAACTGCGCTACAGCGAAGGGGCGTTCCATGCCGGCGATCGCCCGATCGGTTTCGTCGAGCTTGCCCGCAAGCTCGCCGCTACCGCGCCGCATCCGCTCGACATGGTCGCCGAGGGCACATTCGGCACCACCTATCCGAACGGTTGTCACATTGCAGAGGTCGAGATCGATCCGGAGACCGGGGCCGCGACGATCGAGCGCTACACCGCAGTTGACGATCTCGGCACCGTCATCAATCCGACGCTGGTCGAAGGCCAGGTTCACGGCGGCGTCGCGCAGGGTGCGGGACAGGTTTTCGGTGAACACGCGGTGTACGATCCCGCGACGGCACAGCTCCTGAGCGGCAGCTTCATCGACTACATCATGCCGCGCGCGGGATGGCTCAAGCGCATCGAGGTGCACGATCATCCGGTGCCGACGCCCACCAATGCGCTGGGCGCGAAGGGTGTAGGTGAATCCGGTTGCAGCGGTTCGCTGCCGGCGCTGGTAAACGCGACGATCGACGCGTTGCGCCCGCTCGGGATCAGGCATCTCGACATGCCGTTCACTTCGTTCAAGCTGTGGCAGGCGATTCGCGCGCAAAAGATTGACAGAGCCGATGCCGGCGGGGTCAAATAGGCGGGGAAGAAACGGCGCAAGCACCGATCCGGCGCGGAACTCGCCGCAAGCCGCCGGGGTCGAAATTGGAAATAATGAGCGACGCCGACGCCGATGAACCGCGCGCATCGACGAGTTTTGCAGTCGGCGGGTCGGTTGGCAGCGAGGGTCAGTACAGCGCGGTGCCGGAGTCATGTGGTGGCGCACCATCCCACTCCAATTTTTTGTTTGAAGGAGAGAAGCGATGAGTACGAGATCCGGGTTCACTTTTTCAGTGTGCGTGGCGGCCGTCGCCGCCGTCTTCGCTGTTTCGGCGATCGCGCCTGCTCACGCGCAGGAGCGCAAGCCATTCCGCTGGGCCACGTCCAACGTGGGATCCTACGGCTACAAGGTCGCGGCCGCGATGACCAAGCTCATCGAGGAAGCGCTGGGTGGTGAGTACACCGTCACCGTCCATCCGTATCGATCGACCACCGCCGCCAAGAAGGACGCGATGGATGGCAACGCGGAGATGGGGTACACGGCCGACATCGGCATGCGCGAGCTCTACGACGGCAATCCGCCGTACAAGGACTACAAGGCAAAAGTGGCGAGGCTGGTGCACACCTGGTACGCATACCCGATGGAGTCGTTCATGGCCGCGCCGGCCGCGACCGCCGGCAAGTTCAAATGCTGGCGCGACTTCAGCGGCAAGCCGGTGTTCTACACCACCGCCGGCTTCATGAACTGGTCGAACTGGCGGCGCATTTACAAGGTGCTCGGCTACGAATTCAAGCATGTCGAGATCGATACGGCGACCAATGCCGACGCGCTGCAGTCCGGCTCGATCGTCGGCTCCGCTTCCTACACGACCGCCGGCCGCTCGCTCGCGGCCTACTGGCGCGAGACCGAGCTGCGCACGGACTTCAAGCTGGTCAATCCGTGCCCGGATGAAGTCAAGAAACTGACGGCGGCGGGTCTCACTCCGGTGCCGGTCGACACGACGAAGGCGTTCAGCAAGGATGTCGGCGTGAAGGAAGTGCTCGGCGTGCAGATCCTGTTCGCCTACAACGTGCGCCCCGACATGCCCGAGGACGTCGTCTACAAGATCCTGACCGGCCTGTACAAGAACAAGGACAAGCTGGTCGCGGCCGATCCGGGCTTCACGCCGCTGGCGGCGGACTTTGTCGGCATGCAGGTCAGGGGCATCAACGTCAATCCGGACATTCCGGTGCATCCGGGCCTGGCCAAATTCCTGAAAGAGCACAAGGCCTGGAACGACAAGTGGAAGATCTCGACCGCGACCACCAAGTGATCGTGCAATTGGGCTGCCCGGGGCGGGAGACCTGTGCCGCGATGGCGCAGCCCCCCGCTCCGGTGCGCGTGCTTGCTTCGCACACAAAGCCATAGGCCGCGCGTGCGGCGTCGGGCGCTACGACAGTGGCGGACCCGGGAGTCCGCAGTGCGGCGCCTTGCGCCGGAAGGGGGAGAGCCATGCTGGGTGACCGGTTCAAGAGTCACATCAATCTCAAGAATCTGACGTTCGTCATCTCGCTGTTCTTGTTCGTCTGGCTGATCTGGTACTTCTACACCGGTTATGGCGGCCCGAGTCAACTCGCGACGTACCTTGTGCCGATCGCCCTCCTGCTGCAGGTCCTGTTTATGTATCAGGAGGGTCTTCTCTACAAACGCCTGCCCGTGATTGCGAACCACGTCCTGGTCGCGTGCTATATCGCGGTCTGTCTATATGCCTTCGGCTATTTCGTCGTGTACTATGAAGAGATCGCCATCTGGCGGCAGGGTTCCTATACGACGCACGACTACATCGTCGGCCTGTTCGTGTTCCTGCTGGTGATGGAACTCTCGCGGATCGCCCATCCGATCCTGTTCTGGGTGAACCTCACCCTCGTCTTCTACACGTTGTATGGCTATCTGAGTCCGCTGGATTTCTTCTGGCATCCGGGCGCCTCGTTCTACCGGGTGGTGACTTCGAGCACGGTCGAGCTGGCGACCGGGATTTACGGGCTCTATTCCCAGATCGCACTGACGCTGATCTCGGCCTTCCTGCTGCTTGCGGCTGCGGCGCGCGGGTTCGGCGCGCAGGGCGCAATGGTCGCCGTCATGCGGCGGCTAGCCGGCCGCTCGCGGAACACGGTCCCCCAGACGGCCGTGCTGGCCTCGGCCTCTGTGGGCCTCGTGAGCGGCAGCGGGGCGGCCAACACCGCGGTGACCGGCAGCTTCACGATTCCGTTGATGAAACGCTACGGCGTGCCGGGCGCATTCGCCGGGGCCGTGGAAACCGCGGCATCAATGGGCGGACTCATGATGCCGCCACTGATGGCGGTTGCCGGGTTCCTGATGGCGGAGTTCCTCGGCGTGCCCTACTGGGATGTCGTGCTCCGCGGTTTCGCCATTGCCTTCGTCTACTTTACCTCGCTTTCGCTCTCGGTCTATCTGTTGAGCGTGCGGCTGTTGCCAGCCGATCCGATCCAGGTGCCGGCGGTCGCAGTCTACGACCAGGTCAAAACCGGGATCTTCTTTCTCTCGATTGCGTATCTCATCGCGCTGATGGGGTGGATGGGCACGGGGGCGTTGCGCGCGGCCCTCTACACCGCGATGTTCATGTTCGGGTTCCTGCTCGTCGCCTACCTCTTCTTCAAGTTCGTGCTCAAGGACTCGAGGGTGTCAGGCGAGTCGCTCCTCGGCAACATTCGCGTCACGATCGAGACCCACGCCGATATGACGTCTTACCTGACACTGCTCCTGGCGACGCTCGGCATCATGATCGGGCTTTTCACCGTGACCGGCTTCGTCCACCGCATGGGGGGCATGCTGCTGCAGCTCGGCGAGTGGCACATCATCGCGCTCATCCTGATGTCCTGGGTGTTCGGCTGGCTGGTCGGCGCGGGGCTTCCGCCAACGGCGACCTACATCATTCTCGCGGTCATTACCGTGGACCCCATGCGCAAGCTCGGCATCGACCCCTGGGTCGCGCATTTCTTCGCCTTCCTGATGGCGATCTGGGGCGAACTGTCGCCGCCGACTTCGCTCACGGCGGCGGTCGCGGCGCGGATCGCGGAAGCGTCGTTCATGCGAACCATGTGGGAAGCGGTCAAGCTGTGCCTGCCCATCACCTTCATGACCTTCGCCATTTTCGTGCGCTCCGACATGGTGGTGAACCCCGGCTGGGCGCAGGTCGCGGATACGCTGCTCGTGGCCATCGCCACATGCGGCATGACCTGCGCCATTTTCGGACGATTCGTCCGCAACTGGGGCTCGGACGTGATGCTGCGCGCGGCGCTGGCTCTTGCCTCGTTCGTGGTGATGCTCCACCCGGACGGCAAGGTGGCGTTGGCGGCGGCGGTGTTCGTGCTGCCGGCGACGGTCCTTGGCGTCTGGCGCCACCGGCGGATCGCGCCGCCGGAAAGCGTGCTGCAGTCTCAGCCCGTGAGCTAGGCCGGACCTGGCGCCGCGAAGCGCGCCTCGCAGATCAAGACCAGACAGGGAGAAGCAAGCATGAACAGATCGGCGTGGGTTATTGCCGTCGCGGCGGCTTTCGCGATGGCCTCGACCGTCGCGGATGCTCAAAGCTCAAGCAAGAGGCCGGTGCGCGTGCTGGTCGCGTCGGCGCCGGGCGGCCCTTCGGACACCCAGGCGCGCCTGCTGGTGCCCACCATGAGCGAAGTGCTGGGACAGATCCTGATCGTGGACAACCGTCCCAGCGCCAACGGGGTGCTGGCGACGGAAATCGCCTCGAAGGCGGTGCCTGATGGCCACACGCTGGCGGTCGGCAACAGCGGCACGCACGCCGTCAACGCGACGCTCTACCGCAAGCTTCCTTACGATCCGATACGGGATTTCGTGCCGGTCAGCCAGTTCTCGACGACGGGCATGGTGGTCGCCGCGAATCCGCGGCTGCCTGGATCCTCGATCCAGGAGCTTGCCGCTCACGGCAGGAAGCAGCCCGGAAGCCTCAATGTGGCGATTGCAGGCGCGACGGGCGAGCTTGCCGGTGATGCGTTGTGGGCGCTGACGCAGGTCAAGATGACGAACGTGCGCTACAAGGGCAGTTCGCCCGCGACGCTGGCAGTGATTTCCGGTGAAGCGGACCTCTCGCTGTTAACGCCCCTGGCGACGTTGTCCCACATCAAGGCCGGGAGGCTGAAAGCTTACGGAATCACCAGTTCGCAGCGCGCGCCGCTTCTGCCCGACTTGCCTACGATGGCGGAGCAGGGCGTGCAGGGTTACGACTTCCAGTTCTGGAACGGTATGTTCGCACCGGCGAAGACGCCGGACCGCGTGGTGCGGGCGGTAAACAAGAGTATTGTGCAGGCGCTCCGGGATCCGGACGTCAAGAAACGCTTTACCGAACTCGGGCTGGTGATTGTGGGCAACACGCCCGAGGAATTTGCCGCAGTGGTAAAGCGCGATCTGGCCCAGTTTCGCAAGATCATCATCGCGTCGGGCATTCCGCGTCTCTGACGCGCATGTCCGGCGGTTCGTTTTACAGCGCTTGAAAATCAGGGAGGATGACGATGGCCGGCTCAAGGCTGCCAGAGGGTGAGCTCGCGTTCACGTATTTTCCGGAAAGCTACCGCTGGTCGCATGGCCTGCTGATCGCGCTCGGCGGCGCGCCGTGGGGCGGGGGCGAAATTGACGAGATCAACCGCATCGGGCTGCGCCTCAGGAATCGGGTCGGCGACGACGTGGCCTGGTTCAATGAATGGGCGGGTGAAGCCGAGCGCCTGGAAAATATCGGCCACTCCGAGGCCGGAAATGGCCACGCGCTCACCGCTGCGGCTTACCTCTTTCGAGCGGCGCATTACTACCATGTCGGCGAACGCTTCATGCAGCCGAAAACGGCGGAGAGCCAGACTGCCTACCGGCGCGGCGTGGACGCATTCAGGAAAGCGGCGGGCGTGGTCAGGCGTCCGCGCATCGAGCATGTCGAGGTGCCTTACGAGGGAACGAGCCTGCCCGGCATCATCGTGCACGCCGATGCGGTTCCCGGGCGCACCGGCCAAGGCCCGGTCATGCTGTTTCTCGACGGCTTCGACGTCACCAAGGAAATCCAGTACTTCCGGGGCGTACCCGACCTTGCCGCACGCGGGGTGTCCTGCCTCATACTCGACGGACCCGGCAACGGCGAGGCGATCCGCTTTCGCAATCTGCCGCTGCATCACGAGACGGAGCGCCATGCCGGCGCCGCCTACGATTATCTGGCGAGCCGCCCCGAGTTCGATCCGCAGCGCATCGGGATCATGGCGCTCAGCCTGGGCGGCTACTACGCGCCGCGCGCGGCGTCGATGGATCACCGCTTCGCGTGCTGCATCTCGTGGGGTCCCGAGTGGGACTACCACACGAAATGGAAGGAGCGCCTGGCGCGCATCGAGCGCGGAGAGACGCTGTCGCTGTCGGTGCCGTGGCAGCACCTGCTGTGGGTTTTCGGCGTGAAGACCAAGGAGGAGGCGTTCACGAAACTCGAGGGCTTCAAGCTCGACGGCGTGGTGCAGAAGATGAAATGCCCGTATCTGCTGGTATACGGTGAAGGCGACCAGCAGGCGCCGTTCGCGCACGCGCAGAAGACCATCGAAGCCGCGGGCTCGCAGCGCAAGGAACTGAAGATATTCACCCGTGAGGAAGGCGGGTATCATCACTGCCAGGTGGACAACGTCAGCATCGGCACCGCTTACATGTGGGACTGGGTCGTGGACGTGCTGAAACCGCAGCAGTGAGCGGCGCGCTCGAAGGGGACCGGAAATGGCGGAAGCGGCGATTCGGATCGGACTGATGGTGCCGGTCAACAATACGACCATGGAGCCCGAGCTTCTCGCGTGGCTGCCGGAGGGCAGCACGTGCTGCACGCTGCGGATCCCGCGCGGCAAAGGCACGCTGACCGCAGCCGACCTTCCGGCGTATCTGGCTCAGGCCACCACGATGGCCCGGTCATTCGCCGCCGAGGGCATCGATCTGGTCGTCTACGGGTGCACGGCCGCGGGATTTCTCGCGGGACCGGGCCGTGACGCGGAAGTCGCGCGCGAGCTTGCCGCGGTGACCGGCAAGCCCGTCGTTACCACCGCGAGCGCCATGATCAGCGTGTTGCGGCATGTCGGCGCGCGCAACATCGCGCTGGTGACGCCGTACCTCGATCATGTGAACGAAAAGCTTCGGGCGTTCCTGGAACAGTCCGGCGTCGGCGTCGACGTGCTGGCTGCGTTTGGCGCAAAAACTGTCGACGAGCTCGGCGCCATCACCGCGGCGCAGATCGCGGCCAAAGCGCGTGAGGCGATGCGAGCAAGCTGTGATGCCTTGTTCATCGCCTGCTCGCAATTGCCGACCCGCGACATTCTGGGCGAGCTCGAGCGCGAATTCGGCCGTCCGGCGTGGTCATCGATCAGGGCGACCGCCTGGCAGGCCCTCCGCTTCGTTCAGAATACAAACTTCGCGCTCGCTCATTAACGTGCTGCAGTGCGGTATGGCGGTCGTTTTTCGCGCCGCCCGTGGCTTTTCCCGCACGTCCCCTGCACGCGCGACGTCGGGGTATCGATACCAAAGTCGCTGGCATCCCGGTTCAGTCGAGCATAGAATGCGCCGCAAGGAGGGTATTCGCATGTTCGCCCCATATTGCCGTCATGTTCTGGCCGTCTTCACCGCGGTCCTTGCCGTTGCGCTGTTTCCCGCGACGGCGTCTGCTGATCACTCATGGGGCAGTTACCATTGGTCGACTTCCAGCCTGCCTTTAAAGCTGGCCCTGGGCGACAATCTGTCGGGCACTTGGGCAACTGGTTTTTTCCTGCGGGATGCCGCTATCAATCCGTGGAACGCGGGCTGCGCAGGGGATACGGATACAAGTTCTGATAGCTGCCAGGGGGAGCAGCCGCCTGGGGATGCCGGCAAGATCGAATCCAAGGTGGAGTTCTCATCCGCGCCCGGGGGAACGCTGTCCAACGTCCGCAAGTGCTGGCCCACCGCTGGGCGCGTGGAAGTGTGCAACACCACGTACGGCAACAACGGCTGGCTGGGCGTGGCGCAGATCTGGGTGAGCGGCAGCCACATCACCCAGGGCACGGTCAAGCTCAACGATACCTACTTCAACACTTCGACGTACAACACGACCGCATGGCGGAATCTCGTGATGTGTCAGGAGGTAGGGCACACCATCGGACTCGACCATCAGGATGAAGCTTTCAGCAACGGTAACCTCGGCACGTGCATGGATTATACGAATAAGCCAGAGGGGCCTCCTTCGAATCAGAGGCCCAATTACCACGATTTCGAGCAACTCCAGGCGATCTATCACACTCATGAGCCAAGTGGCGGCGGAGGGTCGCCCAGGGGCAGGAACAAGGGCAGGGCAACACTTGCACCGGGAATGACAGAGGACATGAGCGAACGGGCGCAATGGGGCCGGATCGTCCGTCAGGTCGGCCGCACCGCGGTGTTCGAGCGCGACTTCGGCGGCGGCCACAAGGTCTTCACGTTCGTGATCTGGGCGGACTAGAAGTTCGTCGACAGCCAGCGGTTCTTTTTCGCCAAGTCCTGAAACAGGGTATCGACAAAGTCGGCAAAGACCCGCACCTTCGCCGGGACGTGGCGCTTGTGCGGGTGGACGAGGAAGACCGGGCGCTTCAATGTGTCCCAGTCCGTGAACAAGGGCTTGAGCTTGCCCGCCGCGACGGCCGGCTGGATCAGGATGTCGAGCATGTAGATGATGCCGGCGCCCTTCACCGCGACATCGATCAGCGCTTCGCTGCTGTTGAAAAGCAGGTTTCCGTCCGGAACGTGCTTCCAGTGGTCGCGCCCCTTCCTGAATTCCCATTCGAGGATGCGCCCGATGTGCGGCGCATAGAATCCCAGGCAGTTGAGAGGCGGGAGGTCTCGCGGGTGTTTGGGCGGTCCGTGCCGTGCAAGAAGCTGCGGCGCGGCGCAGGCAACGTGCCGTGCTTCATAGATTCTTCTTGCCACGAGCCGTGAATCCTTGAGTTCGCCCAACTGCAAAGCGACGTCGATGCCGGACTCGACGAGCCCGCCGGGACCGGGGTTGAGGAACATCGTCGTCTTGAGATCCGGGTACTGCGCCGCGAACCGCGGCAGGGCCGGTACGATATAGGCATGCCCCAGCGCTGCCGGCACCTCCACGCGCAGATGCCCGCGGGGCGTTGAGCTGGACTCGGCAAGGGCCAGTTCAAGCTCGTCGATCTCGGCGATCACCTGGCGGCAGCGATCGTAATAGATGCGTCCCTCCCAGGTGGGACCCGTGTGGCGTGTCGTTCGGTCGAGAAGGCGCACGCCGAGGTGCTTCTCCAGATTCTTCACCGACTCGGTGACCGTGGCGTTCGCCACCGTCAGCTTCTTCGCCGCGCGCGAAAAGCTCCCGGTTTCCACGACGGCCACGAAATTGCGCATCGCGGTCAGACGATCCATTAGAATTCCAGTATTCGGAAAAACCGAACAATATTTTCGCTCGCTCGGGCTTCTTTTGGCCAGTGCCGGGGACTAAAGTGAGTGAAAATCGCCCTGCCGCGGCATCTTTCGTCGCTGCGGGGGAGGAGGAAGTCGTGACTGATACCCGAAGCGATGTCGTCGTGATCGGCAGCGGCATTGCCGGTCTGGCGGCAGCCGTCTCCGCCCTGCAGGGGGGCGCGAGCGTGAGGATTCTCGAGCGCGCGCCGTACGAGGAACGGGGCGGACAGACGCGCTACACCGAAGCATACCTGCGCATGAAGAGCGAGACCGAGGTCACGGACGACTTCGAGGACCAGTTCGCCCGCAATGCGGGCGGCTATCTCGATCCTTCGCTGGTGCATCTCGCAGCCGGGCCGCGCGAGAGCTGGCCGGCGCTCCTGAAAACCCTGGGCTTTGCCGATCCGGACCTCATTTCGGCGTTCGCGGAAGCCGCCGGCCCGACCGTCCAGTGGCTGAAAAGCTTCGGCATCCGTTTCGATTTCCTCCCGACGCAGTTTCTCACCCGGTCGCAGCCCCGGTTGCTGCCGGTCGGCGGCGGTCTGGCACTGGTGGAAGCGCTGGCGGCGGAGGCAGAGCGCAGGGGAGCGAATTTCGTATATGAAACCGCGGCGACCGGGCTCATCCAGGATGCGTCGGGCACAGTGATCGGCGTGCGCGCGGTGGGCAAGGACGCGGCAGCGAAGGAATTCATGGCGCAATCCGTGGTGCTCGCGTGCGGGGGATTCGAGGGCAATCCGGAGATGCTCACCCGCTACATGGGGCCGCGGTCGCTCTTCCTGCGCCCGGTCTGCCGCGGCGGCCACTACAACAAGGGCGAGGGCATCCGGATGGCGCTCGACGTCGGCGCGGCGCCGTGCGGCGATTACGGGAGCTACCACGCGGAGCCGATCGACCCGCGTTCGGGAATCGCGGAGCCGTCGGTGTTCATTTTTTCGTACGGCATCCTGGTCAATCAGCAGGGCAGGCGCTTTACCGATGAGGCGGCCGACACCGTGGACGCGTGCTACGAGCGCGTGACGCGCGAAATCTTCAATCAGACGAATGGCATCGCCTATGCCGTGCTCGACGCGCGGCACATGCAGATTCCCAATTATCGCCGGGGACTGAGAACCGATCGGCCGCCCATCGAAGGGGGTACCATCGAGGAACTTGCATCCGGGCTCGCCATCGCGCCCGAGGCGCTGGCGTCGACGGTCCGCGAATACAATCGTGCCTGCCGGCCCGGCGAGTACAAGCCGCTCGAACTGGACGGGCTCGCGACGGAAGGCCTCGCGCCGCGCAAGTCGAACTGGGCGCACCCGATCGACAGGCCGCCGTACCACGCCTATCCCGTCATTTCGTCGAACGTGCTGACGTTTGGGGGGCTCAAGGTCGATGCCAGAGCGCGCGTGCTGAATCAGCAGGGGGACGTCATCCCCGGCCTCTACGCCGCCGGAGAAGTCGTCGGGATGTACTACATGAATTACACGGGAGCGACCTCGGTGCTCAAGGGCGCGGTCTTCGGCCGGTTCGCCGGAATCGACGCCGCGGGCCGCAGGTAGGACAATTCGATCCGCAACCGGCTCACCCTGCTTTCTGGTGCGCACAGTGAAAGGGAGGAAGAAATGAGAAAACGGGGCTGTCTGGGAGTCTTGCTGGTCGCCGGATCTTTATTCGCGAGCGCCGCTGCGGCTCAAGCCTACCCGACGAAACAGGTGCGATTCGTCGTGGGATTTCCCCCCGGAGGCGCGACCGATGTGGTCGCGCGGCTCATCAGCCAGCGGCTCTCGGACGCCCTCAAGCAGCCCGTGGTCGTCGACAACCGGTCGGGTGCCGCGAGCAATATCGGCGCCGAGCTCGTCGCGACCTCCCCGAAGGACGGCCACACGATCTTCATGGGCACGGTATCGCTCGCGATCAATCGCACGCTCTACCGCAACCTCAAGTACGACGCCCTGCGGGATTTTGCGGCGGTGAGCCAGGTGACGAGCACGCCGTTCATGCTCGTCGTGCATCCGTCCCTGCCGGTCGGCAACGTGAAACAATTCATCGCTCTGGCCCGATCGCGACCGGGGGAGCTGAATTACGCGTCCGCCGGCAGCGGATCGGGGGCGCATCTCTTTGCCGAAATGTTCCGCAGCATGACCGGTGTGAAGATCATGCACGTGCCGTACAAGGGGGCCGCGCCGGCGACGACTGCCACGCTCAGCGGCGAGACGATCTTCATGTTCGACAACATCGTGACCACGCTGCCGCTGGCGCGGGCCGGGAAATTGCGCGCGCTCGGGGTGACGACAACGGCGCGCTCGTCCGCGGCGCCGGAGATCCCGACCATCGCGGAAGTCGGCGTGCCGGGTTACGACGCCAACGCGTGGTTCGGCGTGTTTGCGCCCGCGGGCACGCCGCCGGCCGTCATCAAACGGCTGCACGCGGAGATCGCGGCGATCATCAAGCTTGCCGACGTGCGCGAGCGCTTTCTCGCGCTCGGGGGCGAACCGGTGGGCAGCGCGCCGGACGAGTTCGCGGCGTTCTTCAGGAACGAGGTCGCCAAGTGGGGCCGGGTCGTAAGGGAGTCCGGCGCGCAGGTCGACTGAGCGTCCAATCGCGGGGTCAATCACAAGGAAATCAATTGATGGGTATCAAGATTTGGCATCAGAGCTTCACGGTATTGGGCCAATTGCCGGCATACGCGGCGCAGCTCGAGCAGCATTTCGCCCGCGTCGCGCGCCCGGACACGCAGGTGGTGCTGCATGGCATGCACCCTCAGACTTACCGCACGAACTATCCCGGAAACGACATTCGCTACGCCTACCTTCAATACCTTCACGGCCAGCAATTCGTGCTCGGCGGCATTGCAGCCGAGGAGCAGGGCTACGATGCGTACGCGATCATGTCGATCCCGGAGCCGGCGCTGCGTGAGACGCGCAGCGTGATCGACATTCCGGCCGTCGGCTACGGCGAGAGCTCGATGCTGGTCGGACGAATGCTCGGCGAGCGCATGGGCGTGCTGTTGTTCATCGAGGAAATGGCGCCGCTCATACAGGAAAATGCCGAACGCATCGGCCTTGCAAATCATTTCGGCGGGGTGCGCTACGTCGGGTTCACGTTCAACGACGTGCTGAAGGCCTACGAGAATCCGCAAAGCCTGCTGGAGCGCTTTTACGCCGCGGCGCGGGCGCTGGTCAGGGAAGGAGTCGATGTCATCATCCCGGGCGAGGCGCCCCTGTGCGCGCTGTTGGGCCGGCACGGCGTGCATCGCGTGGACGAGGTCCCGGTGGTTGACGCGATCGGCGCCACGATCAAGATGGCCGAAACCATGGTGGACCTGCGGCGCTCGAGCGGGCTTGCGCCGGCGCGGCGCGGCTACTTCGTCGACAAGCCGCCGCGCGACCGGGTCAGGGAACTCGTCGCCCTGTACGGCATGAATCATCTGTTCCCGGTTCCGGAAGCCGTGGGGCAAAAGCGCGGCGCGTGAGCCGGGCGTTGCGGATCAGGCACGAAGGTCCGGGAGAATCGAGGACGATATGGCGAAAATCAGGCTGTGGTACCAGAGCATGTCGCGCCAGAAGGCGTGGGGCGAATACAACGAAGCGCTGCGGCGCATCCTCGACAAGATCAGGGATCCCGATACCGAAATCGAGGTGCACGGGATCACCAAGATAGGAGGCGTGGCGGACCAGTTTCATTACCTGGACTATCTGGAAACGGGTGAAGTCCTGGAAAACGCGCACACCGCCGTGCGGCGCGGGTTCGACGCGTTTCTCATCGGCAACATCGGCGATCCGGGCCTCCGCGCCGCGCGCGAGATCGCCAACATTCCCGTGCTCGGCCTGTGC
>JACQOJ010000048.1 GCA_016202605.1 Betaproteobacteria bacterium
ATCCGCGCGCACCTTGCGGGCAATTACTGCCGCTGCACGGGCTACCAGTCCATCGTGGACGCGGTTCAGGAGGCGTGCCGCGCTTCGGACTCGGAGGCCGCGTCGTGAAGCCCGCCAGCGGGTTGCCGGCCGCCGCGGGCGCCGAAAAGGTGGTCGAAGCGACAATCGTTACGACTCGCCACACGGCGGTGACCCTGGAACCGCGCGCGATCCTCGCGGATTTCAATGCGGCAGAAGGCCAACTGACCGTATGGCACTCGACCCAGGTACCGTACATGATGCAGTGGATCCTGGCGCGGCATTTCAACATTTCCGAGCCGCAGGTGCGGATCATCGTGCCGGACGTCGGTGGAAGTTTCGGACTCAAGATCCACGCCTATGGCGACGATCTCGCAACGGTCGCCGCCTCGATTCTCCTCGGGCGCCCGGTGAAATTCGTCGCCGACCGGCTCGAGTCCTTCGTATCCGACTTTCACGCGCGTGGCCACCGCGTGAAAGCGCGGATGGCGCTCGCAAAAAACGGCGATATCCTGGGCGTGGAAGTGGACGACCTCTACGGTATCGGGCCATACTCGGGATACCCGCGCGGCAGCGCCAATGAAGGCATCCATGTCTCGAACCTCGTGGCCGCCGGCTATAAACGCGGCCGGTACCGCGCGCGCACCCGCGCCGCGTTCCAGAACAAGGCGATGTACGGCCAGTATCGCGCGGTCGGGCACCCGGTCGCGTGCATGGCCGGGGAGATCCTGATGGACGCCGGCGCGGAAGCGCTCGGGATCGATCCCGCCGAGTTTCGCCGCCGCAGCTACGTGCCCGATGACGCGTATCCCTATCGGCCGGGACCGGGGCTCGTGTTCGAGCGCCTGTCGCAGCACGCGGCGCTTGCCGGGCTTCTTGCGATGATGGATTACCCGCGGCTGCGCGCCGAGCAGGCGGATCTCAGAAAACGCAGCGTGTACAGAGGCATCGGTTTGGCGAGCTTTGTCGAAAACTCCAATCCGTCCGCGGCGACGTATGGTCAGGGCGGCGCCTCGATCGCGGCGCAGGACGCGTGCACCATCAAGCTCACCGCGACCGGCGGCATCACCGTCGCTTCGAGCACGGTGGAGATCGGGCAGGGCGCCTGCGCCGTGGTCGCGCAAATCGCGGCTACCCGGGTCGGCGTGCCGATCGAGCGCGTGAAGGTGGTCACCGGCGACACCGAAACGACTCCCTACGGCGGCGGCAACTGGGGATCGCGCGGCGCCGGCATCGCCGGCGAGGCGGTGTTCCAGGCGGGCCAGGCGCTCAAGCAGAACATTCTCACCTTTGTTGCGCGGCTCACCGGGACCGAGGCTTCATTCCTCGATATCCGGGCGGGCCACGTGGTCGAGGCCGCGAGCGGTGCGGCAGTGATGACGCTGGAACAGGCGGCGCGCACGGCGTATTTCCGCACCGATCAGGTCCCGTCCGATTTTCAGCCCGAATTTACGGTAACCCGCAGCTATGCGCAGAAGACCTACACCGGCGCCTACACCAACGGCATCCAGGCAAGCTATCTCGAAGTCGATGCGGATACAGGCTTCGTCAAGCTGCTCAAGCATTGGGTCGTCGATGATTGCGGCACGAGCATCAATCCTCTGCTGGACGACGTGCAGATCCGCGGCGCCGTGGTGCAGGGCATCGGCGCCGCGCTTTTCGAGGAGTGCATCTACGGCCCCGAAGGGCAGCTCGTGAACGGCAGCCTGATCGACTACCTCGTGCCGATGGCGGGCGAGATGCCCGACATCGAGGTCGGGCACACATCGTCGCCGACCCGGACTTCGGAGCTTGGGGCCAAGGGCGCGGGCGAAGCCGGCACCGCCGGCGCATCGGCGGCGGTTCTCAACGCGGTGAACGACGCGCTCAAGCCATGCAATGCGCGCGTCTTCGAAATTCCAGTCACTCCCGAGCGAATCCTGCGTGCGCTGGGGAAAATCGGATGAAAGACGCGGGGCGTCACGGGAACCGATCGGGCCGGAGAGGAGTCACTGGTGAAGAGCGAAAAATGTCATGCGTGAAATGAGGAACCAGGTGAGCGAACTGACACCGCTTCCGGCGGCGACCGTAACGTTGATACGTGATTCCGAGGCGGGGCTGGAAGTACTGATGCTGCAGCGAAACTTCCAGTCGGGATTCATGCCGGGCATGCACGTTTTTCCGGGCGGCGCGCTGGACGAAGCCGATTACTCGGCGCAGGCCTGTGCGCTCTGTTCGGGGCTCGACGACGCGACGGCGAGCGGCATCCTGCGAGTGCGGGGCGGCGGCCTCGGGTACTGGGTGGCCGCGGTCCGCGAATCGTTCGAAGAGGCGGGAATACTGCTTGCATGCGATCCGGATGGCGGACTTGTCGTCCTGGATGAGCCGGAAGAGATCGACCGCTTCCGCGCTCACCGCCATGCGCTCAACGCGGGCGAGAAAGAATTCATTGCGTTGTGCGCGGCGGAGAATCTGCGTCTTGCGACGGATCGTCTCGTCTATTTCAGCCACTGGATCACGCCCCAGGGCGCGCCGCGGCGCTACGACACGCGTTTTTTCGCGGCGCGTGCGCCGCAGGCCCAGGATGCGCTGCACGACAATCTCGAGACCATCGCCCACCAGTGGGTGGCCCCCGGGGCCGCGCTTGCGGCGCATGCCGAGGGCCGGTTCAACATGCGCACGCCGACGTTGAAGACGCTCGAAATGTTCGCGCGCCATGAAACGGCCGACGCGCTGCTGGAGGCGCTGCGCGCACGGCAGGAGGTTCCCGCGATACTGCCGCGCATCACCCGGGACGGGCGCCGGCTGCTGCCCGGCGATCCGGGCTACGAGGAGGCGGATTCCGCGGAGGGCAGGGGCAAATGGGAGATATAGTTCCGGGCGTGATTGCGCGGATCAACGACCTCGTCATCCGCATCACCGCGCCCAATCCCGGCATGATGACCGGGCCGGGGACGAACAGCTATGTCGTCGGCAAAGAAGAACTCGCGCTGATCGACCCGGGCCCGGAGAGCGAAACGCACCTGTCGGCGCTGCTCGGGGCGGTCGGCAAGCGCCTGAGATGGATATTCTGCACGCATACGCACCTCGATCACTCGCCGGGCGCGCGCGCGCTCAAAGCGGCGACCGGCGCGCAGTTGCTGGGCTTTGCGCGCACGCCCGCCGACGGCCGGCAGGATCCCGACTTCGTTCCGGACCAGGCCTTGCGCGACGGCGACATCGTCGATTGCGGCGGGTTCCGGCTGCGCGCCGTTCACACTCCCGGCCACGCGTCGAATCATCTCTGTTACCTGCTGGAAGGGCAGGCGCTCCTTTTCACGGGGGACCATGTCATGCAGGGTTCCACGGTCGTGATCTCGCCTCCCGACGGCGACATGGCGGCGTATCTCCATTCGCTGGAACGGCTGCTCTCCTTCGAACTCGCAGCGCTCGCGCCGGGGCACGGGCTCGTCATCGAAACGCCGCATGAGGAAGCGCGCCGCCTCATCGCGCACCGGCTGAAACGCGAACGGAAGGTGCTCGACGCCTTCGACCGCCGCAATCCGGCGCACCTCGACGAACTGCTGCCGATCGTCTACAACGATGCACACCCGCGACTCCACCCCGTCGCGCGGCGCTCGTTGCACGCGCACCTGATCAAGCTCCAGCGCGAGGGACGGGTCGTGGAGACGGAAGGCGCCTGGATGCGCGACGCGGGCGGCTGCTGATATCCCGGGGTCAGTGTCCGGACTTCGCCGATCCCACCAGGCCCAGGCTGTCGGGCCGGCTGATCAGGGCGTCGAATAACGCAAAGAGGCTCGGGAACTCCTCGTGGGTGAGTTCCGCGATCACGGAAACGCGGCCCTCGGAACGGACGCGGAACCGGAAATGCCAGGCGTAGAAGATGACGTCCGAGAAGGCGATGTCGCGAAACGGTCCCCATTCGTCTTCACCCTCGTGGATATCGCGCTCGCGCACGATCCTCTCGATCGACCACATGCAGATCATGCGCGAGTCGTGCCGGTAGTCCTCCATGCCGTTCGCCGCCGCATAGAAACCGCGCAGGTCAGCCGGAAGCGGCATGCCCAGGAATCGTTCCAGCGATTCGAGCTGCATGATCGTTGCCGCGGGATTGAGGGGCACGCGCTCTTCGCGCCATCGCGCCAGGATCCTGTCGATCGAAGTCATTTGCATCCCGTTATTCCGCGCGGAAATACCGAGGCCGCCACTGCAGTCGCGCGACAGCACATGCGCCGGTCAGCTTCCGATCTTGACGTTGGCGTCCTTGATGACCTTGGACCACTTGGCGACTTCGCGCCTGAGATGGGCGCGGAACTCCTCGGGCGTGCTGCCGACCGCTTCGAGTCCCTCCGTAGCCAGTCGTCCCTTCATGTCCGCGGACTGGAGGATCTTCACCAGCTCGGTCTGCCACAGACCGGCGACGTTCTTCGGCAGGCCTTTGGGACCGAGCACGCCGTACCATAGCGTGACTTCATATCCCGGCAGTCCGGACTCCGCCACGGTCGGCAGGTCGGGCGCGGCATTCGTGCGCTTGGGGCCCGTCACCGCGATCCCCTTGAGCCTGCCGCTTTTTACGTGCGGCAGCGTGGCGAGGATGCTGCCGAAGACGAGCTGGATCTGCCCCGCGATGAGGTCGTTGAGCGCCGGCCCGGTACCCTTGTACGGAACGTGAACGATATTGATGTTCGCCATCAGCCGGAAGAGCTCGGTCGTCATGTGCGTGATGCCCCCGGTCCCGGTCGAGCCATAGTTGATGGTACCCGGCCTGGCCTTGGCGAGCGCGATGAGCTCTTTGATGTTCCTGGGCGCCACCGAAGGATGGAGCGCCACGATGAAGGGACTGGTGCCGACCATCGACACGGTGTCGATGCCGTCGACCGGATCGTACGCGAGCTTGTAGAGGCCGGCATTCACGGCGTAACTGCCCGATACCATGATCATGGTGTAGCCGTCCGGCGCGGACTTGGCGGCGATTTCCGCTCCGATGGTTCCGCCGGCGCCGGGGCGGTTGTCCACCACGACGGACTGCCCCACCGCTTCGGACATCTTCTGCGCCATGACGCGCGCGATGATGTCGGTGCCGCCGCCCGGCGCGAAGGGCACGATCAAGCGGATCGGCTTGGTGGGATACTTCTGCGCATGGGCCGGAAAGCCGAGAAACGCGAGACCCGCGAACGCGGCGGCCAGCCAGAGTTGTCGACCCGAAAATTGCATGGTTCCTCCTCTCTGAGTTCGACGGATTTCGTTCTTCCGGCGTAACGCCTGCGCAATTACGGCAACGGTTTTTCGGAAACGATGCCGTCGATATCGCAGTATAGATGATGCCCGGGAACGAAGTGAACAGCGGCGAACATCACGGGCGCGCCGACCACGCCCGGGCCATATTACTCTTCGGCCTGTTGATGATTATCATCGGCGTCGATCTGCGTTCATCCGCGGCTGATTCGGGTTGTCGGTGTCAGGCGGTTTGAAGCGGCTTTGCTTCCACGCCTGCAAGCAGCCGCAGCAATTCGCGCGCCGAATGCCGCTCGATGGCGAGCGCCACGTCCGCAATGGCGTCGACGGGAAGCCCCGGATTGATGCCACGGAACTTCCGGATGATGCCCCGGGCGTCGATGGGCGATGCCGGCGAGCCGGACGGATCGTTGACCTGAACGCGCGACCATTCGCCGTTCGCCTCGGCGGCGACCCAGCCCGCGAAATGCGCCGGATACAGCTTGTCGAGATCGGGGTCGTGCACCAGTTCAAGCCGGCCGGCGAGCGCGGTGAGCGCCGGATCGGAGAGCTTCGCCTCCGCGAACTGCGGCGGAAGAACCTGGCCTTCCGTGAGCGCCGCGGCGATGACATAACGCAGGCTCATCTGCGCGTTGAGCGCGGAGCCCGGTGCATAAACGAAGCCGCATTGCACATCCACCACCCTGCTCAGGCCCACCTGCACGCGGCGGTTCGGGTCCCAGGGCGCGCCGAACCTGCGGCGCAGCGCGAGCGCCGCATCGACGTAGGAATGCGTGCTGCCGCAGCACGAGTACGGTTTGATCGAGTTCGTGTCGAGGTGATAGACCTCGCCCAGGTTCCGGGTAAGCGGCGCCGGGTCGGACGCGTCGGAGTACGCCTTGAGCACGCCGCCATCCTCGAATTCATAGATTTGCGTCGGCCCCGTGAAGCCGCGCGCGGCGAGTTCGGCCGCCAGCACGCCCGAGTGCGCGGCTTTTCCCGCATGCAGGCGCTTGCTCATGGTGCCGTCGGCGTTGAACGCCCAGGTGCCCGCGCCCTGCGTTCCCGCGAGGCCCAGCGCCCACGCCGTCTGCTCGTGGTTCAGCCCCAGAAGCGATGCGCACGCGGCCGCCGCGCCGAAGGGCCCGCAGATGCCGGTGATGTGCCAGCCGCGCAGGCGCGCCGCCGAGGGGTTGAGCGCAAGACTGGAGCGGATCATCACTTCGTAACCCGCGGCGATCGCGGTCACGATCGCTTCGCCTTTCGAATTCAGCTTTTCGGCCATCGCGAGCGCCGCGGGGATCACCACCGCGCCGGCGTGAAGCTTGGCGTTGTGGTAGTCGTCCAGTTCGAACGCGTGCGATGCCACGCCGTTGACGAGCGCGGCATCCGCCGCCCGCAGGCCCGGAGCGGACTCACCCCATACTGTGGACTCCGTTTTCGAGCCGCCGGAGCGCGCCCAGTCAAGCACCGCGTTCGCCCACGGCGTACGGAATCCGTACACGCCGCAGCCCACGGTATCGAGGATCGCGTGGCGCACGACCTGCCGCGTGCGTTCCGGCAGGTCGGCATAACGCAGACTGGCGATCCAGCCCGCGATCTCGAGGGTGGGAGAGGACACGGCGCGACGGTCGAGGTTCATGCGGTCTCCTGGGCGGGTACGCCCGTTGCATGCGGGTACACGGATGCTTGCGATTCCACGTATTGTAAGTTCGCGCGCCGCGGCTGTCATGCCGCCTTGACAGAATTTTGCGCCCGCCCGCATACTCGCGGCATCAGCGTGCGGCCGGGCGGAGGTCCACAATCCGGTCGCATTTCCGCACATCCTGCCTACGGGTCCTGGCGACAAGGAGTCTTTGGATATGGATTACGACATCATCGTCGTTGGCGCGGGCAATGCCGCGTTCAGCGCGGCCGTTTCCGCGATGGAGAACGGCGCAAAACGAGTGCTCGTGCTGGAAAAGGCCGCCCAGACCCAGCGCGGGGGCAACACCTTTTTCAGCGGTGCGATCCTGCGCTTCTACTTCGACAAGGTGTCCGACCTCGACCGCTTCGTGCCTGCCGCCGAGGAAGAATATCCCGGATTCCACGCCGGCGTGCCGGTGTATCCGAAGGAGGCGTTCCACGAGGACCTGATGCGCGTGACCCAGGGCCGCACCGACCCGGAACTCTCAAAGTTGCTGATCGAGCACTCCTACGATACCGCGTGCTGGATGCAGGACGTGGGCAGGATGAAATTCGAGCTCGCGCGCTCGGTCATGGGCATCAAGGTCGGCAACCAGATCAAGTGGCCGCGGGGGGCGATCGTCCGTACCATCCATGAGGGCGTCGGTCTCTCGGACACCTGGTTCGAGACCGCCGAAGCGATGGGGATCGATATCCGCTACGAAGCGCACGTCCTGCAGTTGACGCAAGGCGAGACGGGGCGCGTCAACGGCGTCGTCGTGCGCACGCCCGAGGGCCTGATGAGCATCGGCGCGAAGGCGGTGATTCTCGCCTGCGGCGGTTTCGAGACGAATCCGGCATGGCGCACGCACTACCTCGGACAGGAATGGGGGCACGCCAAGGTGCGCGGCTCCAACTTCAACTACGGCGACGGACTGAAGATGGCGCTCGATATCGGCGCGATGCCCTGGGGTCACTGGGGCGGCTGCCACGCGACGCCGATCGTTGCAGAAGCGCCCGACTACGGCATGCGCAAGATGACCGACAAGACCAACCGCCTGTCGTATCCCTTCGGCGTAATGATCAACGTCGAAGGCAAACGCTGGATCGACGAGGGCGCCGACTTCAATCCGTTCACCTACGCGAAGTACGGCGGCCTCATCCTCAGGCAGACCGGCGGGCTCGCCTACCAGATTTTCGACAGCAAGGTGGTGGAACTCTTCGAGCCGCGCTACTGGACGAGCGAGCCCTTGAAGTCGGACACGCTCGAAGGCCTCGTCAGGCAGATGAAGGTCGATCACAGGCAGGCGCTGAAGACGCTCGAGGAGTACAACGCGGCGGCCGGGCACGGCGGACCGTTCAACCCGGCGGTGCTCGACAAGCTGCACACGGAAGGCCTCTCGCCGCCGAAGACCAACTGGGCGCAGAAACTCGACACGCCGCCGTATCTCTCGTGGGCCGTTACCGGCGGTATCACGTTCACCTTCGGCGGCGTGAAGGTCAACGAGCACGCGCAGGTGATATCGACCGGCTGGCGCCCCATCCCGGGCCTCTACGCCGCCGGCGAGATGGTCGGCGGGCTGTTCCACTACAACTACGCGCTGGGCTCGGGCCTGATGTCCGGCGCGGTGTTCGGGCGCATCGCCGGCCGCGCCGCCGCTCGCGCCTGAGGTCCGCATCAAGCACTATTTCTGGCGGCAGATGAACGCCGATAAACGCAGACGATGTGCTTGAGATCGACCGAAAGGCAGCCTTCGATCGCTTCCTGGAGGTTCTTGAGGAGTTCCTCCTGGTTGTCCGCCTGCGTGACACAGCCCGGAATGGCGGGCACTTCTGCCCAATAGCCCCCTTCTTCCGCTTCATGGATAACGACTTTCAGTTTCATTGACGCCCTCAGCGTTGCTGATCCGTTTTCGCGCTCCGGGGCGAACATGAGATGCCCGGAGTCCGCCCCGCCCTGTGCATTCAGCCTAACCCACCCGGCAAAGTCCCACAGCATCCATCGATAAACAGTGTCGGAGTGTTGCACGCCCGATACTTCGTCGAGAAGCAGCTTCAACCGGCAGTGGAAGCGGCGAGCTTGCGTTCACGGGCGGCCACAAACTGGAGGGCGGCGCGGATGTCGTCGCGTGAAAGGGACGGGAAGTCCCGCAAAATTTCGTCCTCTGTCATGCCACCAGCCAGGTACTCCAGAATGTCGTAGACCGTGATCCGGGTTCCCTGTATGCAGGGCTTGCCGCTACGGACGGCAGGGCCGGTGACGATGCGTTCAGCGTAATTCATGGGATCATGTTACCCGGTGCCGGAAATGAACTCAGGGACGCGAACCGCAGAGCCAGGCCGCGTGATGCGGAAGCGATCCGCTTACCTACTGCAACCTGATCGCCGACTGACGGGAATTTCACTCGCCGCGGATGCCGTTTTCGCGGATGACCCTGCTCCATTTGGCGAGGTCGTCCTTGATGACCGTCAGGAATTCCTCCGGCGTGCTGCCGATGCTGCCGCCGCGTCCGGGCCGGTTTTCGACCAGCCATTGCTGCCCGAGCGCCTGCGACATGCGCTGCCCGATGACGCGCGCGACGATGTCGTTCACGCCGCCGGCAGGATAGGGCGCGATAAAACGGACCGGTTTCACCGGATAGCTTTGCGCGAACATATGCACCGCGCGCAGGTGCGCCGGTGGATTTTGCAAACATGCTAGCATCCGCGTCACGCGGATTCAAACGATTGATGGATGCGCCCGGGCGCGACGCAAGGAGGATGGACCGTATGAAAATCGGATTCATGGGACTCGGCCAGATGGGTCGCGAGATGGCCGCGAGACTGCTCGAGGCGGGGCACGAGCTCATCGTGTATAACCGGAGCCCCGCAGCGGCGGAAATTCTGCGCGCGAAGGGAGCGCGTGTCGCAGCGCAAGCGCAAGACACACTCAATGCGGAAGTCGTGATCACGATGCTCGCGGATGACGCGGCGGTGGAAGCGGTGTGGATCGCGTCGGGACTCACTAACACGATGCCCACGACAGCGATTCATCTCAACATGGCGACGGTGAGCCTGCAGATGGTAAAGCGGCTTGCCGCGCTGCACCGCGCGGCGGGAAATCAGTATCTCTCGGCGCCGGTCTTCGGCCGGCCATATGCGGCGGCGAAGGGCCAGCTCGACATCGTGGTCGCGGGCGCCGCTGCCGCGATCGAGCGCTGCAAGCCGCTCTTCGAAGTGCTCGGCAAGCAGCATTTCATCGTCGGCGCGGAGCCGCATCATGCGAATATCGTCAAGATCGCGCGCAATTACCTGCTGGGAACGATCGTCGAGAGCCTGGGCGAGGCGTTTGCGCTGGTCGGGAAATCGGGCGTCGAGCCGGCGACATTTCTCAACATCATCACCAGCACTTCAATGAACGCGCCGGCGTACAAGAGCTACGGACGGATGATGATCGAGAAGAATCCCGAGCCCACCTTCCTGCTCAAGCTCGGGCTGAAGGACGTCGAACTCGCGCTGAAAGCGGGAGGCGACACGCACGTGCCCATGCCGATGGCGGAGGTGATCCGCGAACAGCACCTCGCCGCGATCGCCAATGGATATGGCGAGAAAGACTGGGCGGCGCTCGGGCGCTACATCATGCGGACCGCCGGGCTGCAAGTGTGACTTACTACGCATGTTGTTCCCACGCAGCTTGAATTGGGTTCCCGCCTCCGCGGGAACGACACCGGGTTGTCATTCCCATGGCGATGGGAATCCAATTTGAGGAATGGTGAGGTTGGGTTCTCGCCTGCGCGGGAACGACAGCGGCTTGTCATTTCCATGGCGATGGGAATCCAATTTGAGATGCGGTGAAGTTGGGTTCCCGCCTGCGCGGGAACGACAGCGGGTTGTCATTCCAATGGTGATGGGAATCCAATTTGAGATGCGGTGAAGTTGGGCTCCCGCTTGCGCGGCAACGAACCGCTTATTACGTCCGTCAGCGGGACGCTATCGTCTCGCGAGAAAGCTGACCGCCGCGAGATTGATCGCGTTGAGCCAGAACACCGGTGCCGCGCCAAGCGCCGCGCCGAGCACGCCCGAAAGCAGCGGCACCGCCACGCGCGCGATGTTGTTGGCCGTGAGGCGCAGCCCCGTGACTTCACC
>JACQOJ010000044.1 GCA_016202605.1 Betaproteobacteria bacterium
GGATGGTGGCACTTGTGCGCGGCGCCTTTCCACGCCGGTTTCTCGCCGCCCGCCGTCCACTGCCCGGGCATCCACCAGCGTCCCACCTCCTGCGGCCGCGCCGGATCCTCGAGATCGAGAATCATCACGATATTGCCGAGGTATCCGTCCCATGTCGGTGAAATGTAGGCGTAGCGCCCGTCGAAGTCGAAGCGATGCACGCCGCGCGCGTAACTCGGGCCGGGCCGGTCGGTCGTCATCCAGTTCGTGATGAGCCCGGGCTGCGCGGGATTGGACACGTCGTAGATCGCCAGCCCGCCCTGGAAATCGTCCGGCGGCGTCTCGCCGCGCGCGGCGCGCTCGCCAAGAACCTCGCGATTGGTCAGCATGATGCCGTCGGAGACGCGGACCTTGTGCGAGTGCGTGCCGACGGGCATCGAGATTTCGGCCAGCGGCCTGGGGTGCCTCGGATCCTTGACATCGATGATCAACGTCCCGTGCGGATTGCGCATGTTGCCTACATAGGCGATGCCCTTCTCCACCACAACCTGGCCGCCTCCCGCGCAGTCGTGCCACGCGACCGGCGCGAGCGGCCGCCGGCCCGCATGCGTGTGCTCGGCTCCACCACCCTGCCGCGTATCCACGTAAGCGACCTCGCGTATTCCCTTCGCGCTGCTCATCGCCAATGCCTCCCTTGCCGATCATGGAAAACAGGTATTCTCATCGCCGCCGTCATTCCATCCTGACGCCGGCCTCGCGCACCACCCTCGCCCACTTGTCGCGTTCCGAGCGGATGAATGCGCCAAACTGCCGCGGGGTGTTGCCGACCGGGACCGTACTCATGCCGAGCAGACGGTCCCGCACCTCCGGTCGCTTCAGCACACGCACGATCTCCTGATTGAGCCGCGCGATGATGTCTTGCGGTGTTTTGGCGGGCGCCAGCCACCCGAACCACCCGATGACCTCGAAAGCGGGAAAACCCGATTCGGCCACCGTCGGCAGATCCGGAGCGACCGGCGAACGCTCCGCGCTGGTGATCGCAAGCGCACGCAGCCGTCCTGCCTTGATCTGCGGTGTCGCTGCCAGCGCGATGCTGAACAGCGCCTGCACCTGTCCGGCGAGAACTTCGGCGAGCGCCGGCCCGCCGCCCTTGTACGGCACGTGCACCACCTGGATGCCCGACGACAGGCGAAACAATTCCAATGCCAGATGCCCCGATGTGCCGTTTCCCGCCGACGCGAAGGTGAGCTGTCCCTGCCTCGCCTTGGCATGCGCGATGAGATCCTTGACCGACCTGGCCGGCACCGAGGGGTGAACGACGAGGATGTTCGGCACCGAAATGCCGTGCGTGATCGGCGCAAAATCCTTGACCGGATCGTACGGCACCTTGCGGTAAATACTGGGATTGATCGCAACGCCCGCGGCGACCACCACGAAGGTGTAGCCATCCGGTGCGGCACGCGCCGCCATCTCGTAGGCGATGATGCCGTTGGCGCCCGGACGGTTGTCGATGACCACGATCTGCCCCAGCGCTTCGCCGAGTCCGGGTCCGACCAGGCGTGCCAGCGTATCAGCGGGTCCGCCGGGAGGCACTGCGACGATCATGCGCACCGGCTTTGTCGGATACGGCTCGGCGGCGGCCGCGATGCCGCCCCACAAGAAACAAGAAAACACCAGCGCTTTCTTCACGATCATATCGTCTCCTCATTTTTTGATTATTGCCCTGCCGACGCGGCGTGCCACAGGCCGCGCTATTGCTGCGGCACACCCGCCGCCTTGATCACCCTGGCCCACTTGGCGATTTCCACCTTCATCTGACCCGCGAGTTCGTGGGGCATGTTGCCCTCGGGTTCCATTCCGAGCGCGACCAGTTTGTCGTTGACCTCCGCCTTCCTGACCATGGCCGCGATCTCCTTCTGCAGCCTGCCGGTGATCCCCTGCGCCGTTCCTGCCGGCGCAAATATGCCGTACCACGACGTCACGTCATAGCCGGGCACCGCCTCGCCGATGGTCGGAAGTTCCGGCACGGCCTTGATCCGCCTGGGGCCGGTCACCGCGAGCACGCGCAGCCTTCCCGCTTTCGCGTGCGGCACGACGGCGGAATAACCGGTGATCAGCATCGGCACCTGCCCGCCCATCACGTCGGACATTGCGGGGCCCGAGCCCTTGTAGGGGACATGCACGATATCGATGCCCGCCATCGTCTTCAACAATTCGGACGCGAGGTGCGAAGTCGAACCCGTCCCGGCGGACGCGAAGTTGATCACGCCCGGCTTCGATTTCGCAAGCGCGATGAGATCGCGCACCGATCTCGCGGCAAAGCCGGGATGCACGACCAGCGCGAGATGGGCGGCTCCGATGCGGCTGATCGGCGCGAAGTCCTTCAATGGATCATACGGCAGTTTCGCGCGCAAATTGGGCGAAATCGCCATCTCGCCGTTCGCTCCCAGGGCGATGGTATAGCCGTCCGGCGTTGCGCGCGCCAGAATCGTCGCCGCGAGCGTGCCGCCGGCACCCGGGCGGTTGTCCACGATCACCTGCTGGCCCAGCACACCGGAGAGGTAATCCGCGGTGATGCGCGCGGTGATGTCGGTCGGTCCGCCGGGCGGGAACCCCACCAGCATGCGAACGGGTTTGGTCGGATAGCCCTGCGCGAGGCCGTGCGCAGCGCCCCCGAAAATGAAACCGGCGATCAGTAGCAGTTGAACCATGGCAGTCCCTCCTCCTGGCACTATTGGACGGGCACGCGCGTGCCGGGTTTGCCCGTAATTATCGCATCATCACCCCGCCCGCCGGTTGTCAGTCCGGATGTTGGGCGCATGCCGCGCGCGATGCTATGATTCCCGCATTGTCTGCTGCTCCTCGCGCCTGTGTCGGGAATATCTGAATGACGCAATCTGCCGCTTCCAAACTCTGCAGCCTTTCCGACCTCGCCGCGCGCGTTCCCGACGGTGCATCTCTCGGCCTGGGCGGCGTGTTCCTGCATCGCGGACCGTTCGCCCTGGTGCGGGAACTGGTGCGCCTGCAACGCCGCGGACTCGAGATCATCAAGCCTTCCCCGGGCTACGACGTCGACCTTCTCTGCCGCGCCAAGGCGGTGCGTAAGGTGCGTGCCGGCATCGTGGCGATGGAAGGCAACTTCGGGCTTGCCCCGTGGTACCGCAGGGCGATCGAGCGCAAGGAAGCCGCCCTCGAAGAACACGCCTGAATGACGCTGGTGGCGGGGCTGCGTGCAGCTTCCTACGGTATCCCGTTCCAGCCGGTTGCCGGCGTGCACGGCAGCGATCTCGCCGCGATCAACGACTGGCAGACGGTCAGGGACCCCTACGGGTCGGGCACGGATGTCTACGTCATCCCGGCGATCCGGCCGGACGTCGCGGTGATACACGCCAATGAAGTCGATGAACACGGCAACGCGCGCGTGCTCGGCTCGCCGTTCTGGGATCACCCCATGACGCGCGCGGCAAAACGGGTGCTGGTGACGGCCGAAAGGCTGGTGTCTTCGGAGACGCTTGCCGCGCAGCCGGAATTGACGCTGGTGCCCGGATTCATGGTCGAAGCGGTCGCCATCGTCCCGGGCGGCGCCTGGCCCGGATCGATGCACCCGCTCTACGAACTCGACTATCCGGCGGTCGCGGCCTACATGAATGATGCGCCCGGCGCGCTCGAAGCGCACCTCGCCGCCGCGCCGGAAACCGTCAATGCAAATGCAACCGCGGATGAACGCCGGTAAACGCCGATGAAAAAGCGAAACCCCAAGAAACACAAGAAACAACAGGCAGGATCTACAGGATTCGCAGGATTGTGGTAACCCGCTCCAGAAATCACGTAAGTCCTGTTAATCCTGTCCATTTGTACTTTTGGCCTTGATCTTATCCGCGTCCTTCTGCATTCATCGGCGTTTATCGCCGGCTATACGATCATGAGCCAAACCTGGACGCCTTTTTCCTTCATCGTCGTCAATCTCGCACGCCAGATCCGGCCCGGCGAGATCACGTTCAGCGGGGTGAATTCCACGCTGCCGATGCTGGCGTGCCTGCTCGCCAGGCGCGCCTACGATTTTCACTTCACCTATATCAACGTCGCGGGCGGGGTCGAGCCGCTGCCGCGCAAGGTACCGCATTCGAGCAGCGACCCGGCGATCGTGGAAGGATCGCCCGCGATCTTCGCCAACGAGGATTTCTACGATCTCTGCGCGCGGGGCGGGATCGATCTCGTGTTCCTGGGATGCGCGCAGGTCGATGCCAGGGGGCGCACCAACGTCTCTGCGATCGGCTCATGGCACGATCCCAGGGTCCGGTTGCCCGGTGGTGGCGGCGCCGCCGTCATGTTGCCGACCGCGAAGCGCGTCGCCACCTGGCGCACCGAGCACTCGCCGCGCACGCTGGTTGAAACGCTCGACTTCGTCACCGCCGCGGGCAACATGACTACGCTGGTGACGCCCCTTGCGGTATTTCAGCGCGAGGCACGCACCGATGCGCGCTTTGCCCTCGAATCGTGGAACCCGGCGGTGCCCCTCGAAGAGATCGTCAAGCGCACCGGTTTCAGGTTCGATAATGAAGAAGGCGCGCGCGCGACGTTACCACCGACTGAACTCGAGCGCGCGGCGTTGGAGGGGCTCGACCCCCACGGCGACTTCGCTGCGGAACTGGCAGCCTGACCGCGCGACGGCATTGACGATTACGAGGCGCCTCGCTAGGCTCCACACGTCTACCTCCAACACACCCGGAGATCTTTCGATGCAGCTTGGATTCGTCGGCCTCGGCGTCATGGGCGCCGGGATCGTGCCCCGCCTCATGGCTGCGGGTCACAGCGTAACCGGCTGGAATCGCTCGCGCGACAAGGCCAGAGCACTGGAGAAAGCCGGCATGCGTTGGGCGGACAGCCCGCGCGAGGTCGCCGCAAGTTCCGAGATCGTATTTTCCATCGTCACCGACGGCACCGCGGTGAAGACCGTTGCCCTGGGGGCGAACGGCGTCATCGCCGGGCTCGCCAAGGACGGCATCTACCTCGACATGAGCACGATTGCCCCGGAAACTTCGCGCGCCGTGGCGGCCGAGTTTACCAAGGCCGACCTGACGATGCTCGATGCCCCGATCTCCGGCAGTCCGGTCACGCTTGCGCAAGGCAATGCCTCGCTCATGGTAGGCGGAGACAGGGCAGCGTTCGATCGGGTGCAGCCGGTGTTGCTCGCGATCGGGCCGAAGGTCGCCTACATCGGTGCCAATGGACTCGCCGCGCAGATGAAGCTCGCCATCAACCTGCTGCTGATGGTCGAGGTGATCGCATTCGGCGAGGCAGTCGCGCTCGCGGAAAAAGGCGGCGTGCGGCGCGAGATTGCGGTTGACGCGATTCTCAAGAGCGTCGCCGCATCGCCGGTGCTGGGTTACCGCGGGCCGTTCATCCTCGAAGGCAGGATGCCGGCGGTGCCGCTGGCGAATGTGACGCTGCAGCAGAAAGACATGCAACTGGTGCTCGAGCTCGCGCGCAGGCAGGGCACGCCGGCCCCGCTTGCGGCGGCGGCGAACGAGATGATGAACGCCTGCCGCGGATTCGGCATCGACCACGACGATTTTGTCGTCGCACACGAGGCGTACCGCCGCCTGGGAGGAATGTCGAAGTGAAACCCGACTCATATACCGTACTGAAGCCGTTCCGCACCAACCTCAAGGATGTGGCCAGGGTCGGCGGCCTGAAGGAAAAGGACGGCTGGGTGAACATGCAGGTGCAGTTTCTGATCGACCAGAAGACTGCGAACTCGGACAAGCTGCTCGTGGGCTGGACGGTGCTGCCGCCGGGAGCGCAGCACGACCGCCATCGCCATTTCAACTGCGACGAATTCTGGATCGTCATCAAAGGTCATGGCGTGATGTATACCGACGACGGCGAGCGGCCCTCCGGCGAGGGCGACGTGGTGTTCACGCCGCGCGGCCACTGGCACGGCTTCAAGAACACCTCCAGCGAGGACGTGGTGCTGGTGTGGGGGTGGAGCGGCGCGGGCTCGCTGGAAGCAGCGGGCTACGAATCGGTCGAAGGCGGCCGGACACATTAGCAGGACGGGGAACGGATTCAGCCGCAGATGAACGCCGGTACACGCAGACGGATTCAACGACAAAATCCTGCCCTGTCATTCTCGTGCAAACGGAAATCCCCTGTGCGATCGGAGCGGAATGGTCTGCCGCACGAGTTCCCGCCTGCGCGGAAACGACACATCTTGTGGAATCGACACATTATCTGTGCTGTCCGCAGCTTCTCTTGATTTTTGTCGGCGTTCAGCCGCGGCTGAGGCTCATTTCGTTTTTTGCGCCCATACATGGCAAACCTTCCGGACAATCCTTTCGCCGACCTGACGCTCGCCGAGTACGGTCAACGGCTGCGTCGCGGCGAAACATCCGCCGAACGGGTTACGGCAACGCTGCTGCAGCGCATCGAGGCGCTTGACCCCAAACTCGGCGCCTACGCCTATGTCGCTCGCGAGCCCGCGCTCGCCGCCGCGCGCGCGATCGATGCGTTGCTCCGTTCGGGCACCGATCTCGGGCCGCTGATGGGCGTGCCGGTCGCGGTCAAGGATCTCTATTTCGTCGAAGGCATGCCGCTTGCCGCCGGATCAAAGCTCGACGTAAGCGACATCGTGCGTACCGAGGGCGCTTTCATCCGGGCGCTCAGGCGCGGCGGCGCGATCATCCTCGGCAAGACCTGGACCAGCGAGTTCGCCCTCGGCGGAATCAATTTCATCCAGCGCGTTCCGTGGAATCCCTGCGATGCGGCAATCCAACGCACGCCTGGAGGATCGAGCGGCGGCTCCGCGGTGGCGACGGCCGCGGGGCTGTGCGCGTTCGCGCTGGGCACGGATACCGGCGGCTCGGTGCGCATGCCCGCGGCGCTGTGCGGTGTGTTCGGTCACAAGTTTTCGAGCGGCGCGTTTTCGCTGGACGGCATTTTCCCGCTGTCGCCCACGCTCGACAGCCCGGGTGTGTTCACCATCACAGCCCGCGACGCGCTCACCGTGCGGAACGCGTTGACGCGGTCTCGATCCGGCGCGATTCCGGCGATCAGCGGTCTGCGCCTGGGAAAACCCGCGCCGCTTTTTTTCGACGACCTCGATATCGAAGTCGCGCAGGCGGTCGATGCCGCGCTCGAACGGCTGCAGCGCGCCGGAGCCACGATCACGCCCGTCGACGTTCCGGAAGTCGCGGAATTCGAGACGGTTTTCGGGCGCATCGTGCCGCTGGAACTCCTCGACATCCTCGGCCGCGAACGCGTCCGGGAAAACCTTGAGATTCTCGATCCCGTGACGCGGGCGCGCTTCTCGGCTACCTTCGATTTGTCTCGTGCCGAATATGAAGAAGCGCGGCAGCGGCAGCGCGTCCTGCGCGATACCGTCCAACGGCGCATGGCCGGGTTCGACGCATGGCTTACCCCGGCGACCCCGCTCGTTCCCGGTCCGCTCGCGGCATACTCGACCTTGGAATCAGCGCTCGCCTGGAACCGGCGCGCCCTGCGCAATACCCGGCCCGGCAACGTTTTCGATCAGTGTGGCGTTTCCTTGCCGCTTCGAAGCGCGATGCTGCCCGTCGGGTTGCAGATCCTGTGCCCGCCGAACCACGACGGGAAACTGCTGGCGGTGGCCTGCGCGCTGGAAGCCGCCCTCAGCTCCCCGGAATGATCCCCCGGGGCAACGTCTGGCAATAGTCGGCGACATCCTCCGGCTTGCATTTCCACACGCGTCCCATGAATTTGTTCGCGAAACAGTGCTTCAGAGCCTGCCGCAGCGGACGCAGCCGGAAGGGGTATCCGAAGACATAGGGGTGAATCGAGATATTGCACACCAGCGGCTGCTTCTCGCTCTGCTCGACCATTTCCTCGAACTGGTCCACCAGCATGTCGCAGAATTCGCGTCCGGTGTGCTGGCGATGGATGACCTGCGGCGAATCGTTGAGTTCCACCGGATAGGGCACTGACAGGATGGGGCCGGCGCGGGTGCGCATCCAGATCGGCTGGTCGTCGCACGGCCAGTCCATGATGTAGGTGTATCCCGCCTCCTTGAGCAGGTCGGGCGTCCACGCATTCTCGTAGGCGCCCGCGCCCATCCAGCCCTTGGGCGCCCTGCCTTCGTTTCTGGTGAAGGTCTCCGTCACTTCCCGGATGACGCGCGCCTCGTCCTGCTCCCAGCGGAAATCGTGCAGGTTTTCCGAATTGGTGCGGCCATGTCCGACAATCTCGTCACCGCGGCTGCGGATGCGCGCGAAGATCTGCGGTGCGTAGTCGTAGAGCAGGCTGTTGGTGTTGTGCGCGAGCGGCATCGCGAGCTCGTCCGCAAGGTCGAACAGGCGCCAGATGCCGACGCGGTTGCCGTAATCGCGCCAGGAATAATTGCGCTGCGTCTGCGGCTCGCCGTGCTTGGCGTTGTCGTGTCCGCGTCCCTTGCCGAACGCGAAACACTCGACGTTGGTGGTGATACAGAACGCGAGCCGCTTCCCGCCCGGCCAGGAATAGTCCTTGCGTTCGGTGATCGGCGAATAATCGTAGCGCGTATGTTGTGGAATACGAAGTGACATCCTTTCGGCCTTTCCTCCAAATCCTGTTCAGCGATCACCCATGCACTGGCAGGGAACGCGCTCAATCGATGCGGGCGCCCGAAATCTGCACGAGCTTGCCGAGCTTCGTCATCTCACTGCGAATGTGCGCGGCGAACTCATCCGGCGTGCTGGTTATGGGCACCGCCCCGACCTTGGCGTAAATTTTCTGCACGTCCGGCAATTGCACGGCCTTGCCGAATGCGGCATTCAGCCGGTCGACGACGGGACGCGGCAGACCCCGTGGCCCGAGAATGCCGGTATAGAGCACGAGCTCGAAGTCCTTCAGCCCGGCTTCCTTCATCGTCGGCACATCGGGCGCCGCGCCGGTTCGCTGCGGCGTGGTCACGCCCAGCGCGCGCAGCTTCCCTGCCGCCACCATCGGCAGGGCCGGCGGCAAGGTCGCAAACGAGACCGCCACTTCCCCGCCCAGCAGCGCGGCAACCGCCTGCGGGCTCCCTTTGTACGGCACGTGAACCATTCTGATGTCCGCCATCGACTTCAACATCTCGGCGGCAAGGTGCACGATGGTGCCGTTGCCCGAAGAGCCGTGCGAGATTTCGTCGGGGCGTTTCTTCGCAAGCCCGATCAGATCCTTCACCGACGTCACGGGCAGCGATGGATGGATCAGAAGCATCAGCGGGCTCGCGGCGATCAGCGTCACCGGCGTGAAATCGCGCACCGAATCGTATGGCAGCCGGCGGTACAGACTCGCATTGATCGCGTGCGTCGTGATGTCCTGCAGGAACAGCGTGTAGCCGTCCCCGGCCGACTTGGCGATATGATCGGACGCGATCGTGGTGCCCGCCCCCGGACGCGGATCCACCGGCACCTGCTGGCCCAGGCTCTCGGTAAGCTTGGCGCCGATCGCACGCGCCAGAACGTCGGAAATCCCGCCGGGCGTAAACCCGTGGACGATGCGCACCGGCCGGGTCGGATAATCCGATTGCGCCGCCGCGGGCGTTCCGGTCACACCCGGGACGCACAGGGCGATGGGAAGCAGGGAAAGGAATCGTTTCATCTTCATTATGGTCTCCTCGTCGGGCAATCAAGGCAAAAACGGGGAATCATCCTATCACAGGCCGATACCCCGTTTTCACCAGGCCGCCGCGGCCTTTGTGGCGCGGGAGCGTGCTGGTATCATGGACGCCGAATTGCGCGGCCCGGTCGGCCGCGGCAACGCAACGGCCCATCCGGGTCTCGAACAAGGCGCAACGCGTTCCATGCTTCCCCTTTCCGGCGTAAGAGTCATCGAGTTCTGCCAGGTGCTGGCCGGACCGTTTTGCGGCTGCCTGCTCGCCGATATGGGCGCGGACGTGATCAAGGTCGAATCGCCCGCGGGCGATCTCATGCGGCAGTGGCCGCCGATCCTCGACGGCTACAGCCAGTACTTCGCGTCGGTCAACCGCAACAAGCGCTCGGTGACGTTGGACCTCAAGGACCCGGCCGATCTGGAAGCCGCGCGCAGGCTCGCGCTTTCGGCCGACGTCGTGATCGAGAATTTCCGGCCCGGCGTGATGGCCAAGTACGGGCTCGATCATGCAACGCTCGCCACGGAAAAGCCCGGTCTCGTCTACTGCTCGGTATCGGCGTTCGGTCAATCCGGGCCGCGCGCGAAGGAAGGCGGCTTCGACATGACGGTGCAGGCGATGAGCGGAGTGATGAGCGTCACCGGGGAACGCGACGGACGTCCTGCCAAATGCGGCATTCCGATCGCCGACTTCACCGCGGGTCTTTACGCCGCTTTCTCCGTGGTCGCGGCGCTGCACAAGGTGAAATGCGGCGGCGCCGGAGATTGCGTGGATGTTTCGATGCTGGGCGCGATGCTGGGCATAGCGAACCTGCAGACCAGCGAACTGTTCGGCACCGGCCGCGACCCCGTGCGGCTGGGTTCGGCGCACCCGATGAACGCGCCGTACGCGGCGTTCCGCTGCCGCGACGGCTATTTCGCGCTCGCGGCCGGCACCGACAAGTTGTGGCGGGCGACTTGCGACGGCATCAACCGTCCCGACCTGCTCCGCGACCCGCGCTTCGCGTCGCCCAGCTTGCGGGCACAGCATCAGGACGTTTTGCGCGAACTGCTGGAAGAAGAATTCAGCAGATACGATGCAGCGCACCTGCTCGGGATTTTCAGGGAGCGCGGCGTGCCCTGCGCGCCGCTCAACAGCTACTCCGAAATCCTCGCCGACCCCCAGGTCCGGCACATGCAGTGGGTCGAGGACATGGAGCTTCCCAACGGCGTCAGGACACGAACCGTGATTTCGCCGCAGCGCGTCTCGGGAAAGCGACTCGGCGTGTCCCGCAATCCGCCGGCCCTCGGGGAACACACTGCGGAAGTCCTGGCGGAATGCGGCATTCATAAGTAACTCGCGATGAACGACGAACTCATCCGCAAGCACGAAGGCCACGTCACGCACCTGACGCTGAATCGTCCGCAAAAGGCGAATGCGCTGTCGGCCTCGCTGGTGGAGGCGCTGCTCAACGCGGTGGAATACGCCTACACCGACGGCACGCGGCTGATGATTCTCGACGGGGCGGGCGCCCATTTCTGCGCCGGCTTCGACTTCAGCGATTACGAAAACAGCAGCGAGGGCGACCTGGCGCTGCGCTTCATCCGCATCGAAACGCTGCTCCAGGAGCTGCACCATGCGCCATTCGAAACGCTGGTCCTTGCCCATGGACGGAATTTCGGCGCCGGCGCGGACCTCGTGTGCTGTTGCGGAATCCGCATCGCCGCCCCGGGCACGACTTTTCGCATGCCGGGTCTGAGATTCAGCGTCGTGCTTGGCACGCGCCGGCTCACCCATCGTGTCGGCGCCGACAACGCGCGCGCGGTGCTGGGCGCCTCGCGGACGTTCGACGCGGACGACGCTTTGCGCATGCATTTCATCACCCGCATTGCGGCGCAGGAAGAATGGCCCGCGCTCGTCGCTGCCACCCGCGCCGAGTGCGAGTTCCTGGCCCCGGGCGCCGCGGCGGCGTTGCGCCGGCAGACGGTCATCGACACTCGCGCCGAAGACATGGCGGCGCTCGCCAGCTCGGTGAGCGCCCCGGGGCTGAAGGAACGCGTCCGCCGCTTCAGGGAATCCGGCAAGTGAGCCGTCAACGGTCGATGGGGACCCCCTTTTTCGCCACGCGGGGTCTGCGATCACCGTTTGCCAACCCGACTTTGCTGTTAAACGACCAACCAGGAAGAAGATGAGCCGCGATTTGCCCGCAACCATGAAGGTCATCGAAATCAGCGCACCCGGAGGCCCGGATGTCCTGAAGCCCTCGACCCGGCCGGTGCCCCGGCCCCGCGCCGGCGAAGTGCTGATCAAGGTCGCCGCCGCCGGCGTAAACGGTCCGGACCTGATGCAGCGCAAAGGACTTTATCCGCCTCCGGCGGGGGCATCGGACCTGCTCGGGCTCGAGGTATCCGGCAAGATCGTCGCCACGGGTGACGAGGTCAAGCGCTGGTCGATCGGAGACGAGGTGGCCGCGCTCGCCAACGGCGGCGGTTACGCCGAGTACTGCACCGTCGACATGCAACACTGCCTGCCGATCCCCAGGGGCATCACCGTGCTCGACGCAGCGGGCCTGCCGGAGACCTACTTCACGGTCTGGAGCAACGTGTTCATGGGCGCGGGCCTTGCCGCCGGAGAAACGTTCCTCGTGCACGGCGGCGCCGGGGGAATCGGCACGACGGCCATTCAGCTCGGCAAGGCTTTCGGGGCGAAAGTGATCGCGACCGACAGCCCGGCGGATCGTTGCCGGATTTGCCGCGAGCTCGGCGCCGACCGGGTGATCGATTACCGGGAGCACGACTTCGTCGAAGTCGTGCGCGAGGAAGGCGGCGCCGATGTGATCCTCGATATTGTCGGCGGCCCCAACATCGAGCGCAATTTCAAGGCTGCCGCCCACGACGGTCGCATCATCCAGCTTGCCTTCGCGCTCGGCTCCAAAGTCGACATCAACCTCATGCCCGTAATGCTGAAACGCCTGACCTACACCGGCTCCACCCTGCGCACGCGTCCTCCGGCTTTCAAGGCGAAAACCGCGCAGGAACTCGAAACCAGAGTCTGGCCCCATATCGAAAGCGGAAAGATCCGGGTGGTGACCCATCACACCTATCCGCTCGCCGCGGCGGCCGACGCACACGCGCTGATGGAATCGAGCCGGCACCTGGGCAAGATCGTGCTGATCGTCGGCGCGCCCTGACTGGTGAACGACGGCAGGACGCGGCGACACCCGGCCCGATAATGAAAACTTGCCGCTCCGGCCAAGCCTGTTACTGCGAGCACCGCGCGGGAAGGCGGCCTTACTACATTTTCGGCCATTGCACTATAATGAACGCGGAATTGCAGTGCTCCCGTTTCTTGGCGCGTGGTCACACGCAACGCATGCGACATCCGGTGGCCGGTACCGGGCGCGTTGGAATCCGGGCTTTCGGCAGTACGAGCGGCGCATCCAGGGTTGCACCGGACCGGAAAACTCGAAAATAATCTGCCTCATGCATCCGCTGACCGTCTATACCAAGACCGCCAAGGGCGTGCTTGAAATCAAGAACAAGACCGGCAAGCTCTCGCGCGATCTCAATCGAATTTTTCTGCTCGTCGACGGTCGTTCCACCGTCACCGACATCGTCAAGAAAGAAAGCGGCCTGGAAGAAGCGCAGTTGCAGGACGCTCTCGCCAAACTCGAAACTGAAGGTTACATCCGCGTGTTCTCGGCGCCGGCGGGAGCACCACCCGCGCCAGCCGCTGCGGGCGGCGCCCCCAAGGAAGAAGGCCTTGATCTCGACTTCACCTCGGCCGAGGTAGTCTCGAAGCTCAATGCCGAGGCCGCGGCGCGCGCCCGGGCGGAAGCCGAGGCCAGGGCGCGCGCAGACACTGCTGCGCGCGAGCTGGCGCAAGCGAAAGCGCGGCAGGAAACGGAAGCCCGCGGCCGGGCGATGGCCGAAACCAAGATGCGCGCCGAAGCGGAAGCGAAGGCCAAGGCGGAGGCTGAAGCGCGGGCGGCCGCCGCTGCCCGATCCAAAGCGGAGGCGGAAGCGAGATCCGCGGCCGACGCGAAGGCGAGAGCCGAAGCGGAGGCGCGCGTCCGCGTTGCGATGGAGGCCAAGGCCCGGGCCGAGGCCGAAGCCCAGGCTCGTGCTGAAGGCGAGGCCCGCGCCAGGCAGGAAGCCGAAGCCAAGGCGGCTTCCGAAGCACGGGCACGGATGGAAGCGGAAGCCCGCGCCAAGGCGGAAGCGGAAGCGCGCGCCCACGCCGAAGCCGAAACCAGGGCGCGCACCGCCCTTGAAGCGCAGATGAAAGCCATGGCCGAAGCACTGGCTGCGGCCGAAGCGCGCGCGAAGGAGGAGGCGGAAGCTCGCGCCAGAGCAGAGACCGAAGTCCGTCAACGCGAGGAGGCCGAACGCAAGGCGCGCGAGGAAGCGCAAGCGAGGACCCAGGCGGCGGAAGAGGCCATCGCGCGCGCGCGCGCGATGGCGGAAGAAGCCGCGCGCGCCAAAGCGGAAGCGGAAGCGCTCGCACGCGCGCAGCAAGACGGTGCGGACGCCGTGACCAAGGCCCGCGTCGACGCCGCGATGAGGGCCCTCGAGGAAGCCAAGCAGAAAGCGCAGCTCGAATCGGAAGCCCGTGCCGCGGCCGAGGCGAAGGCGCTGGCTGAAGCGGAAGCGCGCAAGCGGGAGGACGAAGAGCGCAAGGCCCACGAGCAGGTCCAGCGCACGGAACGCGACGAAGCGGAAGCGCGCGCCAAGGCCCAGATCAAGGAACTGCAGGAGCAGGCGCGCCTCGCCCGCGACGAAGCCGAGGCCAGGGCCAAGGCGGAAAAACTGGCACGTGAAGAAGCGGAAGCGAAAGCCGCGGCCGAGCGTCAGGCACGCGAAGAGGCTGAACGCAAGGCGCAGGAAGAGTTCGCCGCCCAGATGGAGGCGCAGCGAAAGGCCCGCGAAGAGGCGGTTCGCAAGGCGGAGGAAGAAGCGGCGACAAGGATCGAGGCCGAGAGAAAAGCGCGCGAAGAGTCGGAGCGCAAGACCCGCGAAGAAGCCGAGACGAGGATCGAGGTCGAGCGCAAAGCACGCGCGGAAGCCGAGGCGAAAGCCGAAGCCGAGAAAAAGGCGCGCGAAGAAGCCGAGCGCAAGGCACGCGCCGAAGTGGAGGCCATGATCGAGGCCGAGAGAAGGGCGCGCGAGGACGCGGAAGCCAGGGCGGAAGCGGAGCGCAAGGCGCGCGAAGAAGCCGAGCGCAAGGCACGCGCCGAAGTGGAGGCCAAGATCGAGGCCGAGCGGAAAGCGCGCGAGGAAGCGGAACGCCAGGCGCAGGCCGCGCGCAAGGCACGCGAGGAAGCGGAACGCCGCGCAAGAGAGGCGGCAGCCACGGACAGCGAGGCGGCGCGCAGGGCGCGCGAGGAGGCGGAAGCCGCCGCGAAGGCCGCCGAGGAGGCGGTCGCAAAGGCGCGCGCCATGGCGGAGGCGGCCGCGGCGGCCAAAGCCGAGGCCGAAGCGAAGGCGGAGGCGGACCGGAAGGCGCGGGCCGAAGCCGAGGAACGCGCCAAACAGGAATCCGTCGCGCGGGTCCTGAACGAGCAGGAGATGCGCGCCAGGGCGGAGGACGAAATCAAGGCACGGGTCGCGGCCGAGCTCAAGGCGAAGGAAAAGGCCGAGATGGAAGCCGACGCCCGCTACCGTGCCGAGATCGAGCAGCGCGCACGGACGGCGGCGGCCGAGCGGCTCAAGCGCATGGCGGAAGAACCGCGCGACGCGGCGAAGCCCTCACCGGCGAAAAAACCCCTGAACCGGATCAAGGTCGCGGCCGCGGGCGCGATCGCCCTTGTCATCGCCGCCATCGCGTTGCTGCACGTCGTTCCCCTGGTCGGTTTCATCCCGTCGGCACAGCGGGCCATGTCGCAACGCCTGGGACAGCCGGTGGCGATCAGCAGCATGCGCTATGCGCTGCTCCCGACTCCGCAACTCACGCTCGATCAGGTCGCAATCGGCAAGCTGCAGGAGATCAAGATCGACAACGTGATCGTGGGAACCGGGCCGTTCGCGTTGCTCGGAGCGGAGAAGGAGTTCGAGAGCGTGGAGGTCAACTCCGTGAGCCTCGATCGCGACGCGCTCGCGGGTGTTGCCGAGTGGATCAAGCCGCAATCCGGAGCGCAACCGCTGCGGGTCCGGAAGGTACGTCTGAACCGGGTACGGCTGGACGTGAAGGAGATCGAGCTGCCGGCCTTCGACGCCGACGTCACGCTCGCGCGCGACGGTGCGGTGCAGAAGGCGGTGGTCAACGACGGCAAGGCGAGAGTGGAATTCATGCCCAAGGACAAGGCATGGCAGGCCCATCTCGACGCGCGCGGCTGGCAACTCCCGCTCGGGCCGCGCGTGGAGTTCGACGAACTCGCGATGACGGCGGTGATCGACCGGCAGCAGGCGACGGTTACCAGGATCGAGGGCAGCGTGCGGCGCGGCGCGATCAAGGGTGTCGCCAAGGTAAACTGGGGAAGCGGCTTCAGGGTCGCGGGGGAATTCAATCTCACGAACGGCGATCTGGGCGGGCTGCTGGCGGCCTTCACGCGCGATTTCGCGGCGAGCGGCACGTTGAGCGCCAACGTGTCCTATGCGACGCAGAGCAACTCGCTGGCGACGCTGTTCGCCAACCAGCGCATCGACGCCAGCTTCAATATCGAGAGGGGCTCGCTCAACAACATCGACATCGTGCGTGCCATCCAGTCGCCGTCGCGCGACGGCGTGCGCGGCGGCACCACGAAGTTCGATGTCCTCGCCGGATCCCTGCAGGTCTCCGGCAACCGGTATTCCTACCGGCAGCTGCGCCTGACTTCCGGACCGATGAATGCCACCGGCAGCTTCGACATCGCACCCGACGGCGAACTCGCCGGTCGAATAACGGCCGAACTCGGATCACGAACGGTAATCGTCGCGCGCGGCACCTTGAATGTCGCCGGAAATCTCAAAGCTCCCCTGCTGAAGCCTTGATGCAGACGAACCGCGGTCGGGCGCCCGCGCTTCCCGAAACAACAAGGCCCGCTTCACGCGGGCCTTGTTCGATCGGCTGACCGCCGGTCACGCGCGGCGCACGGGGGATACGCTGCCTGCCGCCTGCAATGTCGCGATGCGCTCGTCCAGCGGCGGGTGCGACATGAAAAGGTATTTCAGGCCGCTCGCCACGCCGCCGGAAATGCCGAACGCCGCCATCTGATCCGGCAATTGCGACTGTTGGTGATTCAGCTTGAGCCGTTCGAGCGCGGCGATCATCTTGCTGCGCCCGGCAAGATCCGCCCCGCCGGCATCGGCCCGGAATTCCCGCTGCCGGCTGAACCACATCACGATGATGCTTGCCAGGATGCCCAGCACGAGCTGCGCGACGATGACCGTGATGAAGAACGCCGGGCCATGTCCGCGCTCCACCTTGAACACCACGCGATCGACGAGGTAGCCGATGACCCGCGACAGGAAAATGACGAAAGTGTTGACTACGCCCTGGATGAGCGTGAGGGTCACCATGTCCCCGTTGGCGACATGACTGACCTCATGTCCGAGCACCGCCTCGGCTTCGTCCTGCGACATGTTGTTGAGCAGCCCGGTGCTCACGGCGACGAGCGCGTTGTTCCGGTTCCACCCGGTCGCAAAGGCGTTGATTTCCGGCGAGTCGTAGATGGCGACCTCCGGCATGCCGATCCCCGCCTTCGCCGCCTGACGCTTGACGGTATCCGCCAGCCAGCGCTCGGACATATTGGAAGGCACCTCGATGACCTGCGCGCCGGTCATCATTTTCGCGCTCCACTTCGACATCAGCAGCGAGATGAAGGAGCCACCGAAGCCCAGGACCGCGGCGATCACCAGGAGGGCGTTGAAATCGATCCCGACACCCTGTTCATCGAGCATCCGGTCGACACCCAGCAGCCGCAAAGTGACGCTGAGGACCAGCACGATGGCGAGGTTGGTGACCAGGTACAGGAAAATCCTTTTCATAAATCGGTTGTCCTCGTGGTGGTTGATCCGTTGCGTTAGATGGGGGCTGGTCGCGCGAGTTCAATACGCCTCCCCTGCGGATTCGCGGGGCGACGTGCAGCCAGAACGTGACCGGGCCTTCGCTGTTGGTGAGCGTCACGTCCATCTGCGCGCCGAACCGTCCGCTGCCGAGGGCATGACCCGCGTCGCGGCACGCGTCCGTTGCCCACTGAAAGCCGCATTTCGTCGCGCGTCGGTCCCGGCATGCCAAGACCCGGGAGACGTGCAGACAATCGACTGTCGAGCGGGATTGAAAACCTTTCGTTTTGTGAGGTTTTGGATTACTATCCGAGCCAGAATCGGCACTAGCGCCACAAGAATAACCAAATACATACAATATCTTGGAGCCATCCCCGGCCCGAATGACTACTCGGATGCCCTGCACGCGAACATTTTCCTGTAGCGCGTCGATCCTTGACGGCCGCGCCCTAATTGACAGCGCACTCCGGGGTCACCGCCGGCGAAGGGGGCCGCGACCGATGGCCGCGCTCCCGCCAGCCCGGACTGCCCGCATGACGCACCCGTGACGCGCTCCAACCTGATCTTCGATCCCAGCCTTTCCGCCGAAGAACTGCGCGGGTTCGCGCGCACGGTGTCGGAAATCGAGTGGCTCCTGCTGATCCTGGTCATGCTCTACCAGATCGTGCTCGCGCCCGATCCGCAGGGCTCCACCGCCCTGGTAATGGCGATGGTGCTCTTTGCCGCGTTCGTGCTCATCTTCCACTACGCCAATTTCTACCGCAGGGAATCTCATTGGAAGCTCGCGATCGAGACCTGGGTGATGATCGTCTTCATCACCTGGGTTCTTCATTACTCGGGCGGGATCGAAAGCCCCCTGGTGAATCTCTATCTTCTTGTCATCATCACGAGCGCGCTCACGCTGGGCAAGCTCGCGACGGTGCTCCAGATGATGCTGATCGCCGCCTGCTATGCCTGGCTGGGCTACGAGGGACGGGCGTACACGATCGGATTCTCGTCATATCTGACCACGCTGGCGACACATATCGCCCCGCTTGTCCTGGTCGCGTACGTCACCACCATGTTGTCGGCCGACATCCGGCGCGCGCTGACCCAGATCAAGCTGCTGTCCGAAACCGATGATTTGACCGGTGTCTTCAACAAGCGCGCGGTCGACATCATGTCCGAACGCGTGTTCAAGCAGGCCGCGCGCTACGCGCGCCCGTGCAGCGTTCTGATGATCGACTCGGACAGCCTGAAGGCGGTCAACGACTCATACGGCCACGAAGCCGGCAACCGGCTGCTCAAGCTGACCGTTCAATGTATCCAGAATCAGTTGCGCGAAGCCGATATCGTCGGCCGCTACGGTGGTGACGAATTTGTCGTCATCCTGCCCGAAACGGCGTTTGGCAATGCCGGCGGTGTCGCGGCCCGCATCCGCCAGAGCATAGAGAACACGCCGCTTTCGATCCGGGAAAAAACCGTGCGGATAACCGCCAGCATCGGGGTCGCGGGCTTTCCGGAGCACGGCAACGATTTCGAAACCATCATGAAGAAGGCCGATCAGGCCATGTACGCGAGCAAGCAGAGGGGAAAGAACGAGGTCACGCTTTACGCCGCAGCCTGAACCTTACACCCCGCGGCTTTCCTGCCGTCTCCCTGCGCGAAATTGGGCGGCGTCGTCGTAATAGGTCTCGCAGACATTGTCCGCGCACCAGCCGGGCACGCCCAGAATCGGCACCGGCGCCAGTTCACGGGTCGAACGCCACCTGTCCTGGTCGAGCAGCCGGGTTGCAAGCCGCTGGTCAAGCGAAGCAATCTGAGCGACAAGGGGCGCGGCCAAAAAACCTTGATCCACCTCGAATAGTATGCCGCGGCCGGTTATGCCGGTAAACGGATTGAGCGCCTTTTCGTACAGTGCATGGCCGAAAAGATAGAAGCGCATCCCGGTGATAACGCGCCCCCGGCTGCGCCAGAACAGATCTTGCCACGCGAAATCGGCGAGGAGCCGCAGTAGCTCCCGGTCGCGGGCCGCAACGATGACGCCTCCTTCATCGAAGAGCGTCATCACATCCTGAAGCGGACCGCGGTTGCGCACCCCGCTGTGCTGCTGGTCGAGGAGTGCGCGGTAGTGCCGCTCGTTGAGAGCCGCTTTCGCGCGCGGGAAAGTAAGCCACACCAGCGCGTTGAGGAGATCGTGCCAGTTGTCGGGGCGCATCTGGACTTCGCCCTTGAGATAGATGCGCGCTTCGTACTTCTCTTCCCACGCCCGGGCCTTGCGTCCCTGGGTCACGAACCTCAATGCCGCGCCACCGCGCGAGGCGGGCGGTGGCCGGCGCGCATCGGCAAGGCGCTGCAATTCCCCGGGCGCCGGCCAGCGCGGACCGCTCGCGGCGGCGCCGTACAGCCGCAGCGGTTCAAACATCGGTGAACGTTGGAGAAAATCCGGATCCCACGCGGCACTCATGATTCCAGTACAATTCCGCGACGCAAGATATGCGGCGACCGATCATACCCCGCGCCCGGCCTGCGGAACGGATTCCCGGCGTCCGGCGCGTTCAGGGTCCACCATTCAACCATGACAGAAAGAATTGATTGCGCGGTGATCGGCGCGGGCGCCGTCGGCCTGGCGATCGCGCGCCGGCTCGCGATCGCCGGACGCGAGGTCGTGATCCTCGAAGCGGAAGAAGCGTTCGGCACGCACACCAGTTCGCGCAGTTCCGAAGTAATTCATGCCGGGATCTATTATCCCACCGGCTCGCTGAAGGCGCGCCTGTGCGTCGCCGGCAAGCTCGCCCTCTATCGCTACTGTGCCGAGCACGACGTGAGTCACAAGCGCATCGGCAAGCTGATCGTCGCGACTGCGCCGGAGGAGATCGAAGGCCTGAACGAGTACCGGGACCAGGCCGAGATCAACGGCGTCAATGATCTCGAGTTGCTTGACGCGGATGACATCGCCCGACTCGAGCCCGAGGTGCGGGGCGTGGCGGGATTCCTGTCGCCCTCCACCGGGATCATCGACAGCCACGGGCTCATGCTCGCCTATCTCGGGGACGCCGAGGACCATGGCGCCGCACTCGCGCTCGCAAGCCCCGTCGTTTCGGGAGCGGTCACGCGCGACGGCATCGTGCTCGACGTGGGCGGCAGGGAATCGCTGGACATCCTCTGTGGTACGGTCGTCAATTCGGCCGGATTCCACGCGCAGGCGGTGGCCCGCAGCATCACCGGCATTCCGCCCGCATCGATACCCCCGACGCACTACGCGATCGGCCACTACTACACGCTCACCGGTGCCGCGCCGTTCAAACGGCTCATCTATCCCGTGGCGCGCCGGGACTGGCTGGGCGTCCACGTGACGGTGGACCTGGGCGGACAGGTCAAGTTCGGACCGGATTTCGCCTGGATCGACCGCATCGACTACCGCTTCGACGAAACGCGCGCGGCCGCTTTCTACGAAGCGATCCGCCGTTACTATCCGGGCCTGCGGGACGGTACGCTGCAGGCCGGCTACACGGGAATCCGCCCGAAGATTACGGGGAAGGGCGAGCCGGCGGCGGACTTCGTGATTCAGGGACCGCGCGAGCACGGCGTCCGCCGCCTGGTAACTCTCTACGGCATCGAGTCGCCGGGACTTACCTCGTCGCTGGCGATCGCCGATTACGTGGCAGATTTGCTCGAACACTGAGCCGCCGGTTTGCCGCTTGCCATTTCTCACAGCCCGACGGCGGGACGGGCCGCCTGCGCATCGGCGTCCCCGGTCGCGTACGCCGCAAGAAACTCCGCCAGCATGTTGATCCACTCTTCGTGCATGAAAATGAACCCGTCGTTATGCCCGCCCCGCATTTCGAGAAATCGCTTGGGTTCATTCGCCGCTGCGAACAGTCGTTGTCCGTGCGCAAAGGGCACGATGTCGTCTTCCCTGCTGTGCGCGATGAGCAGCGGCACCCTGACCGCTTTCAGGTTGGCCAGATTGTCGTAGCCGAAGCGGCTGATGAGCCGCACCGGCAGGAACCAATAGACCTGCGCGCCAAGGTCGTTGGCCGACGTGAAGGTTGAGGCCAGCACCAGGGCGCGCGGCGGATGCCGCACGGCGAGCCAGGTGGCGACGGCAGCCCCCAGCGATTCGCCGAACAGCACGATGTCGGCGGGCCGCACGCCCCGTTGCTCGGTGAGATGGCGCCAGGCGGCCAGGGCGTCGCGATAAGTCCCCTCCTCGGACGGCGCACCCGTGCTGGCACCGTATCCCCGGTAATCAATGATCATCGTCGAGTAGCGCAGCCGGTTGAACATGCGCAGATAGTCGAGCCGATGCGAGATATTGCCCGCGTTGCCGTGAAAAATGAGCACCGTCCCGCGGGCGCCTTCCGCCGGAACCCACCACGCCATGAGCCTCTCGCCATCTTCCGTCCTGATTTCGACTGATTCGTAGGCAAGACCGTAGGCCTGCGGCGTCAGCGCCATTTCACGCCCGATCTGCGGGTAATAGACGAGCCTCGACTGGAACAGGAAGATGAGCAGGAGCAGGCCGCCATAAGCGATTGCAACCGGCACGAGGAGGTCGAGCACCATTTTCGGCTTCACGCCGCGAGTTCCAGTGGCGGCTCGTCGAGCAGCGCCGCCTGCTCGCGCAAAGCCAGGATGTGATCCTGCCAGTAGCGCTGCGTATTGAAGAACGGGAAGTTTTGCGGGAACGCCGGATCGTCCCAGCGTCGCGCAAGCCACCCGGCATAGTGGATCATGCGCAGCGTGCGCAAGGCTTCGATCAAGAGCAGTTCTCCGGCGTCGAAATCGCAGAATTCACGGTAGCCCGCAACCAGGGGGGCAAGCTGCACCTGCATCTCCGCGCGGTCCCCGGCCAGACACATCCAGAGGTCCTGCACCGCCGGGCCCATGCGCGCATCGTCGAGATCGACGAAATGCGGCCCGCCGTCGGTCCACAGGATGTTCCCCGCGTGACAGTCGCCATGCAACCGGATCATGCAGACCGGCTCCGCCCGGCGAAAGACACGCGCCACGCGTCCCAGCACGTCCTTGACGACACTATCGTACACCGCGGCAAGATCGGGGGGCACGAAACCGTTGTCGAGAACGAAACGGGACGGCTCGTATCCAAAGCTCTCGATGTCCAGAGCGGGCCGATGAGAAAACGGCTTGACCGCGCCGGCGGCGTGAATGCGTCCGATGAAACGCCCCAGCCAGGTGAGCACATCGCGGTTCTCGAGCTCCGGGCTGCGGCCCCCGCGGCGCGGATAGAGGGCCAGGCGATGCCCGGCATGATGATGCAACGTCCTGCCCCCGATTATCTGCGGCGCCACTACCGGAATCTCGCGCGCCGCCAGCTCCAGCGCGAACTCGTGCTCCTCGTTTATCGCCGCGTCCGACCAGCGTCCCGGGCGATAGAACTTGGCGACGACGGGCTCGCCTTCTTCCGGCCACAACTGATACACGCGGTTCTCGAAGCTGTTGAGCGCGAGCAGCCGCCCGTCGCCGCGAAAACCGGCGCTTTCCACGGCATCAAGAATGCGGTCAGGGGTGAGATCGTGGTAGGGGCGCGTGTCCGGCATGTGAATCACTTGCGTGATTCCAACATACCATAGACGTGGCTACGCGACACCCGGAATGAGAATCCAGGCGGGGTATTGCCCGTTTTGCTGTCGATTATATCTCCGGGGCGCGCGCTCGCACCGGATCCTGGATCACTTCAACTGCGTCAACCGTTCCGCGCATCCGCCGGTGGACGGTCTTTCTTGGCGTTCTTTTCCTTGCTCCAGATGAACCAGAAAAATCCTCCAACCATGCCAACAATTAGAACAACGAACACGACCAGGCCCGTCGCGTCTGTCTCAACGGGCGGGGAGCTGGTGGACACATCCGCCAACGCCAGGAAGGGTGCGAGAAAAACGCAAACTGCGGTAAGAATCCTGATCATGACATCGCTTCCGTAACTTGGTCCATCACCCATTGACGCCTGAACCTGCCGTCCCGACGGTTTGCATCACCGCGGGAGGCCGCGACGCAGCATTCATTTTCGCACCTGAACCTTGCTTGAACCTTTCCTTGTTTACAGCCGGGGCGAAAGGAATTGCCATCTCGACCGCCCTCCATGCCGAACCGGGACTCAGGAAACCCGCCAGTCCAAGCGACACGATTCGAGCCGGAAGCGCAGGGCCCGGCACTTGCATGCCGGGCCAAACGCCGCGCCAACGTCGATCAGCGATGAGCTTGCCATGTGTAAACAGGTCCTGAATGATGGCGCTGCTCATGGTCAGCGTGCCATCTTTCGTCAGGTCGACACCTTCCGCTTTGCTGATCGACGAGATTCGATGCAAAGTTGCCGCTTGTCGCTACGTTGACGACGGTGTCGCCCGCGACCCAATAAGATCTCGGACATGCCGCGAGATTGCCGGCGCTGGAGACGTTCTGTCGCACTGCGCATGGCCGCCACATGCCGGACGGGGGAGGATAAATCCGTTGACGCGGGCTTTTCATGTGTGATACACGGGGCGCTCTTGGGGTCCCGCCGCATCCGGCGCGATGTACAGGAGAATCACGTGCACATTCTTGTGGTTGAGGACGATCCGGTCCTCGCTGACGCGCTCACCCACTCGCTGCGAAGTCTCGGGTACGCGGTGGATTGCCTGATGACGGGGACCGAGGCCGACCGGGCACTCTCAACGGACGACTACGACCTCGTCATCCTCGATATCGAACTTCCAAGGATGGACGGGCTTGAAGTTCTGCGGCGCATGCGCGACCGTAAGCAAAACGTTCCCGTCCTCGTGCTTACCGCGCGCGATGCGGTGCACGATCGCATTCACGGGCTCGATCTGGGAGCGGACGACTATCTCACAAAGCCCTTCGTCATGGGTGAGCTGGAAGCCCGCATGAGGGCGCTGATGCGCCGCGCGCAGGGTGCTTCCGATAATTTGATCAATATCGGACAACTCGCGGTGGATCTCAAAGGCCGCAGGGCGCTCATCAATGGCGTGTCACTCGACCTTTCGGCGCGTGAACAGGCGGTTCTGGAAGTACTGGCGAGCCGCGCCGGCCGGGTGGTGAGCAAGGAAGCCCTCATACACAGCCTCTATGAACTGGACAAGGATGTCGGCCCCAACGTCATCGAGATCCACGTTCATCGACTGCGCAAGAAACTCCAGGATTCGGGCGTCGTGATCCGGACGGTGCGCGGTCTGGGATATCTCATGGAGCCTGCCGGCATCCGGGCACATGTCTCTCCAGATGCTGAATGACCGCCTCGACCGTGTGCGTAACAGCCTGCGGGCGCAGTTGCTGTGGTGGCTGGTGCCTCCGGTACTCGTCGTGGCAATGGTCAGTTCATTCATTTCCTACACCGTGTCCCTGGGATTTGCGAACGACGCATATGATGAGGCACTGTTCGACAGCGCCAAGACGCTGGCGGAGCAAGTCCGATTCGGTCACGATGGCAAACCGATGCTGGACCTTCCAAGAGCAGCGGAGGAAATGATCCGGTCGGATCCGGTCGACCGGGTTTTCTATCGTGTAATTTCCACCACGGGAGAAACAGTCGCGGGCCGCAGCGACCTGGCCGCTCCCTTCGAACCGGCAAAACCCACCCCGCTGGTCCGCTTTTACGATGCGACGGTCGGCGGCGCACCGGTTCGCGTCTGCGCCTATAGTCTGGTCGATGACGCAAGGTCGCTTACCGCCACGATACTTGTGGCGGAGACGCTGATCAAGCGCAGCAACCTGTCCAGAAGCCTGCTGATAGCGGATTTCCTGGCACCGGTCGTAACGCTTCCCATAGTGATAGCCGTAATCGTCTGGTTCGGGATTCGCCGTGGCCTCGGCCCACTGCAGCGCCTGGCAGGGACGCTCGCGAAACGCGGCTGGAATGATCTGAGCACGATCGGCGACTACGAGGTGCCGCAAGAGGTTCGCCCTCTGACGCACGCGATCGACGACCTGATGCAGCGCCTGGCGGCGGCCTTGAGCGCCCAGCAACGCTTCATTGCCGAGGCGGCCCATCAACTTCGCACTCCGCTGGCGGGACTTGCCGCGCAAACTGAACGGGCACTGCTCGCGCACGACACCGACACCGTCAAACCCGCGTTGATGCAACTGCAGCTCGCGTCGCGCCGCGTCACCCGGCTCGTCAATCAGTTGCTGACCCTTGCGCGCGCCGAACCCGGAAACGAAGCGGCCCGCGAGTTCAGGCCGCTCGATCTGGCCGTGCTGGTGCAACGGACATGCAGGGACTGGGTGCCGGAAGCCCTGGCGCGAGACATAGATCTGGGATATGAAGGGGAATCCGGCCCGGTGATGGTCAGTGGCGACGAATTCCTTCTTGCAGAAATGTTGAACAATCTGATCGACAATGCGATTCGCTATGGCGCGAAGCCCGGCGGCCGCGTCACGGTGAGACTTTCCGCTTCACCGCATGTCGAGCTGTCTGTCGAAGACGAGGGACCGGGAATTCCGCAGGATGAGCACGCGCGCATCTTTGAACGATTTCACCGGGTTGCCGGAAGCGCGCCGGGAGGGTGCGGTCTTGGGCTCGCGATCGTCCGGGAAATTGCCCGCGCCCACGGCGCGGACGTTTCCGTGCACGACGGGGCCGTCGGCCGGGGGACGGTGTTCAAGGTGGCATTTGCGCGGTCTTGATCGGCGCTAGCGGGCCGGCGCGGGGCGAGGTACCAGCCCTTCCCGCAGGAAAAGCATGCCGGAGCCCACGTACTCGGGCATTACGGATTCGACAGTCCGCACGTCGGTCACGCGGCAGTCGAGCAGCAATTCGTCGATGACGTTCAGGATCCGGCCGAGGTCATCGATCGGATGCAGCGGCCAGCGAAAACCTTCCAGCAGCGCTTCGTCGAGCGCCGAACTCATGCTCACCCGTATTTCCGCGCCGCCGGCTCGCAGCCGGTGCGCCGAGATTATCACCGTCGGGTCACCAATCTTCGAGCGGAAGTCCCGGAGCGTGTTGCTCGCAAAGAGGTTGAATGCAAGCTCGAGTTGGGCGGCCTTGCCCGCATGCGCGGCCTTGATCAGGCTCAATGGCGGGCGCGGCACGGTGAGGAGGTCGAGACCGGGCTGTCCGAGCTGCCGCCCCAGGGCGCGCGCGAATGCCATGCCCCATGTTCCAATGTTGGCGGCAGTTTCCAGGAACGATGGCGCGTCCCCGGGGGTGATGGCGGCGCCCACCAGAAAGCGCAGATGGACCTGCTCCCGGACCGAAGTAACCGCAACCGGGGACGGCGTGAATTCGCGCTGTCCGCCGCCCGCGGCCCAATCGGCGTGCCAGCCGTAAATCGTGCTTGGCGGCAACGATTCGAGCGCCTCGAATGTCGATAACGCATTGCCCAGACCGAAGTTCCGCGTCGCGCCCAGGGCGCCATGCCGTTCGAGGAGCGCCTGGATCGCGCTGATTTCAGGAACTGAACCGGGCACTTTCGCGCGACCCTTTGCAGCGACAACGAGGATGACGGGAAACGCAAACATACGGGCCGTTACGGCGCGGCGATCCGTTTCTTTCCCGGCGTGATCCACGGCACAGCACAACAGATCCCGCAGCGCGCGATACGCGGCTTGAGACGGCGCCTGCTGCAGCGCGCGCGCAATGTCGCGATCCTTTCCCTCCTTCAGGCACTGCTCGAGCCACGACAACAGCGCACTTCTCGCCTCGCCGTCATTTTCGCGCGCGTGCCTCGCGACCAGCGCCGCGAGTTCGCCGCCCGGCTGGAGCACGGGATACTGCCGCGGATCGCGAAGCGCCAACCTGTCGGACAACTGGGGTTCCCGTCGCTTGCGGTCTCATCCGCGCGTCAATCAACGCGCGCGCCGGATTCCTTGACGACCTTGGCCCATTTCGCAAAATCGCTCCTGATCACCGTTGCGTAGTTTTCCGGTGTCCCGCCGACCGGTTCCGCGGTACGCGCGTTGAGCATTCTCACGAGTTCGGGAGATTGAATCGCCTTGTTGAGCTCGCTGTTGATGCGGGCGACCACCGCCTTGGGCGTCCCGTCCGGCGCGAGAATGCCAAACCAGTTGATCACCTCATATCCGGGCACCGTTTCGGCGATCGCCGGGACGTCCGGAAACGCCGCGGCGCGCTTCGGGCTTGTCACCGCGAGAGCCAGGAGGCGGCCCGATCGCACCTGGGGCGACAACGGAACCGCGCTGGCGATCGTGAGCTTCACCCGTCCGGCTGCCATGTCGGTAATGAGCGGACCGGTGCCCTTGAAAGGAATGTGCACGATATCGACGCCGGCCATGGTCTTGAACAGCTCCATGGCAAGGTGGCTCGAGGAGCCGCTGCCGGCCGAACCGTAGTCAAGCTCGCCGGCATGCGCCCTGGCATAGGCGATCAATTCTTTGACCGACTTCGCCGGCAACGACGCATGCGACGCCATCATCAAGGGGACCGCGACGAACTGCACGACCGGGGTGAAATCCCTGATCGCATCGTATTTCACCTTGCGGTAGAGATGCGGATTGATCACGTGGGGAATCGAGGCAAAAAGCAGCGTGTATCCGTCCGGATTCGCCCGGGCCGCGATTTCGGTGGCGATCAGCCCTCCGGCGCCGCCACGGTTGTCGACCACGACCTGTTGCCCGAGGCCCTCCGTGAGTTTCTGTGCGGAGATGCGGCCCAGGATGTCGGCCGCACCCCCGGGCGGAAAGCCCACGATCAACCGCACCGGCCGGTCGGGATAGGTCTGGGCCCGCGCCCCGTCAACCGGCAATACGAATACCAGACATGTCAACAGAGCGAAGTACCAGCCGAACGCGTTCATTTTCAGCCCCTCATCACCGGCAACCGCCGTCCGCATGGCGTGAATCGCGATCTCCTTGTTTCCCGCATCACCAACCCAGGACATACGCCGGCCGCCGCGGATCGGCGCCGCCGTGCAGCACGCCGTTCCTGTGGTCGGCGACAATCGTGCACACCGCGCCCGCGAGCCACGTCATCTCGTCCCACCAGTACACCTGATGGCCGCGCTGGGCGAGCGCGTTCCCGGTGGACTTGTCGATGCGCGATTCGAGGTAAAGGCGGCCCGGATAATACGGGTGCGGCTCGAAGGATCCCGGGTAGCTGTAGGTTGAAAAGCGCGGAGCCTCGATCGCATCCTGCGGCGCCATCCCGAACACGTTGATATTGAGGAACACCTGCAACATGGCCTGCGTCTGCACGTCGCCGCCGGGCGTGCCGAACGGCATGTAGGCGCGCCCGTTCTTGAACGCCATTGCCGGATTCGGCGTCAGCCGCGGACGCTTGCCCGGGGCGACCGAGCACGGGTGTTCAGGATCGGACCATGATTGCGTGCCGCGCCCCGAGCACACGATGCCGACCCCCGGAATGATGGGCGTCTTGTCGGAACCGTCGCTCGGCGTGCACGAAAACGCGTTGCCGTCACGGTCGATGACGCACAGGTAGGACGTATCGCCCGGGCCGGGCGCGTCCCGGGGCTGCGGCGCCGGCACGCAGCGATGCCGAAGCTGTTCAAACGTGTTCGGATCTCCGGCGGGCGGCATTTCGGGCCAGGCCTTCTCGACGCTGATCAGCGAGCGGCGATGTTCGGCATATTTCCCGGACATGAGTCCGCGGATCGGGACTTTGATGAATTTCGGATCGCCGAAGTGATGGTGACGGTCGGCGAACGCGAGCTTGAGGGCCTCGGTCATGACGTGAATGTATTCGGGCGAATTGTGCCCCATCGCCTTGAGATCGAAGCCCTTGACGATGTTGAGCGCCATCGGCAGCACGGGCCCCTGCGACCACGGCCCGCAGGCGTGAAGCTCGATCCCGTCGAAGCGCGCGCGCACCGTCGGCTCGAAATTCACACGGAAGCCGGCGAAGTCCTCGTAGCGCATGAGACCGCCCTCCTTCTCGATGAATTTCGTCACCGTGCGCGCGATGTCGCCCCTGTAAAAGGCCGCGCGCGCCGCCTCGAGTCCCGACTTGCGCCCCTTTCTGCGCGCCGTCTTTCTCTCCTCGTCGGCCATGTACTGCATGGTGCGGCCGAGATCGGGCTGCACGAAGATTTCGCCCGCTTGAGGCGGCCGGCCCTTTGGTAGAAACACTTTCCGGCTCGACGGCCAGCGCTCGTACGCGTGGCGATTCTCCGTGATGAACTTCGACATCAGCGGATACATTGGAAATCCGTCGCGCGCGAAGCGGATCGCCGCCGCGGCAACTTCGCCGAAGCCCATGGTGCCGAAGTTCTCCAACGCCGTGATCCACGCGTCCGGCGCGGCCGGCACGACGCAGCGCTCCACCCCGGGCGGGATCTTGCCTCCGTGCTCATTCACGAAGTAGTCGGGCGTCACGGCCCCGGGCCACACGCCAAGACCGTCGATGCAATGGACTTTCCTGTTCTTCGCGGTATAGATGATCTGCGGCGCCACACCGCCGAAGTTCACCTTGTCGGTCTGCAGCACGCCGATGGCGATGCCCGCCGCGACTCCCGCGTCGATTGCATTGCCGCCCGCTTCGAGGACCTGGAAGCCTGCGTGCGCCGCCAGGTAATGCCCGGCGGAAATCACGTGCCGGGATCCCATGATCGTCATGCGGCTGGAAGCCATGGTCGTCTCTCCTGGAAGAAGGCTTTGTGAGTGCTCACGGATGATTTTATCCTGATCCGGCGCCCCCTGTTAACCGTAAACTCACATCGCGGAACATTGATTCATCCCGGCGTGAAGCAAACGCCTTATGTAGTATCATTCTCCACGGCAAATGCGTCAGCACGCTTACACAATCCGCCGCCGAGCCGGACCCGGCGCAGCTCGTTCGCAGCCGGTCCTTTTCGCGGCAACCAATCACAGGAGAGAAAATCATGCCAGCATTGCTTCGTTCGATCGGACCGCTGATCGCCGCGGTTCTTGCCGTGGCGGCAGGTCATGCGTCGGCGCAGGCGTATCCCGCGAAGCCGGTCCGGATGGTCATACCGTTTGTACCCGGCGGCAATACCGACATCATAGGACGTATTTTCGCGCCCAAAATGGGCGAATTCCTCGGTCAGCAGATCATCGTCGATAACCGCGGCGGCGCCGGCGGCACCATCGGCACCGATTTCGCCTCGCGGCAGGCACCCGACGGCTACACTATCATCATGGTCTCCGCCGGGCATACCATCAACCCGGCCATGATCAGGAAGCTCCCTTACGACTCCGTCAAGGACTTCGCGCCGATCGGCGTGATCGCGGACGTGCCGACAGCCTTCGTGGTCCACCCCTCGCTGCCGGTGAAGAATCTGAAGGAGTTCCTCGCCATCGCCAAGGCCCGCCCGGGGGAGATCTTCTATTCGACAGCGGGGCGCGGCACTGTGGGCCATCTTTCCGCGGAGTTGCTCAACGCCATGGCCAGAGTCAGGCTGACGGCCGTTCACTACAGGGGCTCGGGGCAGTCGATGGTCGATCTTGTCGCCGGCCAGGTGCAGATGCAGTTCCCGAGCATGCCGGCGGCAGTGCCTCACGTCGCGTCGGGAAAGCTGCGCATGATCGCGCAGACCGGCAAGAAACGCTCGCCCGCCGCGCCCCGGGTTCCCACGATGGAGGAGCAGGGATTGAAAGGATTCGTGGTATCGAGCGGCTTCGCGATGTTCGCGCCGGCCGGCACGCCGCGCCCCATCATCGAAAAGGTCAACGCAGCGCTCGTCAGGGCGCTCAAGGACCCGGTGGTGAGCAAGACACTGATCGACCGCGGCGCGGAACCGGTAGCGAGCACACCGGAGGAACATGACGCTTTCAACAAGGCCGAAATCGCGAAATGGATCAAGGTGGCGCGGGAAGCGGGCATCGAACCGCAATAACATGCGGTATCAAAGCGCGGGGCGGTCCACGCGGCCGCCCGTTTTTGTTTGTGTGCGTCATGCCGCAACCGCGGCTGCGATGCGCGACAACCTGTCGGGTTGAGGCAATTCCGGTAAAATCCCCGGTCTGCATCAAGTAATGATCCGGAACATGACCCCTTTCGATTGGCAATTTCCCTATCCTTCCCAGCGCATGCCGGTCCTGGCGCGCAACGTCGTGGCAACTTCACAGCCGCTCGCCGCGCAGGCGGGATTGCGGATGCTCGCCAGGGGCGGAAACGCGGTCGACGCCATACTCGCGACCGCGATTTCCCTCACGGTGCTGGAACCGACCAGCAACGGCATCGGCAGCGACGCGTTCTGCATCCTGTGGGACGGAAAGAAAATTCACGGCCTGAATGCCTCAGGACGCTCACCGGCGGGGTGGACGCCCGAGCGTTTCAAAGGCATGAAGGAAATGCCGCACCGCGGCTGGGACTCGGTCACCGTGCCGGGCTGCGTGTCCGCCTGGGTTGCGTTGTCGGAGAAATTCGGCAAGCTTCCGTTCGGCGATCTGTTCGAGCCGGCGATCAAATACGCGCAGGACGGATTCATGATGTCGCCGACCATCGCCCGGCTGTGGGCAAATCAGGCGCCCGAACTGAAGTCGCAGCCGGGATTCGCCGAGGCTTTCATGCCGCAGGGGCGCGCGCCGGAACCGGGCGGGAAGTTTTCGTTTCCCGCCCAGGCGAAGACCCTGAAGCGCATCGCGGAGACCCGGGGCGAAGCTTTCTACAAAGGCGATCTCGCCGAAAGGATCGCGGCGCATTCAAAGCAATGTGGCGGCGTGATGACCGTGGAGGACCTTGCCGCTCACACCAACGACTGGGTCGAGCCGATCGGCGTCGATTATCGGGGATATCGGCTGCTCGAGATCCCGCCCAACGGCCAGGGCATCGCGGCATTGATCGCGCTCGGGACACTGGAAAATTTCGACATCGCGAGGTTTCCCGTGGATTCGGCGGACAGCCTGCATCTGCAGATCGAGGCGGTGAAGCTCGCGTTCGCGGACATCCACGAATACGTATCCGATCCAGCGACGATGCGCGCAAGTCCGGCGGAGATGCTCGATCGGGATTACCTCAAGGGGCGGGCGAAACTGATCGACATGAAAAAGGCAAGTCTCCCGGTCTCCGGCAAACCCGCGCGGGGCGGAACCGTTTATCTTACGGCTGCCGACGAATCGGGGATGATGGTGTCCTACATCCAATCCAACTATTCCGGATTCGGCTCCGGTGTCGTCGTGCCCGGGACCGGGATCAGTCTGCAAAACCGCGGCTACGGATTCAGCCTCAAGCCCGGCCACGCCAATATCGTCGCGCCACGGAAGCGACCGTTCCACACCATCATTCCCGGTTTCGTGATGCGGAACGGGAGACCCTTGATGAGCTTCGGGGTCATGGGCGGCTCGATGCAGGCGCAGGGCCACACCCAGGTGATGTTGCGCATGGTCGACTACCACCAGAACCCGCAGGCGGCCGCCGACGCGCCACGCTGGCGCATCGATACCGGGCTCAATGTCAACGTCGAGTATGGCGTCTCTGCCGGGGTGGTGGACGAACTCCGCGCCCGTGGCCACGACATGACGCAGGCCGATCGCTGGTCGACCGATTTTGGCCGCGCGCAGCTGATCTTCAGGATGGATGATGGTTATTTCGCCGCCTCCGAACGGCGTACCGACGGGCAGGCCGTGGGTTACTGATACGTGACTGGCTGCCGTTGACTCAGTGCAGCATCCGCCGACGAGCGCATGGTGCCCGGATCGAGCAGGTGCTTGAGGGGTCAAATCCCCGGCAGAGCGATCTCAGCCGGCGCCGGCCTGCGCGGCGACCGGGGCGTTCCGGCGCCGCAGGATCCAGTAGCCGACGAACAGGCCGACCGGGACACAGGCGAGCGCCGCGACCTGGCGGTCGGGATGGAACAGCACCACCAGCGCGACGGCGGCAAGCACGAGACGCAGCATGAGGTCGATCCCGCGATGGTCGGCGAACTGCGCCTGGATGCTGAAACTGATACCGATCGTCGCGGTCATCATCAGCAGCATTGCCGCGACTTGCGCGATCCCCGGCTCCAGGACGATCTCCGGCCGGGTGAAAACCCCGCCCATCAGGATAAACAGCGAGACGCAGATCGTTATCGCCCGGAACAACGTTTGCATGAAGGGCGCGTCCGCGATCTTCGCCGTGACCGCTGCGACCACCGAGGTGGGCGGAGTGAGCTCGCCCCAGACCGCGAGGAAGAAGGCGAAGAAGTGGACCACCCACGGGTCGACGCCGACCTTGATCATCGGCGGCGCGATCACGAGGGCGGTGATGATGTAGGTCGGCGCCGGCGGGAGCCCCGTTCCGAGCAGCGCGCCGAAAAAGAAGGCGACGGCCGCCATGGCGACCAGGTTGACCCCGGCGGCCTCGATGAGAATGGCGCCGATCTTTGTCGGCACGCCGGTAATGACGAGCGCCCCGGTCATGATCGAAAGCGTCGCGAGCAGCAGCGTCAGGTCCGCGGTCATGTTCGCGAAGTTGTCCACGAAGCGCCCGAGCGGGGCGAGGAGCGCGCGCCACGACCAGTCGTGTGTCCGCGCGACCGCTACCAGGTGCGCGGCGAGCAGGGCGCCGGCGACGGCGAGGAAGACGTAGAGCGCGGCGAACATCGGGGCCAGATGCAGCATGGCCATCAGGCCGATCAGCCCGCCGACGACGGCGACGAACGCGGTGATGTTCGCCCAGTCGGTCCAGCGCATGGTTTCGGCGGTAACGGCGTCCAGGCGCGCGCGGTAGCGCGTCGCCAGCAGGTAGACCGACACGGCGACGCCGGCAAAGTAGACCAGCGCC
>JACQOJ010000045.1 GCA_016202605.1 Betaproteobacteria bacterium
GCTCGTGGATCGTTGCTCGTGGATCGTTGCTCGTGGATCGTTGCTCGTTGCTCGTTGCTCGTGGATCGTTGCTCGTTGTTCGTGGATCGTGGATCGTGGGCGCTGTTATTGGTCGGCTTTGAGGGAGCGGATGAGGCCACGAAGCAGCATTATGACGCGGGTCAGACTGTCCTGGGCAGCGGAGAGCTTTTTTGCGTCCCCGAAGCCAACGGCGCGCGAGATCTCGATTTGCGTGTCGAGCTCGTTCGCGGAACCGACTGCCACGTAAAGGAACTGAATGAACTCCTTCTTGCCCTGCCGCGCAGCCCCCTCGGCGAGGTTGCTCGAGATCGAGACCGCGCTGCGCCTCATCTGGCCGACGATCCCGTACTGTTCCTCCTTCGGGTAAGACCGCGTCAGTGCGTAGATATCCCGTGCCAAGTCTATGCCGGCGCGCCAGACGTCGAGGTCTTTGTGTGACTTCGTCACTCGTTGTTCGTTGTTCGTTGTTCGTTGCTCGTTGCTCGTTGCTCGTTGTTCGTTGTTCGTTGTTCGTTGTTTGTGGCTCGTTGTTCGTTGTTCGTTGTTCGTGGGTCGCGGTCAGCAGAAGACCGCGCCGATAATCTTGCGCAGGGCTGTCTGATCGCGGTCGCTGAGCGTACCGAGAGTTTTGATGATCAGCGGCTGCTCAATTGTGGCGACGACGGGTTTCAGGATCGACGACTTGAGCAATCCGGCGGCCTGCCAGTCCTGTATAAGCGTTTCGTGGGCAGCCGCAGCCCGCACCTGACTCGTGATCGCCATGATGATTACATCGCGACGCTCGCGATTGTAGGTCGCGCTGCTGACGATGACAGCAGGACGCTTCTTGGTCCCGGTCTGGTCGGTAAATGGGAAAGGCACGAGGATGACATCGCCGAAACGGTAGGTCGGCATCTTGACCCCGTCCTATAGCCGATCGTAGTCGGCATCCTCGGGGTTATCCCAGACTCTCGTGAACGCCGGCTCCGAAGCCTTTGCTACGGATTTAACGAGTCGTTGCTCCTCGGTGCGCGCGCGCAGGAAATCGACGAAGTCCTCCACCTCCGCCACGCGCTCGGGCGGCAGTTCCTTCAGCTTTTCAAGAATATTGCCTTCGCTCGGGTTACTCACGACGGTCGCTCCTTCGGCGAATAAACAGCGGTCGAAGCCTCAATTATTTTACCGGTAAGACGTGGCTCGTTGTTCGTTGTTCGTTGGTCGTGGGTCGTTGTTCGTGGTTCGTTGTTCGTTGCTCGTTGTTCGTGGTTCGTGGGTCGTGGCGCGTGAATCGGGGCTCTTGGAACGTAGCCCCAATATAAGCCGGTTCGACATGGAGTCACAAGATCCCTAGGATTTCTTCGCTGCGATCGGCAACGCCCTCACGCGCAGCGACTTCTCGGTGATCGTTACAAGCGCCCCCCGGCTCACGGCGGATTCGACGCGCGACGAGATGTCGATGAGGAGGTCGCAAATCGCCCTTCCATTCAGCCCTTCTCTACGGATTCAAATCACGGACGGTGATCTTGCCTCGCTCGTAGCAAGAAGAGCATGAAAATCAGCATCCAGCGTCACGCAGGTTCTTCTTTGCTCGCGGGCGCATTCGAGAATCCGCGCATCTTCCGCGCGGCTCAATCCAATGTCGCCGACATGAGCGACATCCCAGCCGGCCGCCGAGAGCAGTTTGGCCGCGGATCTGGGCAAACCCTGGTCCAGCAGGAGGCGAATCAAGCCGCCTCGAACGGAATAATCTTATCGTCGAGATTGCTGGCCGCGAACTCGAGCGCTTGCTTGATATCCTCGGGCTCGAGTTCGGGATATTCCGCGCGCAGATCATCCCAGTCGGGGTACAGCACCAATGCTTCCACGACGCGACGCACGGTCAAGCGCATGCCGCGGATCGTAGGCTGCCCGCCCAGGATGGTGGGGTTCGACGTAATCCTGTCAAATTTTTTCATTGGCAACAATCAGATACGACGCCGGCCCGCAAAGCATACCCCCGATCGAGGGGGGAGACAATGGTGGTTCGTTGTTCGTTGTTCGTTGTTCGTGGTTCGTGGGGCGCGGATCAGCGCGGCGGGTCCGGGCACGCTACCGCCCTGCAAGGTCAGCCGGGGGCTGCTCGCATCGTTATCCCTCACCCCAACCCTCTCCCGAGGGGAGAGGGAGATGTTCCTCAGCCTCACTCCTTCTCCCGAAGGAGAGGGAGAAATTCGTTCCTAGCCGGCGGGCACGGGAATCAACTGCTCGAGCGGCACGCGCACGCGGGTCGCACGGCCCAGGAGTTCGAGCAGGATCAGCGCGCGCTCTTCGCCTTCGTAGCGCTCGAATACGCCTTCGAGCCGCTCGAAGGGGCCGTCCAATATGCGCACCTGTCCTCCGCGCTTGAAGACCGGCTCTTCCAGCCGGTGCAGGCCCGTTTGCGGGTCGGCCCGGCGCATCAATCCTTCGATGACTTCCTGCGTCACGGTCGCGTATTCGGTGCCGAAGCGCACGATGTTGGTCACGCCGAGCGTGGAGCGCACCGGGGCGAGTGACTGTTTGCCGGCGTCCAGTGCGAGGAACAGGTAGCGGGGGAACAGCGCCTCGATGCGGTCGAGCCAGCGGCCGCGCACGCGCGCGGGTTTCACGAGCTGCGGGAAGTAGACGCCGAAGCCCTGGCGCTCGAGCTGGGTGCGCGCGGTGGATTCGGCGCGGGGTTTGCTGCGGATGACGTACCAGCGGGGCATGGGTGGTCCGCCTTCAAATTGGATTCCCGCCTGCGCGGGAATGACACAGGGTGGCGCGGGAATGACACCCTGGGGGATTCCCGCTCCCCGACTTAAACATAGCGACATAAGTAATGCCGCATAAATGGAGTATAATGCTGTCGTGTTCCTTTTGGGAGACGACGATGCGCAAGCTCCAGATCCGGGACGCCGATGTGATGCGAATTGCCATCCGGCAGGAGATTGGACGATCCGATGAGTCGCGCTACGACCACCGACTGCACGGGGTGTTGCTGGTGGCCAACGGGCAGAGCTGCGTGGCGGTGGCCGATTTGTTCGGTGAAGACGCCCGTACCGTGCAGCGCTGGGTGCAACGCTTCGAGAGCGGCGGTTTCGAGGGCTTGCGCGAGGGGGAGCGCAGCGGCCGGCCGCGCCTGCTCGATGCTCGCGAGTGGAGACGGCTGGAACGTGAATTGCGCCGCAACCCGCGCGAGTGCGGGCATGAGCAAAATCTGTGGGATGGCAAGCTCTTGGGCGAGCATCTGAGGAAGCGCTATCAGGTCGCGCTGGGGGTACGCCAGTGCCAACGCATCTTCCACCAGATGGGGTTTCGGCTGCGCAAACCCCGACCGCAGGTGGCGCAAGCCGACCCGGTGCGGGTCGCGGCGGTTAAAAAAACTGCGCCGCCTCGCCAGGCGCGCTGACATCGAACTATGGAATCTGGACGAATGCCACTTCCAGCAGCACGGCACACGCACCCGGATGTGGGTAGCGCCCGAGGTCAAAGAC
>JACQOJ010000004.1 GCA_016202605.1 Betaproteobacteria bacterium
CATCGACCCTGGTGCCGATCAGCGCGGCGGCGGCCTCCGGCACCAGCAAAGCGCGCGCGGCGACCGCGCCGAGGGTGACTCGCGCCTCACTGCACACGCCGCTCTCGTCCAGCGAGAGATTGACGCCGGCACCGACCACCGCGATGTCCATCTCGGTGCGCGGGGTGAAGCGAAGGTAGGCATCGCCCGAATGCGGCGGGCGCCGCGGCAGCAGGAACGAGGTGACGATTTCGTCGCGAGCGAGCGAAGTCTGGCCCGGTCCGGTGGCGATATCCTCGACCCGCGCTTCGCGTTTGCCGTCGAGCCCCATGATGCTCACGGACGCTCCGGCCGCGATCAGGGCGGGAACGCTGTCCGCGGCGGGCGAGGCATTGCAGAGATTGCCGCCGACGGTGGCACGCCCCTTCACCTGGATCGAGCCGATCAACTTGACCCCATCGATCACGCCGGGCCACGCGCTTGCGAACGCCTCGTGCTCGAGCAGTTCCTTGCCGGTCACGGCCGCGCCGAAACGAAACCCGCCGTTTTCGGCGACGATCGCGGTCATCTCGGGAATGCCCTTGACGTCGACCAGCAGCTCGGGCTCGAAGCGGCCGGCGCGCATCCCGACCAGCAAGTCCGTGCCGCCGGCCAGTATCCGCGCCCGCCCATTCGCGCCCGACAGCAGGGCAAGGGTGGCCTTCAGCGTTTTGGGCGCCTCGTATCGCATTTCGCGCATCTTCCTCCCTTAATTATTGTGCAATTTCAGAATGTTCCACGATCCAGACCGATTGTCGCAACCAGGTGGCGCAACGATCGCGGGACCTGCGGTTGCTGGAATGTAGCGAATCGTGGCGCTGCAGACTTTGTGATAAATCAAGGTTTGCGGGCTTGCTGCGATGAACAGCCAGAGAATAACCGGTGAACCGGCAAGAAATTCAATTCGGCCGCGATCCGGCTGCCCCAGGCCGAGGCGCCGGGAGCCGGCGCGGAAGCGGTCCCGGTCTGCGCGTAGTCACTCCTTCCCCGAGCGCCAGATGCCGTAGAGGATCCAGATGCTGTTGAAGAAGGCGATGACGTAGCCGATGAAGGCGATGGCGTGCAGCACCGACATGCCGAGGAGCGTGGGGCCTTCGTCGACCGTCATGATGATCGACGAGCCGATCACGAGCGAGGCGGTCAGGATGCCCATGGTGACGCGGTCGAGCGTGCGGTCGAGCTGGCGGCCGAACGAGTCGAGGCGCTTGAGGTCCAGGTCGATGCGCATCTTGCCGCGCCGCGCCTCCCGCAGCAGCCGCGCGATATCGCGCGGAACGCTGCCCACGATGCTGAAAAAATCCGCCACCGCGCCGCGCCCGCGCCGGATGATCTCCGCCGGCTTGTAGCGTTCGCGCAGCGCCTGCTGCAGCATGGGTGTCAAGTGCTCGGTGATGCGGAACTCCGGATCGTACTGCCGGCCCATGCCCTCGAGCGTGATGAGCGCCTTGAACATGAGCGTGAGATCCGACGGCAGCACGATCGAGTGCTCGCGCACGATCGCCGCGAACTGCCGGATGAGCACGCCGATGCGGATGTCCTTGAGCGGCACGCTTTCGTAATCGAACACGAGGTCGTTGACATCGGAGATGAGCTTCGCCTCGTCCACGTAGGCGTCCCCGGCCCAGTCGATGAGCACGTCGAGCATGGGCTCTTCTTCCATGCGCGCAAGTCCCGCCAGCAGGTCGATCACCTGCCTGCGGCGCTGCGCGCTCAGGCGGCCGACCATTCCGTAATCGATCATCGCGATGCGGTTGCCGGGCAGGTAGAACACGTTGCCCGGATGGGGATCGGCGTGAAAAAAGCCGTCGATCAGGATCATCTTGAGAATCGATTCCGCGCCGCGGGCCGCGAGCAGCTGCTTGTCGAAACCGGCGGCTTCGACCGCGGCGAGGTCGGTTCCGGGGATGCCCTCGATGTGCTCCTGCACGAGCAGCGTCTCGTTCGTCCACTGCGCATGGACCCCGGGGATCGCGATGTGGGGATCGTCGGCGAAGTTCTTGGCGAAACGCTCGACGTTGCGCGCTTCGATGGTGAAGTCGAGTTCGCGCTCGAGCGAGCGTGAAAACTGCCCGACGATCTCGAGCGGACGGTAGCGGCGCGCTTCCGGGATTTCCGACTCCACGAGTTCCGCGATATGGCTGAGTATCCGCAGGTCCGCGTCGACCTTGGCGCGCACGCCGGGCCTGCGGATCTTGAGCACGACCGGCGACCCGTCGGCGAGCCGCGCCCGGTGCACCTGCGCGATCGAAGCCGACCCGTGGGACGTGGTGTCGAGATCGCGGAACACCTCGAAGGGCGAGCGGCCGAGCGCGCGTTCGAGAGCGGGCAGCAGCTCGTCGAACGGCACCGGCGGCACCTCGCTGTGCAGTTTCTCGAACTCCGCGATCCAGCGCGGGGGAAAGAGGTCGACCCGCGTCGCCATCAACTGGCCGAGCTTGATGAAGGTGGGACCGAGCTCCTCGAGCGCGCTTCGCATGCGCTGGGCAGGCTCGAGCCGCAGCGATTCGACGCCTTCACCCCAATGCAGGATCTGGCCCGCGCGCTCGAGCACGTTGGCGATCCCGATGCGGCGGACCATGTCGCCCAGACCGTGGCGGATGAATACCGAGGTGATCTCGTGAAGGCGCGGCAGGTCCCGCATCGCGCCCAGGGTCTCGCGCAGCACGCGGCGTCCCTCAGGTATTGCCTTGCCCGGGCTGTTCCTGCTGCGGCGGCGCCTCCTGCGGCGCCGGTTTGGCGGACCTCTTCTCCCCCAGCGCATCGGCGATGCCCGCGAGGACGCCGCTCGCCACCTGCGCGAAACGCGCGCCGAACTCGCTCGCCGCTTCCAGGCCGGAGAGCGTCACGTCGATGGATGCCGCGGAGAAGCGCTGCGCGAATTCGGTCATGGTCCCCGCCGCCTGCCTGCCGGTTTCGGTCCCGCTGCGCCGCGCGCCGTCGAGAATCGCGCGCAGCTCGGGCCGCACGCGTTCGCTCGCCGCGTCCGCGACCTGGCCGACCGTGGAGAGAAAATCGTCCTCGATCTTCCTGATGTTGGCGAGCGCCTGCTTCAGCTCCTGGTCGGAGAAGTCGCGGCCGGTGGCGACGAGCTGGCGCAGCGCGTTCCGGCCCGCCTCGCTCGACTTGCGCAGCGCCTCATCCAGCCCGCGAAACGCCTCCGAGAGCGATTGCCGCATGTCCGCGCGGCTCTGGTCTGCGCCAACGGTAACGCCCTCGGTAATCGCCCGCACCACCTCGCGGATCTCGCGCCGGTCGAAGCGGCGGCTGCGCAACGCGAGCAGCGTGAGATCGTGGACGCGCCTGCGGATGTCCTCGCCTTTCCGGACCCACTCGCTGGCGGACTCCTTGATGCGCTCGCCTGACAGTTCCCGGGGATCGTCCTGGGCCATTATTCCCTCCGTATCGCTGAGGCACCACGCCCTTTTATCTTACACGCATGCGCGCGGCGTACCTATCGCGCATCAGGGGCGGACGGCCGGCAGCGCGAACCAGGACAAAAGTAAATGCGGCCACGCCGGAGAGGGAGAGCGGGCGTCTGACGGATAACGTCTTTCACCCGCGGATGGATCTCCGGCCTACGCCTTGCGCGGCGGGATGCGCCACAGGTAAACCGCGGACCCGCTCACCGAATCGGTGCGCTCGGGTTTCCAGTCCCCCATCGCAAAGGCGTGCGATACGACGCGGGTGCCCGGCGTGAGGTCGTGCATGAGCTTCGGGCGCAGCTTGAGGTTGAGCTCGGTCAGGAGGTAGAGCGTCACCACCGTCGCTTCGCTGATGTCGGCCTGGAACAAGTCGGCCTGAATGAACTTCACCTTGTCCGTGACCTTGCCGCGCGCCGCGTTGTCATTGGCCTCGCGGATGCGCTCAGGATCGATGTCGATCCCGACTCCGCGGGCGCCGTATTTCTGCGCCGCCGTAATCACGATGCGCCCGTCGCCGCACCCCAGGTCGTAGACCACGTCCCGCGCCGTGACGGCCGCCATTTCCAGCATCTTGTTCACCACGTCGTTCGGCGTGGGCACGAAGATCACATCCGGCGTGCGGTTCTGCGGCGCCGCCTGCGCGAGCAGGGGAAAACGGTACTCCGCGGCTCCGGCAAGGCCCGATATTCCAAATGCGCCCAACGTGGCCAAGAACTGTCTTCTGTGCATGCGGTGCTCCTGTCAATGCGCTCTGCGAGCGCGGTTGGAATCGGCGGCCCGCGAGGGCGGTGTGCGCATGAGTTTCAGGAGTTCCCCGCGGCCTGTCAAGACTTCAGCCGCCGGTCAGCGAGTCAGGGCACTGCCGCCGCCGGCATGCGCGCGAGAATGATCTCGGTCCGGCGCCGCAGGTAAGCGGTGTCACGGCCCGGGCTGTAGCGCCGCGGGCTCGGAACGATCGCCGCCAGCCGCGCCGCCTGCTCCGCGGTCAGCGCCGCTGCCGGAACGCCGAAATGGTAGCGCGCCGCGGCCTCCGCGCCGAACACGCCTTCGCCCCATTCGATCACGTTGAGATAGATTTCGAGGATGCGGCGCTTGGACATCACCGTCTCGAGCATCACCGTGACCGCCGCCTCCTGGGCCTTGCGCCACCATGCGCGCTCGCCCGAGAGAAAGAGGTTTTTCGCGAGCTGCTGCGTGATCGTGGAACCGCCGGCGACGATCTCTCCCTCCCGCACGTTCTTCTCAAAGGCGTTGCGGATGCCGTCCCAGTCGAATCCCCGGTGCTGCGGAAATTTGGCGTCTTCCGACGCGATCACCGCGCGCTTGAGGTGATTCGAAATCCGCGAATAAGGCACCCAGCGGTGCCTGAGTTCGGCGCGCGGATCGTCTTCCCGCAGATATTCCAGGCGCTTCTGCATGAACGCGGTCACGTCCGGATGGTGGCTGTTCCAGTACCACACGTGCACGAAAAACCAGAACTGCACGCTGACCAGGGTGATCAGCGCCAGCAATACCAGCCGCCATGTCCACCGCAGAATCATGCGCATGGCGGGTAAGCGGCAAGTGGTAAGCGGTAAGCAGCCAACCGCCGTGCCGATGCTCCAGGGTTCATCCGCTCACCGCTCACTGCCGACCGCTCACGTCTTTTTGAGCAGCGCGATGACGGGAGCGGTGTCCGGCCGCGCGCCGCGCCAGATGAAGAACGATTCCGCGGCCTGCTCGACCAGCATGCCGGTGCCGTCGGCGGTCCGCGCGCCACGCGCGCCCGCGAATTCAAGGAAAGGCGTCCGTTTGCCATACACCAAGTCGTAGGCGAGCGCGCCCGGTGCGAACACAGCGTCCGGCAGCGGCGGCATCGCGTCGCTCAGTCCCGCCGAAGTGGCGTTGATCAGAATGTCGAACCGCCGGCCGCGCAGCTCGACGTAGGAACGCGCGACGAGCCCTTCCGGCGCGAACGACTGGAACTTCTCGAAATGGGCGACCAGCACCACGGCCTTTTCCGGGGTGCGGTTGGCCACCACGAGTTCCAGGGGCTGCTCGCGCAGCAACGGCTCGATGACGCCGTAGCTCGCCCCGCCGGCGCCCATCAGCAGCACGCGCCGGCCCCGGATCGGGCAGCCGAGATTGTGCCGGATGTCGCGCACCAGTCCGACGCCATCGGTGTTGAGCCCGACCATCCGTGAATCCCGCATGTCTATGGTATTCACGGCGCCGGCATCGCGCGCGTAGCCCTCGTGAGCGCCGACGAGACTCCACGCCTCGTGCTTGAACGGCAGCGTGACGTTCAACCCCTTGCCGCCCGCGTCGCGGAATTCGAGCACCGCCGCACGAAAACCGTCGAGCGGCGCGAGAATCGCCTCGTAGGAAATGTCGTGACCCGTCTGGCGCGCGAACTCGGCGTGGATCAGGGGCGACTTGCTGTGCGCGACGGGATTGCCGATGACCGCGTATCTATCGGTCATGTTCAAGGGGGAGTCAGTCGGTGACGAGCTGGTCGGAGCGCGTGAACGTCCACGTCCGCGTTATGCTGAGGATGTCGGTGTCCCTGGAGATGTCGGCCGGGAAGGGCGCGAACGGCGCGGCGAGCTTGACGATCCTGAGCGCGGCCTCGTCCAGGACTTTCCATCCCGAAGGCCGGTTGATCTCGACTTTTTCCAGCACGCCGTCGGCCTTGATCGACACCGTCACGACCAGGCTGCCGTACAGTCTCTGGTCGCGCGCGGCCTGCGGATAATTGAGCTCCCCGACGCGCTCGATCTTGAGCCGCCAGTCCTCGATATAGCGGGCGAAGCGGAATTCCTGCGTGCGCGCGCCGATGAAGCGGCGCCGCGGACGCTTCTGATAGCTGTCCCAATCCTTGCTGATCTGCGCCTCGAGCCGCGCGATCTCGAGGCTGCGCTGCATCAGCTCCGAGGCGTTGGGCGCGGGCGGCGTATCGCTCTCCGGCTGCGCCACCTGCGGCGCTGCAGTTTCCACCGGCGCCTGTGCCCTGGCCTGCGTAAGTAACTGCCGGGCTTCCCGTTCGCGCTGCTCGACCCGCCGCGTGGCCGCCGCCTCCGCGCCCTCCTTCTCCTGATGCTTGGCCGGGAGCGGGCTCTTGGCGCGCCGCGGGGCGTCGGTGTTGCCGCCGCCATCGAGGTTTTCCTGGGCAAGCGCGTCAGGCTGCGGCGGCGGGTTCGGCGACTTGGCGTTGACGAGCACCACCTCGAGCGGCTGGTTAAGGTTGCTCAGGGAATCCTTGCCCGGGACCTTGAACGAAACGCCGGCAATCACGGTGGCGTGGATCGCAATCGACAGCAGCACCGCCAACTGTATGCGCTTCGTGACCGCAAGACCCGCCAGGCGGTGGTCGATCCGCGCGACGCGCCGTTCGAGTTCCGCCAGCCGCAGATCGAATTCAGCGGCCGCGCGGCTCCACGGCGCGTGCCGCCCGCGGCGCGCCCGTCGCCCGAGCGGCACAACCTTCCCGGCCGGCAATAAGCCCATGGTCGTGGATTCTACCGAACGCGAGGGACGCTGCATAGAAACCCGTTTTTCGATGCAAGGTTGCCTCGCAACCTTAAAGAGAAATCAGCAACAGGCCCAGCCGGACGAGGTTATCCGCCCGCGGCCACCGCGCCGGCGGGCGCGTCCACGCAGCGCCGGTATTCGCAGCGCAGCGCGAGGTCGAGCAGATCGATGTCGCCGACCGCCAGTTCCACGACGCGGCCCGGTTCGAGCACCGGCAGCGAGGGCACGCGCACGACGAGCGGCAGTTCGTGGAAACGCACCAGGTTCTCGCGTATGACCGCGCCCTGCACGGTGTTGCGATCCTCCTGGATCAACCAGCGCAGACACCAGTAGCGCTCCATCGTGCGCTGGAATTCTCCGTATGCCTCGTAGGCGATTTCGAAATCGCGCATGGCCGAAAGCAGGGCTTCGCCGCCCGCGCGGTAGGGCGGTGCTTCGCCGCGCGTGACCGCAACGATCTGGCGCTGGTTGACGAGATCGACGTAGCGCCGGAGCGGGGAGCTCGCCCAGACGTATTGCTCCACGCCCAGTCCCGCGTGTCCGGCAGGCACCGTGCTCATCCTCACCTTGCCGCTGCTCTGCACGCGGTAGATCGCCGCCGCATCGGCCACCGCGAGCTGCCGCCCCCACTCGCTGTTGGCAAAGATCATCAGCTCCGACACCAGCCTGTCGATCGGCGCGCCGCGCTGACGCCGCACGATCCGCACGCGATCGTCCGCGACGTAAAAACTGAATTCCGGACGCTGCACCGCTTCCGGGGCATCGCCTCGCCGCGCCCGCTCCAGCTTCGTCGCGAACTCCCACAATACGTGCAGCTCGCGCGCATGAGGATGATCGATCGCGCCCGTGGCGAGCGTGTCCTCGTTGAACTCTTTCTCCAGCGTGTCGTGCCGCAGGTTGGAGACGATTTGCACGCGCTCGGCGCGACTGGTTGCGGAGACGACCTCGTAGTCGGGCGTCGTCTCGACCGTGAGCGAAAAGACCGGGCATGCCCGCCCCTCGGCAAGCGTGTAACACCGGATCGCCTCCTCGGGCAGCATGGTGATCTTGCCGCCCGGGTAGTAAACGGTGGACAAGCGCTCGCGCGCCGCGCGGTCGCTTTCCGAACCCGGCGCCAGTCCGAGCGCGGGCGCCGCGATATGGATCCCGATCCGCCAGTTGCCGCTCTCGAGCCGTCGCACGGAGAATGCGTCGTCGATTTCGGTGGTGGTCGCATCGTCGATGCTGAAGGCCGCCGCGTCGGCCAGCGGCAAGTCCGCCGGCTCTCCCACCGGCGAAACGACGCCGAAACCGGTGCCGCGCGGAAAGTGCTCGAACAGGAAACGGTTCAGGTGATAGTCGTGCGTCGAGGGCAGCCCGCCGCAGCGCTCGATGAGCCGCGCCGGCGTGATTTTGAGCGCCGCACTCGCCTCTTCCAGCGCCTTCCATTCGAGGCTCGCCTTGTCCGGCTTGTAAAGGAGACTCGCCAGCACCGGCGTGAACTCGGGCGGCAGCCCCGACGCGGTCAACTGCTCGACGTAGGCCTGCTTTCTGAGCGCCTGCTGTTTCTTACGCTCGATGCCGGCGAGCGCCGCCTTGAGCGCGTCTTCCGGGGCCGCCTTGTAGCGTCCGCGGCCCTTCTTGTAGAAATACATCGGCGCACCGTGGAGCTTGAGCAGCACGCCGGCCGCTTCGACGGGTGCGGGTGCATGTCCGAAATACTCCCGCGCCAGCGCATCGTAGGAAAACTCCGCGTCGCCGCAGCACTGCCACAGAAAGTCGATGTCGATCTCGTCGGCCACCTTCTGCGCCTGGCTCATGACGCCCGAAATCTGTTCTCCTTCGAACCGGAAGAGTACCGCCCCCGCCTTCACCTTCGAACGCTTGCCGTGCGGCGCCTCCACCTGCAGGGAGGTGTTGTTGTCGGCGAGCACCGCTCCGACCTTGAAAGCGCCCTCTTCTTCGTAAAAAACGTTCATTTCGGTGAGTAAACGGCGGGATGCCGGGAAAAAGAAACGAGCGCGGCCGAAGTGGCCGCGCCCGGTATTATAAAGGATGACGCGGTTCGGACCGCGCCGATATCAGTCCGTGCTACTTGTCCGCAAGTTCCAGCGCGTGATGCAAATCGGTCTCAATGCGCACGTCTTTCGGCTTCGAGCCTCCGAGTGATTGCACATCTCCACTTACGATATGCAAACGATCACCGAGCGCGACGCCCGCGTGCCCGTGCCGCGGCGTCGGCAATCCTGCGCTTCATGGGGTCCGAAGCAAAGACATGCCGGTCCGATATTGCATCGATCGCGAATCGGCATGGCGACGCTAACGCCTGACGCCGCAGAACCCGAGCACGATATCGAGATAATCCGCGAAGCCGCTGAAACCGTGATCGCCGCCCTCGACCACGATCTGCTCGCAACCGCTGTATTTTGTCACCGCCAGCCGGTAATCCAGCACCTCGTCCCCGGTCGTTGCCACCAGCAAGTAGCGGGCAGGCGTGATGCGCGGGACTTCGAGCGCCCGCAGCTCGGCGAGGTGCTGCTCCGTGAATTCGTACAGCGCGCCGGTATAGAGATTGCGTTGCGGGCCGAGGTGACCGCGGAGCAGTTCGTGGGGACGCACCGCAGGATTCACGAGCGCCGCGCGCAGTCCATGTTTCTCGGCGAGGTAAGTCGCGTAATAGCCTCCCAGCGAACTGCCGATGAGCGTAACGCCCGCGCCGCCGCCCGCCGCGATCAGCGTTTCGAGCTGCGCGATCGCGCGCGAGGGGCGGTGATCGAGCTCCGGACACGCGAATTCCGCGCTGCGGCCGAATGCAGCCATTCGTTCGCGCACGAGTCCGGCCTTGAACGACAGCGCGGAACTGTTGAAGCCGTGAATGTAGATGAGCATTCAAGACCCGGGGATCAAGGTTCGAGGTTCAAGGTTCAAAGACCTGGTGTCCCTGGGTTCAAGCCAGCTCTCCTGCGAGCGCGAGCAACATCATGTCACCGCCGCGCGCCGCCACGAGCGACAGGCCCAGCGGACAGCCGGCGAGGCGGACAAGCGGCAGGGCCACCTGCGGCAGGCGCGCGAGCCCGGCGATGCACAGCAGGCTCATGGCGCGGGCGCGAAAATCGTCGAGCGCCGCCGCGGGCGTGTTCCGCAATGGCGCGATGCCGGGGACCGTGGGCAGCACGAGCACGGCGTTGCCGGCCAGCAGTTCGGACATGCGGCGCGTAACGTCCTCGCGCAGGATTTTTGCGGCACTCACCGCGCGCGGCTCTATCGTGGATACCCACTGCATGCGTTCCTTCACCCCCGGCCCGAAATCGGGTTTGACGCGGGTCACCCATGCGCCATGCTGCGCCCAGATCTCGGCGCCCTGCAGCACGCGGAACGCCTGAAACCACTGCGGCAGTCCTTCTTTCGCCAGGGTGACGGATTCCATCGGCCCGATCCGCTCTCTCAGCCGCTCGAGCGCCGGCTCCAGCGCTTTCGCAACCTCCGTGCCGGCGGCGGCGAAAGCGTCCGCCGCCACGAGAAACCGCCCCGGGGCGGCCACGCGGGTCTCACCCAGCAGCACCCGCCCTACGAGCTCGAATGTCGCCGGATCGCGCGCGAACCATCCCGCCGTGTCGAAGGTGGGCGCGAGAGGACACGCGCCCTCGAGCGACACGCGCCCATGGGTGGGGCGAATGCCGTAAATGCCGCAGAAGCTCGCCGGCGCGCGCACCGACCCTCCCGTATCGCTGCCGATCGCGAAATCACACAAACCCCCTGCCACCGCAGCGGCCGACCCGCTGGAGGATCCTCCGGGAATGCGCCCCGGGGCGTTGACGTTGACCGGCGTGCCGTAATGCGCGTTCTCGCCGTTCAGGCTGAACGTGAGCTCGTCGGTGTGGGTCTTGCCGATCATGTCCGCCCCGGCATCGAGAAGGCGCCGCACCGTCGGCGCGGTCTTCGACGCCGCCTCGTGCGTCTCGAGCCAGGCCGGACTGCCGAACCCCGTCTTATGGCCGGCGATGTCGTAGATATCCTTGACGCCGAAAGTGAGCCCGGCGAGGGGTCCTGCGCCGGCGCCCTTCACGGCGACGTGCGTGTGGCGGCAAAATGCGCCCAGCTTGTCGTGTTCGAGTATGTCGATCATTTCCGGCTCTTCGATGGCTTTCAACATGCGAAGTCAAATCCCGCAAGGCCGTTCATCGCGCGCTCGCGCCGGCCAGCCTTGCCAGCAGTTTTCCGTGGATGCCGCCGAAGCCGCCGTTGCTCATGATCAGAACGTGATCGCCGGAACACACCGTGGCGGAGAGCTGCGCGAGCAACCGGTCGAAGTCGTCGCACACCACCACCTTTTCGCGGAGCGGGGCGAACACCGCACCCGCATCCCAGGCAAGACCCGCGCTGTAGCAGAAAACCCTGTCGGCTCCCGCGAGACTCGCGGCGAGCCTGTCCTTCATCACGCCGAGCTTCATGGTGTTGGAACGCGGCTCGAGCACGGCGATGATGCGCGCGCCATTCACCTTCGCGCGCAGTCCGGCGAGCGTCATTTCGATCGCGGTCGGATGATGGGCGAAATCATCGTAGACCGTGATGCCGTTCACGACTCCCCGAACTTCCATGCGGCGCCTGACGCTCCTGAACGCGCCGAGCGCCTCGATCGCCACGGCGGGAGGCACGCCGGCGTGATGCGCAGCCGCGATCGCTGCGAGCGCATTGAGCCGGTTATGAGCGCCCGGCAGTGTCCGGCGCACGCGGCCCTGGACCGCCGTCTCCCACAGCACGTCGAATGCGCCATCCGCCGCCTCCGCTCCGGCATTCCAGCCGGCGGGTATCCCGAAACGCTCGACCGGCGTCCAGCAGCCGCGCGCGAGCACGCGCTCCAGGTTCGGATCCGCGCCGTTCGCGACAACGAGGCCGCTCGCCGGGATGGTGCGGACGAAGTGGTGGAACTGGGTCTCGATCGCGGCGAGATCGGGAAAGATGTCGGCATGATCGAACTCGAGGTTGTTCAACACCGCCGTGCGCGGCTGGCAATGAACGAACTTGGAGCGCTTGTCGAAAAACGCGGTGTCGTACTCGTCGGCTTCGATGACGAAAAAAGGCGAAGGTTCGCCCCCCCATCCCAACCTTCCCCCACCAGGGGGGAAGGAGCCGTCTTTTGTTTCCCCTTGAGGGAGAAGGGTTAGGGTGGGGGTGGTAAGCCGGGCCGAAACGCCAAAATTCTCCGGCACGCCGCCGATCAGAAATCCCGGCGCCAGCCCGGCGTACTCCAGGATCCACGCCAGCATCGAAGCCGTGGTCGTCTTCCCGTGGGTGCCGGCGACCGCCAGCACCCACCTGCCACGCAGCACGTTTTCCGCGAGCCACTGCGGCCCCGAGATGTAGGGCAACGCCCGGTCGAGAATTTCCTCCATCAGCGCGTTGCCGCGGGTCACCACGTTGCCGATCACGAAGACGTCGGGCGTGAGATCGACCTGCGCCGGTGAATAGCCTTCGACCAGCTCGATGCCCTGAGCGGCGAGCTGCGTGCTCATCGGCGGGTAGACGTTCGCATCGCAGCCGGTGACGCGATGCCCCGCTTCGCGCGCGATCGCCGCGATGCCGCCCATGAACGTGCCGCAGATGCCGAGGATGTGGATATGCATGCGAAACGCACCATCGCCAGGCCCGCAGATCATGCGACGACCTGGATTTTCAAAACGGAAAGAGGCGATTCTAACGCCTTCGCGCGCGCCGGAAAAACCACCAGTAGAAGGCGAATGAGCCGGCGATCAGCGTGACGAGCGCGTACACGGGGTCGAGTTCGCGCGCCGTGAATACCGATTCCGTGGTCAGCACCGAACCCTCGTAATTCGCGGCCAGCGCGAGCAGCAGATTGTTCATCGCGTGCACGCCGATGGCGAGTTCGAGACGGCCATCGCGCAGCGTAATCAGGGCGAGCAGCAAGCCGATCACGAAGTAGCTGGCCGCCAGCAGCAGTCCGTGCTGCCGCACTTCCGGATTGAGCAGATGCGGGATGGCGAAGACCGCGGCGCTCAGGATGGCGATGGCCGCCGGACTGCGCAGGATGAGCCCCAGTCCCTGCATGACGTAACCCCGGAACACCAGCTCTTCGGTGGTGGTCTGGATCGGAGTCACCACCAGCACCAGGACCGCGAACGTGAAAAAGCGCTCGGGGTTGAAACTCAGATAGTAGCGGTCCGGATACAGCAGATGCTCGATCACGACGATGACGAGCCCCAAGGCCGCCCACGCCGCGGCGCCCTGGCCCACGCGCCTCCAGTCGAGCTTCGGCAGCGGAGTGACGAGGCTCTTGAGCGGCCGGCGGTGCAGCACGCGCATGGCGAGGGCAAGGCCCGCGAGCATCATGATGATGCTGACGTTGACCGCGATATAGGTCAGCACGTCGTCGAGCGTGTAGAAGGCGGATAGCGCGAGATAGGGCAGAAACCCCAGCACGAGCCAGAAGAAGAGTATCAGTGCCGCGCCCAGCAGGTAACGCCACCACGCGTTGCGTCCCTGCCGCGCCAGATCGAGGTAGCGCTCGGTCTCAGGCAGCATTCAAATCCCGGCAATCGGGAGATCGGGAGATGGAAAATTAATGATCTCCATCGCTCTCACGCCCTCCCGCCCTAACGCCCTCCCGCTCTGCCGACCTTCCGCCCTTGCGCGCTTCGCTTGCCGGTTCATAGGCAAGGTATGGTGCCAGCCAGCGCTCGGCCTCCTCGACCGGCACACCCTTGCGCCGGGCGTAGTCCTCGACCTGGTCGCGCCCGATCCTGCCCACGGCAAAGTATTGCGACCGGGGATGCGAGAAATAGAACCCGCTCACCGATGAAGCCGGGTGCATCGCATACGACTCCGTCAGGCGGATGCCGGCACGCTCGCAGCTGAGCAGCTCGAACAGAGGGCCCTTCCCGGTGTGGTCCGGACAGGCGGGATACCCCGGCGCCGGCCGTAGCCCCCGGTACTGTTCCCTGATCAGCGCCTCGTTGCCGAGACTTTCGTCCCGTGCATAGCCCCAGAATTCGCGGCGCACGCGCTTGTGCAGCAGTTCCGCGAACGCTTCCGCGAGCCGGTCCGCCAGCGCCTTGAGCATGATCGATGCGTAGTCGTCGTGCCGCTTCTCGAATTCCCCGAGCTTCTTCTCGATGCCGATGCCGGCGGTGACCGCGAAGGCGCCGATGTAGTCGCTCACCCCCGCGCCGCGCGGCGCGATAAAGTCGGCAAGACAGAGATTCGGCCTTCCCGTCGGCTTCGCGTTCTGCTGGCGCAGGTTGTGCCACGTCATGAGGACGCGGCTTCGCGCCTCGTCGGCATACACCTCGATATCATCGGCGCTCACCGACGCCGCGGGGAAGAGGCCGAACACACCGCTTGCGATGAGCCAGCGCCCGTCGATGATCTTTCTCAGCATCGCCTGGCCCTCGGCGAGCACGTTGCGCGCCGCTTCGCCGACCACCGCGTCTTCGAGGATCGCCGGATACGGGCCGGAAAGCTCCCAGGTCTGGAAGAACGGACTCCAGTCGATGTGCTGCGCGATCTCGGCAAGATCGTAGTTTTTCAGCAGCTTCACGCCGAGCATGTCCGGTTTCGGTGGCACGTACTCCGTCCAGTCGGTCTTAAAGGCGTTCGCCCGCGCCTTCTCGAGCGTGATCAGTTCGGGCCCCTTCTTGCCCTCGTGCTGGGTGCGGATGCGTTCGTATTCGCTCTTCACATCCCTGAGATAGCCTTGGCGCAGCGCGTCGGACAGCAGGTTGCTGCATACGCTCACGCTGCGCGAGGCGTCCGGCACCCAGATGACCGGGCCGTGATAGTGCGGCGCGATCTTGACCGCCGTATGCACGCGCGAGGTGGTCGCCCCGCCGATCAGGAGCGGAATGTTGAAACCTTCGCGCTCCATCTCGCGTGCGTTGTGCGCCATCTCCTCGAGCGAGGGTGTGATCAGGCCCGACAGGCCGATGATGTCGCACTTTTCATCGCGGGCGACTTCCGAAATCTTCTTCCACGGCACCATCACACCGAGATTGACGACTTCGTAGTTGTTGCACTGGAGCACCACCGCGACGATGTTCTTGCCGATGTCGTGGACGTCGCCCTTCACCGTGGCAACCACGATCTTGCCCTTCGGCCGCACGTCGCCCGATTTCGCTTTCTCGGCCTCGATGAACGGGACGAGATGCGCCACCGCCTGCTTCATCACGCGCGCGCTCTTCACTACCTGCGGCAGGAACATTTTGCCCGAGCCGAAGAGGTCGCCGACCACGTTCATGCCGTCCATCAGCGGCCCCTCGATCACCTGGATCGGACGCTCGAACTTGAGCCGGGCCTCCTCGGCATCCTCGACGATCCAGTTGGCGATGCCTTTCACCAGCGCGTGCGTGAGGCGCTCTTCGACCGTAGCCTGCCGCCACGCGAGGTCCTCGATCTGCTCGCGGCCCTTGCCCTTCACGGTTTCGGCGAACGCCACCATGCGCTCGGCGGCGTCCGGCCGGCGGTTGAAGAGGATGTCCTCCACGCGCTCGAGCAAGTCCTTCGGGATCTCCTCGTACACCCCGAGCTGCCCGGCGTTGACGATGGCCATGGTAAGCCCGGCCTTGATCGCGTGATAGAGGAACGCGGTATGGATCGCCTCGCGCACGGGGTCGTTGCCGCGGAACGAAAACGAGATGTTGGAAAGCCCGCCGCTCACCTTGGCGTAGGGCAGCGTCTGCTTGATGACGCAGGTCGCCTCGATGAAGTCCTTGCCGTAGTTCGCATGTTCCTCGATGCCGGTGGCGATGGCGAAGATGTTGGGATCGATGATCACGTCCTCGGGCGGGAAACCGAGTTCGTCCACCAGTATGTGATACGAATGCTTGGCGATCTCCACGCGCCGCGCGAGCGTATCGGCCTGGCCCTTCTCGTCGAAGCTCATCACCACCACCGCCGCGCCGTAGCGGCGCGCGAGCTTCGCGTGCTTGACGAACTCCTCCTTGCCTTCCTTCAGGCTGATCGAGTTCACCACGCATTTGCCCTGCACGCACTTCAGCCCCGCTTCGATCACGTCCCACTTCGAGGAGTCGATCATGACCGGCACCCGCGAGATGTCGGGCTCGGCGGCGATGAGATTGAGGAAGGTCGTCATCGCCTTCTTCGAATCGAGCATCGCCTCGTCCATGTTGATGTCGATCATCTGCGCGCCGTTCTCGACCTGCTGGCGCGCCACCGACAGCGCCTCGGCGTAGTCTCCCGCGAGGATCAGCCGCGCGAAGGCGCGCGAGCCCGTGACGTTGGTGCGCTCGCCGATGTTCACGAACAGCGAATCGTCGCCGATGTTGAGCGGTTCGAGCCCGGACAGCCGCGTCCTGTGCTCGATCTCGGGCACCGTGCGCGGCGGCGCATCCTTCAGCGCCTCGGCGATCGCCTTGATGTGCGCGGGCGTCGTGCCGCAGCAGCCGCCCGCGATATTGATGAAACCGCTTTGCGCGAAATCGCGGAGGAACGCTGCCGTCTGTTCCGGCGTCTCGTCGTAGCCGGTGGGCGCCAGCGGATTCGGCAGGCCCGCATTGGGATACGCGCACACGTAGGTGTCGGCGGCCTGCGCGATCTCCTCGATGTAGGGGCGCATGAGTTTCGCGCCCAGCGCGCAGTTGAGCCCGATCGAAAACGGGCGGGCGTGCCGCACCGAATTCCAGAACGCTTCCGGGGTCTGCCCCGAGAGCGTGCGTCCGGATGCGTCGGTGATGGTGCCCGAGATCATGACCGGCAGGCGGACAGCCGCGGTCTCGAAATACCGGTCGATCGCGAACAGCGCCGCCTTGGCATTCAGGGTATCGAAAATCGTTTCCACCAGCAGGAGGTCGGCGCCGCCCTCGGCGAGGCCCTGTACCGCCTCGCTGTAGGCCTCGACCAGCTGGTCGAAGGTGACGTTGCGAAAGCCCGGATCGTTGACGTCGGGCGAGATCGACGCCGTGCGGTTCGTGGGCCCGAGCGCGCCGGCGACAAAACGCGGCCACGCCGGGTCCTTCGCCTCATATTCGTCGGCGACCGCGCGCGCGAGCCGCGCCGCCTCGCGATTGAGCTCGCGGACGATGTGCTCCAGGTGGTAGTCGGCCTGCGCGATCGATGTCGAGTTGAAGGTATTGGTCTCGATGACATCGGCGCCGGCTTCGAGGTACTGGGCGTGGATCTCGCGGACGATCTGCGGCTGGGTGAGCGTCAGCAGATCGTTGTTGCCCTTCAGATCGTGGGCGAAGTCCCGGAAGCGGCTGCCGCGATAGTCCGCCTCGCCGAGCCTGTAAGTCTGGATCATGGTGCCCATCGCCCCGTCGAGGATCACGATGCGCTCCGCGAGCAGCGCTTCGAGCTGCTGGATGCGTTCGTTCATTTCCTTGTCCGGTGCGGGGATAAGACCATGATGCAAAAGGCGGTAATTCTATCACGCGAGGCTCGCGCGAACTGGCGGTTTGCGGGAGTGGCGCCTATAATTTCGGCTTCCTTATCGCGTGAGTCTTTGCAATGAAGCATCTTGAGCCGAAGGAAGCCTGCGAGTTTCTGAAGAAGAATCCGAACTCGATCTTCATCGACTGCCGCAGCGAGATGGAGTACCTGTTTGTCGGACATCCGGTGGGCGCGATTCTGGTGCCGTGGAACGACGGCCCCAACTGGGAGATCAATCCCGAGTTTGTCGCGCACGTCAAGAAGGCGGCGAGCGTCGACCGCCCGATCGTGCTCATCTGCCGCAGCGGCAACCGTTCGCTGGACGCCGGCCGCGCGCTGGAGGAGGCGGGCTTTACCAAGGTCTACAACGTGCTTCACGGCTTCGAGGGCGAACTCGACGAAAACCACCACCGTAACGAGAAAACCGGCTGGCGGCGCGAAGGGCTGCCGTGGGAGCAGTGCTGACCGCGAATCGATGAATGCGGAATGATGATCCGCCGTTCATCGGTCATCGATCGTCATTTGTTCGATGATCGCATTTGCGCCTCGGGAGAACCGGGTTCCTGTCCGTCGTTTGGGCGCGTAATCGCCGCGCGGCAGAGACCATATTCGCGAGGGCCGATTTCACCTCGGGCCAGCCGCGCGTCTTGAGACCGCAGTCGGGATTCACCCACAGCCGGTCATCGGGAATCGCCGCGCGCGCCTTTTCGAGCAACGCGATCATTTCGGAAGTGCCCGGCACGCGCGGCGAGTGGATGTCGTAGACGCCGGGGCCAACCGCGTTCGGATAGCCGGATTCGCCGAACGCATCGAGCAGGTCCATTGCCGAACGCGATGTCTCGATCGTGATCACGTCGGCGTCAAGGCTCGCGATCGCCGGCAGTATGTCCGCGAATTCCGCGTAACACATATGGGCGTGCACCTGCGTCTCGTCGCGCACGCCGTTGGCGGCGATCCGGAAGGCGCGTGTGGCCCATTCGAGATACGCGGCCCATTCCGCGCGCTCGAGCGGGAGACCCTCGCGCAACGCCGGCTCGTCGATCTGGATCACCTTGATTCCCGAGTTTTCGAGGTCAAGCGCCTCGTCGCGGATCGCGAGCGCGATCTGCAGCGCCGTCGTCGCGCGCGGCTGGTCGTCGCGCACGAACGACCACTGGAGCATGGTCACCGGACCTGTCAGCATGCCCTTGACCGGCTTCTTGGCAAGACTCTGCGCATAGGTTGCCCATTCCACGGTCATCGGGTGCGGCCGGGAAACGTCGCCGTAGATGATCGGCGGCTTGACGCAGCGCGACCCATAGCTCTGCACCCAGCCGTTCGCGGTGAAAGCGAATCCGGCGAGTTGTTCGCCGAAGTATTCGACCATATCGTTGCGTTCCGCTTCACCGTGAACCAGCACGTCAAGGTCCAGCGCTTCCTGCCGCGCGATCGCGGTTCCGATCTCGTCCCGTATGCGCATTTTGTACGCTTCTTCGCCGATTTCCCCCGCGCGGAACGCGCGCCGCGCTTCGCGTATCGCGGGGGTCTGGGGAAACGAGCCGATGGTCGTCGCCGGGAAACGCGGCAAGCGCAAGCGATCGTCCTGCACGCACCGCCGACTGTCGAAGGGGGATTTCCGGCGCTCGGCCTGCGGTGCAAGAGCGGCAAGCCGCGCGCTTGCCGCGGGATCGTGCAGCCGCTTGGAGCGCGCGCGGTTCGAGCGCGCGCCGTTTGATACCGCGATCTCGTACGTGATCGCCCTGCGTCCTTCGTTCAGCCCGCGCTTCAACACGGCGATCTCTTCGAGCTTCTCTCGCGCGAAGGCGACCCAGCCTTTGACTTCGTGGTCGAGCCGGGTCTCGCCCGCGAGCGACATCGGGCAATGCAGCAGCGAGCACGAGGGAGCAAGCCACAAGCGCTCACGCAACTGCGCGCGAAGAAGCTCCAGCCGTTCGAACGCGTGTTCGAGATCGCACCGCCACACGTTCCGGCCGTCGACGATCCCCGCTGATAATACCTTGTCGCCCGGAAAGCCGTTCATGAAGGCGTCGAGCTGCTGCGGCGCGCGCACGAGATCGAGGTGCACCCCGGCAACGGGAAGCCCTTTTATACGGTCGGCAAACCGCTCGACCCCGCCAAAATAAGTAGCCAGCATCAACTTCGGCGCGGCGCCGGCAAGCGCGTCGTACGCCTTTTCAAGCTGCTCGTGCCAGCGCAGGGGAAGGTCAAGCACCAGCGCCGGCTCGTCGAGCTGCGCCCACTCGATCCCCTCGCGCTTCAATTCCGCGAGCAGCTCGCGGTAGGCCGCGAGCACGTCGGAAAGAAGATCGAGACGGTCGAAACCGCGTTCCCTTGCCTTGCCGAGCCAGAGATAGGTGAGCGGACCCAGCACGACCGGCTTCACCGGGATGCCGAGCGCCCGTGCTTCGCGCGCATCTTCGATCAGCCACGACGCATCGAGACGCGAGCGCGTATCCCGGTCGAATTCCGGGACCAGGTAGTGGTAATTGGTATCGAACCACTTCGTCATCTCGAGCGCGGGCGCGTGATCCGCGCCACGCGCCATGGCGAAATACGTGCGCAGGTCCACCCGGCCGGCGTCACCGAAGCGCGGCGGCACATGCCCCAGCATGGCTGCGGTCGTCAGCACGTGGTCGTACCAGGCAAAATCGCCCACCGGCATGAGATCGATGCCAGCGTCACGCTGTGCGAGCCAGTTGTCTTTGCGCAGCCCGGCGCCGGCCGCGCGCAGCCCGGTTTCGCCGAGTTCGCCGCGCCAGAACGCTTCCAGCGCGCGTTTCAACTCGCGCCGCGGCCCGATGCGCGGGTAGCCGAGGTTGTGGATGAGCGCCATGAGCAATACCTTGAATCGAGTCGCGAAATGATGGCGGCGGCAGCCTCACAAATCAAACTCATATTTTTTGACGTCATCATGAATTTCTTTCAGAATGCCGAAAGGCTCATTGGAACCGTCGATGAACGCCGATGAAAAGCAAGACAAGCCACGGAGTTCACAGAGAAAGCGTGAACCGCAACATTGCTTTTTCCGGCCTTTGCAATTCTCCGTGTTCTCTGTGATCTCCGTGGCTAGAAGTCTTTAGGCCCATGCTCGAACTCCGCCACCTGCGCACCCTGATTGCGCTCGCCGAAGCCGGCAATATCTCGGTCGCGGCGAGGCGCGTGCACTTGACTCAGTCGGCGCTTTCGCACCAACTGAAGGTGCTGGAGGAGCACTACGGCACCCGGCTCTTCGAAAGGAAGAGCAACCCGCTGCGTCTCTCTCCCGCCGGTCACCGGCTGCTGAGGCTCGCGCACGAGGTCACCGCCCGGGTCGCCGCCGCTGACAGCGACATCGCGCGCATCATCGGCGGCGAATCGGGGACGCTGCGGATCGCGGTCGAATGCCACACTTGCTTCGACTGGCTGATGCCGTCGATGGATGCGTTCCGGGAAAACTGGCCGGAAGTCGAAATGGACCTGGTATCGGGATTTCACCCTGATCCGGTGGGGTTGCTCGAAGAAGGACGTGCCGACTTCGTCATCACTTCCGAACCCGCGAAGCGCAAACACATCGTCCATCACCCGCTGTTCCGCTTCGAGATCTTCGCGCTGCTCGCCGGGAACCATCCGCTGGTCGGCAAGGAGTGGCTCGAGCCTGCGGATTTCGCGAAGCACACACTCATCACCTACCCGGTTCCCGAGCACATGATCGACGTCATCCGCCAGCGACTCGAACCGGCCGGCATTCATCCCGAGCGCCGTACCGTGGAACTGACGATCGCCATCCTGCAGCTCGTCGCGAGTCGCCGCGGGATTGCCGCGCTGCCGGGCTGGGCGGTGCACGCCTACATCGAGCGCGGCTACGTGATCGCGAAACGCGTCGGCAAAGGCGGGCTGTGGAGCAAGCTTTACGCCGCGACGACCAACGCCACGGCGCAACTCCCCTACCTCCGGGATTTTCTGGCGACGGTGCGGCGCGTGAGCTTCGCCACGCTCCCCGAGATCGAACCGCTCCGGAAGTAGTTCCGGAAGCCCCCTCCGGTCAGCCCAGCGTCACGCCGAGCAGCGTGCCGATGAGATAAGTGAAGGTCCCGGCCGCGGCGCCGATCACCAGCATTCTCCCGCCACTGTAGATCGCGCGCTGTCCGGTGAAGAGGCTCAACGTCCCGCCCACGGCGAACAGCGCTCCGGCCGTAAGCAACACCGCTATGCCAAGGCTCGCAGCGCCGGATACGACCAGGAACGGCAGCAGCGGGATCGCGGCACCGGCCGCAAATGCGAAAAACGAGAAGAGCGCCGCGCCCCACGGCGAGCCGAGATCGTCCGGATTGAGCCCCAGTTCCTCGCGCGCGAGCGTGGCCAGCGCATACTGCGGGTCGGCCGTCAGATTTTTCGCGAGGCTCACGGCTTCTTCGCGCGAGTGTCCGCGCGCTTCGTAAATGAGCGCCAGCTCCTCGGCCTCTTCTTCCGGGTAGTGCTCGAGTTCCTCGCGCTCGAGCCGGATCTGATACTCGTACATCTCGCGCTGCGAGCGCACCGAAACATACTCACCCGCCGCCATCGAGAACGCGCCGGCGATGAGTCCCGCCGCGCCCGAGAGCAGGATGATCGCGTGGTCGGAGGTCGCGCCGGCCACCCCCAGGATGAGGCTCGCGTTGGAGATCAGGCCGTCGTTCACGCCGAATACCGCCGCCCGCAGGTTGCCGCCGCTCGCGACGCCGCGATGGCGATGTTCGAGGCCGCCGGCGGACTGCGGCATCGGGTGCCCCGCCGACACGTTGGTGTAGAGCGACATGCCGCGCACCTTCATCGCGGCGAGCACGCCGCGCAGCGGCCGCGGCCCGAACTTGCGCACCAGGCGGGCCACGACGCGCGTGCGCATGTCCGGCTCGAAATCGCCAGGCACCGTCCGGCCGGCAGTCTGCGCGTGGCGCGCCCATATTCCCGCCTGCTTTTCGGCTTCGCGCGCGAGTTCGGTGAACAGCGCCTGGCGCGGCGTGCCCGCTTCGGCTTCGGCGACGACGCGGTAGAGGTAAGCGGAACGCTTCTCTTCGCGCCAGCTCTCCAGCTCATGCATGGGATGCCACCCTCGCCTCGTGGCGCAGGTAACACAACCACGCCACCCAGCCCAGCGACAGCAGGCCCGTCATGCCGAGCGCGAGCGTGATATCGGAGTGCGACAGAAAAGGCGAGATCAGCCCCGCGCTCACGCTGGAGAGAAAACTGTGGACAAAGCCCTGGACCGAAGAAGTCATGCCGCGATACCGGGGAAAGAGTTCAAGCGCCAGCAGCGTGATGCTCGGCATCGCGAGCGCCATGCCGATAGTGTAGAGCATGATCGGCAACACCGACCACGGCAGCGCGGGCTCCGCCAGCGCGCTGTAAGTGACGTTGAACGCCGCGGCGCTGAACATGATCGCGTAGGCGATGCCGATCGTGCGCGGCTGGGAGAGATTCCCGGCCACGCGTCCGGAAAGAAAGGCCCCCAGCATGACACCGGCGATGCCCGGCACGAACAACCAGGCGAACTGCTTCTCGTTGAGCCCCAGCAGGTCGTAGACGAACGCCGGCGCCGAAACGATATAGAGGAAAAACCCGGCGAAGTTCAAACCGACCGCAAAGCACAGCAGCAGCAGCCGCGGGCTGCGGCCGAGCTTGAAATAGGTTCTGGCGAGCGGGGCGAGCGCGAACGGATGGCGCGCCGATGCGGGATGTGTCTCGGGCAAGCGCGCCCAGGACACCGCGAGCAGGACCAGGCCGTAGCCGGCGAGAAACAGGAACACCGCCTGCCAGCCGAACCAGCTCTGCAGCCAGCCGCCCACTACCGGCGCGACCGCTGGCGCGAGTCCGAAGATCATGGTCACGAGCGACATCAGCCGCTGCGCATCGTGACCGGAAAAGCTGTCGCGGATGATCGCGCGACCCACCACCATGCCCGCGCCCGCCGACATGCCCTGCAGCACGCGAAACAGCAGCAACTGCCCGAAGTCAGGCGCGTAGGCGCAGCCGAGCGACGCGACCACGTATACCGCGAGGCATGCGAGTATGACCGGGCGCCGCCCGAAGGAATCGGACAGCGTGCCGTGAAAGAGTGTCATCACCGCGAAGGTGAAGAAGTAGACGCTCAGGGTCTGCTGCAACTGAGCGGGCGTCGCGGACAGGTCGCGCCCGATCGCCGGGAACGACGGCAGATAGGTATCGATCGAGAACGGCCCCAGCATCGCGAGACCCGCGAGCAGGGCCGCCAGCAGCGGCAGCGAAAGCGGCTTGTGATGCAACGTTTGTCCCTTTTCTGCGCGACCTTGTATTACTGGTGAAATGGACGTCACCCGCCGCTCAGAAAATCGAAGCAGATCAAACGCCAATCTTCCCGCCGCAGAGCCGTCCGAGGCGCGCCGTCGTAGCGCGGCGCGTCGGGCTCGGCCACGATCCCCTTGAGCCTGCGCACCGCCTCGATCAACCCCTTCACCTGCCCGACGGCCTTGAATGACCGCAGCGCCGTGCGCAGTTCCCTGATCTGTATGGAAAGCATGGGCTGGTTGAGGAAGCGGATCAGATCGATCGCCTCGCGGCGGTCGATATCACCATTGCGCTCGGCACGGAAATAGAAGAACACGCCTCTCGCCCCGGGCTTGATTAGGCCGGAATGGATACCGTCCGGGAGTTGTTCCAGCGTCTCGCGCGCACCGTCCTCCAGCATTTGTCTCAACTGGTGCGCGAGGGATTCGTTGCTGACGAGTTCGATCGCCTGCTCTTCCTCCTGGATGACTGTGCCGTCCTCCTCGCGGATGCGGCGCAGGGTGTTGAAGTTCTGCGGATGCACCAGCTCTCCGAGCACGCTCGCGTCGTGGAATCCCGCCTGATCGATCGCCGAAATCTTTTGCGACAGGCTCTCGACGAGCCGCAGCAGCCGTTCGAGCCCGGCATCCGGGAACATGTTGTAGATCCACAACTCGTCGAAATCGGAGCCGATGCGGTCGATGCGTCCTGCACGCTGCACCATCCGGGTCGGATTCCAGTGCAGGTCGTAATTGAGCAGCAGCCCGCAGTCCTGCAGGTTCTGCCCTTCCGACAGCACGTCGGTGGAAATCAGCAGATCGATCTCGCGTTCGGAGCCTGACCAATCCGGACGTCCGTTCGACTTCGGCGCGAACGCTTCGACGATGCGCAGACGCTCCTTCGCATCGGCACCACTGTCTATGCGACGCACATTGAAACCGCCCAGTTCGGAGCGGAAGGCCTGCGCCTGTGCGTTCTCCGGGTGCCCGAGATGCCGATAGAGATAACGGGCAGTGTCCTTATAGTACGTAAAGACCAGCACTTTGCGGCCCCTGAGGTCACCGCGCAGCAAATCCTTCACGCGCTGGAGCTTGGCGTCGTTCTCGGGCGTGATGCCCTTCACCCGCTCCCAGATGCGGGTCAGCACCTTGACGTCATGCTTCACCGCCCGGTCGATGCTGCGGAGCTCGTAGTCGCTGGTGTTGACCGTCGCCATGCGCTCCAGCAGCCGGCGCGCGTCCTCGTTTTCATCCAGTTCGTCGGCGAGTGAACCGGGCGTCGCGTCGTCCTCCTCGTCCTCACGCGACAGGTACGCGATCGCGCGATGGAAGTCGCTCGACTTGAGCAGCTTGCTGTCGAGCAGGTAGGTCTCGAAGGTGTTAAGAAACGCGAGCGCCCGCCGCACGCTGATGCGGAAAGCCTCGATGCTCGACTCGAAGCGCTTCAGATACCGGCTCTTGAAGATCCCGACCAATGCCTGCTCGCGGCCTTCCTCGAATTTGTCTCGTGCGACACCCTTCTTCTTGAACGTTTTCAGCTTGTAGGGCGCAAGTTCCAAGCTCTCGACGCCGGCCACCACTTCCTCGTAGATGCCGCCGTAGGTGGCTTCGAGGTCGTACTGCACGGTGCGGAGCTTCCGCTCGGGAAAGTGAATAACCTTGCCGCGGATCGTCGCTTCGGGGTAGGCGCGACGCACAAACGGGCGCGTGCGGCGGATCACCACCTCTTCGAGCAGGTTGTAGAGCGCCAGGCCCTGCTCCTGCCGGCGGGTCAGCCTTCGCGCATGCAGGAAATAGCGATAGAGATCACCGATGCCGGCGGCGGCGAAGTAGCTGCGGTCGCCGCGTGTGATGAGCGCGATCTGGTTGTGGAGGTCGAAGAGATCGTTGTTGATCGGTGTCGCAGTCAGCAGAATCACTTTCTTGCGCGCGCCGTCGCGCCCCCGGCCGCTGTTGCCACCGAGCACCCGCTCCAGGTTGCCGTAGCGGTTAGCGTTCGGGTTGCGGAAGTTGTGCGCTTCGTCCACCAGCACCACGTCGCAATCGTTGTACGGGTGCGGGTCGAAGGTCTCCCGCCCCAGCTCCTCCTGCGAAAGCACCGTAACCGAAATGGTCGCCTCGCCAAGCTCGCGCTCCCACATCTCGCGCAGCGCCGCGGGGCACACCACGAGCGCCTTCTGTCGCAGGTGGTAGGCGTAGTCTTCCAGCAGCTTCTTGCCGATCCACGTCTTGCCGAGGCCCACCGAGTCGGCCACCATCACGCCGTCATAGCGGGCGAGTATCTTGCGAGCGCGCTTGACCGCGTCCTCCTGGAACTCGGAAAGCTCGACCGCCGAGCGCGTCGCCGGTATTTCCTCGCCCTCCAGGTCGTCGCGGAAATATTCGTAGAGCGCCTTGAGATAAACCTGCCAGGGCGTGTATTCGACGCGCCCGAACTTGGAAGCATCGAGGAGCGCGATCAGTTTCTCCTTGAAGTCGCGGCTCGCCTCCCACTGGCGCAGGAACCAGCGCTCCAGTTCGATGATGGCGCGCGCCCCGACTTCGCTTTTCAGGAGCTGGCGGTTGCGTGGCGCGATGCGCTCGTTGCCCGCCTGCTCGGCGAGGTATTTCACCGCGAGCGCCGCGTCCTGGTCCTCGACTTCGTCCGGTTCGAGCAGCACCTTGTGGGAGAGATTCAATTCGCGGTTAGAGGTGAGCCCCGGCGCTGTGAAGTTGGAAGAGCCGACGATCGCCGCCACCGGCCGGAAGCGGTCGAAGAGCGAGAGCTGCCCCGGCCGGTCGCCGTAGAAGAGCCAGCACTTGGCGTGCAGGAAGCCCTCCGCGTGCAGCCGCACCTCGACCTTCGCCTCGCGCAGCCACGCGATCAGATCCTCGACCAGCCGCAGCGTCGCCTCGTCGAAGGGCAGTTCGTCGAGATCGCGCTTCATCAGCCCCTTCACGATCCTCGCATCGGGCCGCAGGCCGACGTCCTCGCTATGCGTCGGCTCTGCGGCAAGCAGCCCGTTCAGCACGTCAGCAAGCCGATGCTGCTCGTTATCGATGACGTAGGGAATGCGCACGGATCGAAGCTAAATGCTTTGTGGTCCGCGCAATGTCGGAGGAACGCTGATGAACGGGCCGCCAGGCCGTTGGCGTCGCACCGAGAGACGCCGGATTGTCACGCACGCACTGGAATGGGGGATCAGGCCGCCGCGTAGCGCCTGATATCAACCTGAGTGCCGGCGCGCGACAGATCTTCCGCGGAACGCAGCAATCCGGCGGTCACTGCAGCATCCACGTAATCCTCTCCACAGTTGGGGCAGACCTGCGCGGGCACCTCCCGCACGACGAATGTCGACTCCCCGCGCTGCAGCGTCACCGTGGTTACGCCCGGGCGAGTTTCCGCCTGCTTGCACACAACGCACTTCATTGCCTTCTCCTTCTAAATCCGTCCTCCCAGAGCAAAGGATCGGGTTCATAGACCGTGATCACGATCTGTTCACCGTCTTGCTCATTATAGGCGGCTACAACGTGCAGCGGGTGGTCGCCTCGCCAGCCGAGCAGCAGCCGGCTCGGATAAGGCGTGTCATCCGGATACGCCGCAATCTCCTCGCCTTCCGAAAGCACCCTGGCTACCTCCGCCTCAGTGATTCCGCGCTCAAACATCCTCCGAACAGCGTGCACGCGGTAGATCACCTTCATACGCCATCGTCCTCGAGTTGGCGGCTCAGGACCTCGGTTTCAGCCGGCCACGGCAGTAGCCTGGGCATCGCACGGTAGACCTGAAACAGTTCCTCCTGATCGGCGATCAACTCGATGCGTCGGATCGGGCGGAGGGTGCCCTCGGCGGTGATGCCGAGGTTGCCGGGCGTCTGAACCGTGCGGGCGTTGGTGTCGTAGCCGAGCCGCACGAAAAACGCTGCCACGGCGTCTGGGTTCGCCAGCGTCTGGATGTCCGCCGGCGTCAGATCGACGTCAAACCTGATATGGAAGGTCACGCGCCCCCGTACCTTGTGGTGTGTCGCCGGCTGGCATCCGAAAATCCATCTGCATCACCATGCCAACCGCCAAGTTCAACTCAAATCCGACACGCTGCGGGCAATTCAGGCAATCAGTCTGCGCGCGCGCCGGAGGCCTTGATGACTTTGCCCCACTTTGCGATTTCTTCCCTGATGAATACACCAAGTTCTTCGGGCGTATTCTTGCCGAATTCACTACCGTCGCCCGCCAGCTTTTCCTTGACTTCCGGCAGGGGCAGCACGCGTACGACCTCAGTGTTGATCTTCCTGATGATCGCCCGGGGCGTTCCGGCGGGCGCGAGCAGCACCGTCCAGCCGACTGCCGCGTAGCCGGGAACGCCAGCTTCCGCCACCGTCGGAAGATTCGGCGTCAGCGCAAAACGCTTTGGACTGCTTACCGCAAGCCCACGGAGCTTTCCGGCGTTTATGTGCGGTGAGGCCGCGATCGCGTCGGAGAACATCATCGTGACCTGCCCGCCGATCAGCTCCGAGAGCGCGGGTCCCGTGCCCTTGTATGGCACATGCACCAGGTTAACGTCGGTCATGGTCTTCAACAGTTCCCCGGCAAGATGCGGCGGTCCACCGATACCGGTGGAGGCAAATGTGAGTTTCCCGGGCCTCGCCTTCGCGAGCGCGAGCAACTCCTTGACCGATCTTGCTTCGACGCTCGGATGAACGACGAGAGCGTAGATAGTCGAGGCGACCCGTGCTACCGGCGCGAAATCCCGGATAGGGTCAAATGAGAGCTTGCCATAAAGGGATACATTGATCGCGGTCGGCCCCGCAGCTGTCATTATGAGTGTGTAGCCGTCCGGCTGCGCGCGGGCCGCCAGATCCATCGCAATGTTGCCCCCAGCGCCACCCCGATTGTCAATAATGGCCTGTTGGCCGAACGCCTCGGTTAATTTTTGACCGATGACGCGGGCGGCAATGTCAACACCGCCGCCCGGGGGATATGCAACGATAATGCGGATCGGACGGCTGGGATAGAGATCCGACTGCGCTAAAACGCTCATGCATGCAAGTGTCGCGCCAAGCGCCCCCAGGAATGATACAAAGCCACGGTATCTCATCAACTGTCTCCTTCGCGAATCCGATAACCCCTGTTCAGGACATCTCGGCATCGCCGGAAGCAAGTGCTACACGACGATTAGGCGTCAAACAGCATAATCGCATTAGGTTCACCTCCTCTGGCAATCACGCAATATGTCGAAGAGCAATTGTCGTGCGGAACGCAACGAATAGCGTTTATCCGCCGCCCGACAAACGCTGATTCCTGTCGCGGCCGCGTTGGCGGCGGATAAACCTCGTTGGACTGAACCGCCGCGCAGGCGGTGGTTATGGGGATTGTAAGGGAGCGGTGGCGGCAGTCAATCGTTTGTCATGCCGATGAGGTCGCCAGAGGAAGCGCACGCGAGCGTTGGCGAGGCTAATCACGGGTAGCGAAGTCCGCAAACGAGCGCGAGCGAACGGCTGTATCGCGCGAGCCGGGCCCAAGGGCCGAGCGCTCCCCTGGCGTGGTCCCGCGCCAAGAGCACGACACCCGGATTGGGAACGCATCTCATCTCTGACGGGGCGGTCCGCGCAGATGCAGCAAGCGCAACGGCACCGGCGCGATGAACGCGGTGGGCACGAACTGGCCACGGCCACAGTGGGTGCAACGCATGTAATCGAGGCGCTCGATGCGGTGCATGAAAGCCTCGACAGATTCCACGACGAGCGGATCGGGTGTTGGCGCCGAGAGCGCCGCGCGCGCCTGCGCCAGTTTCGCCGCCTTGCCGGCCGGACCGAGCAGGCCGTAATGGCGGATGCGCTTGAAGCCCTTGGGTAGCACGTGCAGCAAGAAGCGCTCGATGAAGCTCTGCGCTGGCAGCTTAAGCGTGCGCCTGCGATTGCCCTGAGTCCAATCGCGTACCCGCACACTCACCGTGTCTGCGCCGATGTCCAGGATGCGCTCGTTGGAGATCGCGACCCGATGCGTATAGCGGCCCAGATAGTCGAGCACCTGCTGGGCTCCGCCCAGCGAGTGTTTGGCATAGACCACCCAATCATGCAAGTAGAGCCGGGCGAGAAGCGCCTCCCACGCGGCGTCCTCCACCGGCGCCTGCACGCGCAGGCGCCCGTTGTGGCGTGCCGCCTTGAGGGCGGCGACGAATTTCCCCCGGAAGACCTCGGAGAGCGCCGTAATCGGAAACAGAAAGCCGCGTTTGGCCGCGATCCACTTCCCGTCGCTGCCCAGTGCCCCACCGGGCACCAGTGCATGGAGATGCACATGGCGCCCCAAGTCCTGCTTCCACGTATGCAGCACGAGTGAGAAAGCGGGTGTCCCACCCAGCCAGCGCGGGTTGGCCGCAAACTCGGTGAGGGTGGCCGAGACCGCGCCGAATAGCATCTCATAGAGCGCCCGTGGACACTGCCCGATGAGTCCATTCAGATCGTGCGGCAGGGTGAATACGAGGTGGAAGTATGGCACCGGCAACACCTCGCGTTGGCGCGCGGCAAGCCATGCCTCCTTGGCGCGCGTCTGGCACCGCGGGCAATGGCGGTTGCGACAGGAGTGATAGACAGGGCGCGTGGCGCCGCATTCCTGGCAGGTTTGCACCTGGCCGCCCAGGGTGGCAGTGCGGCAGGCAAGAATGGCACGCCATACCTTCGCCTTGGCAGCGGACAAGGGATGAGCCGCGAGATAAGCCGGGCCGTGACGGCGCAGCACCTCAGCCAATCCCACGCGAGGGACGACGGGA
>JACQOJ010000049.1 GCA_016202605.1 Betaproteobacteria bacterium
ATGCGGCGCCGCATGAATTCCTGCTGCTGCTTCGGATCGATCCCCGCCATGGGATCGCGCTCCATCCGGCTACCGCCCGTCTTGCCGGGCCCCATGCCGCCTGTCTGGCCGCCGCCCATCGTGTCCATCATCGTCGGCCCGCCCATGCCGCGCATCATCCGCATGTTCTCCTGCATGGTTTTCGCGTGCTCGTCCATCAGCTCGTGGCGCTGTTTCGGGTCCTTGGTCTGATGGATCCGGTCCATCAGTTCTTCCATGCGCTTCAAGTTTTCCTGCATCTGCGCCATCTGCCTGTCCATGTCGGCGGCCGTCGCCGGCGGCTTGGATGGGGTCTTGGGAGCGCTCTGTGCGGCGGCGTAAGGCGCGCTCAACGCCAAGGTGGCGAGCAGCGCGAGTAACAATAGACTTCTCATTGCCAGGGTTCCTTTCAAAGTCATGTCGCAGAGACAGGAATGAGCCAGGGATAGCTCATGATCATCGTGAAGACGCCGACCGGCGCGCTGAACCACCATTTGCGCATGGTCAGCTGTATAACCACTTGAAAACCGCCTCGGCCCACTCGTCCCTGCGTTTGCGTGTTGAACTCGGAGACTTTGCGCACCTTCTCGAACTCCGCGCGCGGGTGGTCGAAGCGGATGCCGTCGTAGTGGAAGCTGGACTACCCGGGCTTCCACCGTGCGCCGCAAGTGCGCTTATGTCGGGGAGATCATTGACTTTCATGGTAAGACTCTCTAGTGGTGTCTTCAGTGGAGGACTCGAAGCGCCGTGTTCTGCGCTTACTGCGCGCCCAGGGATCCGATGAGTTGAGGAGTCAGGACGGCAAGGTGGTTCTCCACTTTCTTCACGCCGGGAGTGCGTCTGGCCGCCAGGGCGACCGCCCTGCGCTCCGCCGCCGATTCGGCGTAACCCCACAACTGCGCAGTACCGTCCGCGATCACGACGTTCATGTACAGGGTTTGCACGCCGGCCTTGCGCAGCTCCGCCATCACGGCGTCACGAACCCGGCGCGAATCCGGGGCTGCGCGTCTGACCGGCTTGCCGCGGGCCGCGACCAGCCCGTGCAGCAGATTCGCGCGGCTCACGATGCCGACGAGCTTCCCGCCGCTGAGGACCGGCACCCGCTTGATCCGGTTGCGCTCGAGCAGCGTCGCGATGTCTTCGAGTGAAGTGTTCTCTCCTACGGTGATCACCTTGCGCGTCATCACATCCCGGGCCGTCGTACCATGCGACTTGAGATACATGAGTGCGTGCTCTTCCGGTCCATCCAGCAGGTCGAGCCACCACGAGGGGTGACCCTCCGTCCGCGACTCGGGCCGCCGCATGAGGTCGCCTTCGCTTACCATCCCGATCACGCGACCGCGACCGTCGACGACGGGCACCGCGCTGATGTGCCGTTGAAGAAGCAGTCGTGCGATCTTCCGCACGTCGGTATCGGGGTCGACGGAAACAACCGACTTGGTCATGACGTCCTTCGCTTTCACTGGCCTTCTCCTTTTATTGGTGGCGGGCTGGTACGACAAGCCTGAGCGTACACGTTTTACGTGCCATGGCCGTTGTGTTCATCTGACGCCTGCGATAGGGGTGCGCTTCAGGAGCAAGGCGTTGACGGCCACCAGCAGCGAGCTGCCGGACATGGCGAGCGCCGCGATCTCCGGGCTGATGGTAAGCGGATAAAAGACGCCCGCGGCCACCGGGAACGCCACCACGTTGTAACCCACCGCCCACCACAGGTTCTGATGCATCTTGCGCAACGTGTGGCGGGAGAGTTCGATTGCGCCGACCACGTCGTAGGGGTCGCTCTTCATGAGCACGACGTCGGCGCTTTCCATTGCGACATCAGTGCCGGCGCCGATGGCAAAACCCACGTCGGCCTGGGTGAGCGCCGGCGCATCGTTGATGCCGTCTCCCACCATGCCGACCTTGTTGCCTTGTTTCTGTAGCGCCTTGACCTGGTCGGTTTTCTGTCCCGGGAGGACTTCCGCAAGCACGATGTCGATGCCGAGTTCCTTGCCGATGCGCTCGGCGGTGGCTTGATTGTCGCCGGTGAGCATGGCGACCTTCACTCCGCGAGCGCGCAGGTCACGCACGGTGGCCGCCGCGGAGGGCCGGGCGGCATCAGCGATGGCGATCAGGCCCCAGAGCTTCCCTGCGCGGGCCACGTGCACGACGGTCCGGCCCGTGCCCTGCATCTCCGCAGCCTTCTGTTCGAGGCCCGCCAGATTGACCTTCTCGGCATCCATCAGCCGGCGGTTGCCGATCAGGACCGCATCACCGTGCACTACCGCCTTGGCGCCCACGCCATCCACGTTGGTGAAACCCTCGGCTGCCGGCGTCGCCTTGTCGCCGGCGCGTTCGAGAATCGCATGCGCGAGCGGATGCTCGGAATGCTTCTCCATCGCTGCGGCGAGCGCGAGGACGTCGTCGGGCGTGCGCCCTTGAGCCGCCGCCACGTCCACGACTTGGGGTTTGCCTTGGGTCAGCGTTCCGGTCTTGTCGAAGATCACCACCTTGAGATGAGTTGCATCCTCCAATGCGGAGGCGTTCTTGATGAGGATGCCGTTGCGGGCGCCGCGGCCGGTGCCGATCATCACTGCCATGGGTGTTGCCAGGCCGAGCGCATCGGGACAGGCAATGACAAAAACCGTGATGGTGAGGGTGACAGCCAGAAGCAGTGTCTGCCCGATGCCCCAGTACCACGTCACGAACGTAGCGACGCCGATGACGATTGCGATCAGTACCAGCCACTGCGATGCCTTGTCTGCCAGAAGCTGGGCCGGCGCTTTCGAGTTCTGCGCCTCCTGCACGAGCTTGACAATCTGCGCGAGAGCGGTCTCGGCGCCGACCTTGGTGGCTCGATAGCGGAAGCTGCCGCTCTTGTTGATCGTGGCGCCCGCCACTTCGCTGCCCACGCTCTTCTTCACCGGCATCGATTCCCCGGTGAGCATCGACTCATCGACCTGGGATTCGCCTTCAATCACTTCACCGTCCACCGGGATCTTGTCGCCGGGACGCACGACAACGATGTCACCCTTGAGCACCTCGGCGGTCGGGATCTGCACCTCGCGCCCGTCTCGGATCACATTGGCCATCGGCGGCGCGAGATCCATCAGCGCGCGGATGGCGTCGTTGGCGCCCGCGCGGGCCCGCATCTCCAGCCAATGCCCGAGCAGGATGAACACCAGCAGCACCGCCACCGCTTCGTAGAACTGTACGCCTTCGAAGAAAAAGGTCGCGCCGACACTGAAGATGTACCCCGTACCCACGCTCAGCACGACGAGCGTTGCCATGTTGAGCACGCCGTTGTTGATTGCGCGCCATGCGGCGACGAAGAACGGCCAGCTCGGCCACAACACCGCGCCGCTTGCCAGGATGAACAGCCACTGGTTCATGCCCAGTCCGAAGGGCGGGGCGGGCGGCTTCATATCGAGGCCCATGGGCGAGTAGGGCAGAATCAGAAGGGTGAAGGCGAACGCCACCCAGAAGCGATTGCGCATGTCGCGCGCCATCTCCGCCATGTCCATGCCGGCGCCGTGGCCCATTTCGTGCGCCATCGCGTCCATCGCATGCCCGGCATGTTCCGGCGGCGGCTCGCTTTTCATCGCCGGGGCACGTGCTCCGGCGGGTGCGTGCACGGCATGCCGGGCATGGGTAGCGGGCGCGGGGAACGCGACCGCGGCGGTGTCTTCCGGCGGATCTTCAGGGTGGCAGACATGCCTGGGAACGGACTCGCCCGCACAGTGATAGCCGCATTCCTTGACCTTCGCTTTGATGGCAGCGAGATTGATGAGCGATTCGTCGTAATGAACAGTCGCGGTCCCCGCGACGTAATTGACATCGGCGCGCTTTATCCCCGGTAGTTTCGCAAGCTGCTTTTCGACACCGCGGGCGCTCAGCGCCGACAGCAAGCCGCCTACTTCGATAATGCTGGTTCTCATCGCTGTTCCCGAGTCGCCTCTTCTATATTCCGTTACATCCACGGGTCACTTCGCAAGCCGGCCGGTTGAATTCGAGGCGTCGTACGGAAAGACGATCTTCCGGTCCGGCCGGACCAGCCGCTTATCCTTGTCCGCGTAGTGAAGCCGGCTGAGGAGGTCCTTGATGATATTGAGCCGCGCCCGACGTTTGTCATTGGCGCGCACGAGTGTCCACGGTGCCATGA
>JACQOJ010000046.1 GCA_016202605.1 Betaproteobacteria bacterium
ACCTTGAGGTGCACTTCGCGCGCCGCGGCCACGACGCCTTCCGCGATCACGTCGCACTTCATGATGCCGCCGAAGATGTTGACCAGGATCGCTTTCAGGTCCGGATTCCTCAGCATGATCTTGAAGGCTTCGGTGACCTTTTCCGTCGACGCGCCGCCGCCGACGTCGAGGAAGTTCGCCGGATTGCCGCCGTAGAGCTTGATGATGTCCATGGTCGCCATCGCCAGCCCCGCGCCGTTGACCAGGCAGCCGATGTCTCCGTCGAGCGATATGTAGGAAAGATCGAATTTCGACGCTTCGACTTCGGCCGGGTCCTCTTCGTCCAGGTCGCGCATCTCCAGGATGTCGGGATGGCGGAAAAGCGCGTTGTCGTCGAAATTCATCTTGGCATCCAGCGCCAGCACCTGTTCCGCGCCGGTGAGGATCAGCGGGTTGATTTCCGCGAGCGAGGCGTCGGTCTCGTCGAATGCCCGGTACAGCGCCTTGAGGAAATCCCGGGCCTGCGGCACCGCCTTGCCGGGCAGACCGATCTTGCGCGCGACATCCTCGGCGTCGCGCTCAGCCAGGCCCGTCATCGGGTCGATCGCGACCTTGTGAATCTTCGCGGGGGTCCTGGCCGCCACTTCCTCGATGTCCATGCCGCCTTCGCTCGAGGCCATCAGCACCACGCGTTGCGAGCCGCGGTCGACCACCATGCCGACATAGAGCTCGTTCCGGATATCCGCGCCTTCCTCGATCAGCAGCCGCCGCACTTTCTGGCCGCCGGGTCCCGTCTGGTGCGTCTTCAACTGCATGCCGAAAATCCGGCCGGCGTGCTGCCGCACTTCCTCGAGCGACCGCGCGACTTTGACACCACCGCCCTTGCCGCGGCCGCCGGCGTGAATCTGGGCCTTGACGACCCACACCTTGCCGCCCAGCTTTTGCGCGGCATCTACCGCTTCCTGGACGTTGAAACAGGCGATCCCGCGGGGCGTTGCGACGCCGTATTTCCTGAGAATTTCCTTTGCCTGGTATTCATGGATTTTCATTACTGACCTGTCTGGTGTGGGGCGGCCGGCGCGCAGGCCGCTTTGAATCGCAGCCAATCAAATCTATACGGGAGTTCGCGCACGAGCCTTGACCGCAGTCAATATTCGCGAAACGGGACCGCACAACTTGCAGGATCAGGCGCGGTGTTCCGGCGCGAACCGGATTTTCTCCAGCGAACGCGCAAGACTGTCGGCGCGGCGCGCGGGCACTCTTGCGATGTCGCTGCTGTGATTGCGCCGCAATCTGGCGATAGCGCGAGTATAACAAACGGCGCAGCGCGACCTGACGCTCGCTCGCTCGGCACCGCGAGCGTCGATCTTCGCCACCGGAACCGGACCGGCCGTACAGAACGCTCTTGCCGGACGCCCGGACGCGCCCGCGACGCCGCTTCCCGCGGGGTTTCGGCGACCGAGATCACGCGACATTCGAGCTCAAGATACGGCAGTTTTATTGCATCGCAACCAAGAATCGCAGGGGACGCGTACCCGCCTTGAAGTTTATATTAAATGTGAGCGCACACTCACAGACTGCGCGCAAAAAAAAGCGCAACCCCGAGGGGTTGCGCTAAGGTTCCACCAAAGGAGGAGGTTTTGGAGGAGTGTGCCGATACCCGAGAGGGCATCCAGCACGACTGCATTATGCCAAGCTGGGAGGGCCGGCGCAAGCCTTTTTTGCTGCTTTGCAAAAACATTTTCTCACGCCACACCTGAGGAAAACTAAATCGAAAGGATCCGCCCGAAGACCGCTTCGGGGACGGCTTCCCTTTCCGGGACAAATCAGCGCACTACGAGCACCGGCACGCGCGTATGCGTCAGCACCTTGCGCGTTTCGCTGCCGAGGAGCACCGCGGCCAGCCCCTTGCGCCCGTGCGAGGTCATGAGGATCAAGTCGCAGTTCTTCGTTTCCGCCGTCTTCAGGATGGCGTCGTAGGGATGATCGCTGGTCTCGCACACCGTGTCGCACGGCACGCCTTCCGCTTCGGCGGTCTTGCGTACGAACGCGAGGTAGCTGTCAGCGCGCGCGCGCGCCTCTTCCTCGATGCGCTCCTCGGTCACCGGATCGAATGCGCCTTCGTACGCGATCAGCAGATGGTAATCGGGAATGACGTGTATGCCCGTTAACCGCGCGTTGTGGATCTTGGCGAGCTCGACGCCCATGCGCACGGCCCGCTGCGACTGGTCGGAACCGTCGGTCGGTACCAGGATGTTCTTGAACATCACGCCTCCTCTTTACACTGCGGATTCACCGTCTTCCCCTCAAAACGGCTCCATTGTTATTCCATTATTTGGACACGGCGCCAAGCTTGTCGTTCCGGGCGCACGCTGTCAAGAGCCTTTTCGCTGTCGCGGCATACCCGTCGGCTATAATCACGTCGGCTCCGGGAGTCACGCTCCAACACAAGAAGGACGCAGCCATGCGCCGTTCCCTCGTCGTCACGGGCGACGTCAAGCTGGTGAAAGTCACCGATCCGCGAGCGCCGTTCGCGCGCGCGATCGAGAGGATTTCGTTCCGGTTCGTGCGGCACAACGATCGCAACGAAACCTTCCTCACGGCGGCCGACGGCGAGCCCGGCGCGCCGGCGCGGCTTGCCGAACGCAGCTCGCGCATGGGCGCCCACCTCGAGGCCGCGGGAGACGAAGTGGCGGTGCGACCTCTCGAATGAACGCGGTGCGCGGCGCCGAGAACGCCGGGTACGGTCCCTGGAATCCGGGAATCAGTTCGGAGCTGCCGCCGGAACTCCTGCCGCTGTCGACGATCTTCCGGCCCGAAAACGTCTTCACCGGCGTCGCGGCCGCCCGGGAGCTGCGCGACTTCACGGGCCTTGCGCTCGAAGAACTGGTGACGTTCCGGCCGCAGCGCCTGATCGCGCACGAGCTGCTCGTCCGCGTCATGGCCGATCTTTCCGTCCCCGACGGCCCGCGCCAGGAAGATCTCGGAATCAACTTCCGCGGGATGACGGCGACGATCTTCGAGACGCACGTCAGGCCGCGCATGGCCGACATCGAAAAGGAATACCTCGGACTCAAGCGCAGCCTCTCGGAGGTCATCGATGCGGAACTCTCCGCCACCTTGTGCGCGCCTGCGACGAGCGCTCCCCTGACCGCCGCGCACGCCGCGCCGGGGCGCCGCGTGCTCGATTTCGTCCGGGGCTTCCTGCCACGGAGGCGCGCGGGTCCTGCGGTCGAGGACCGCGGGAAAGACGAGGAGCGCGTGCTGCGGGAGTGGAGCCGGCGCGGCACCTCGGATGCCGATCCCTTGCGCAGGGCCGCCTGCGTGGCGCTCGGCAGGGTCGTTTCGGCGTTGCGCATCGGGCATCCGCGGATGCGGCTCGACAAGGGGCTGATCACGGCGCTCGCCACCGGCGTCGCCTGCGACGATTACGGCAGCGAAGCCCTCGGGCGCTTTCTCGATCCCATCTTCCGCAAGGCGGCACGGGCGGAAGGCTATCGCCTGCTGCCCCCGCAGCCGCGGCCGGTGGTGATGAACACCAAGGGCGCTTCCGCTTCCGGCAAGAGCACGATGCGGCCGTTGCAGAAAATGCTTGCCGGGCGGATCGGCGTGGACTGGAACGATTTCGCGCTCATCAGTCCCGACATCTGGCGCAAGCACCTGCTCGATTACGGCGCGCTGGGCGACGCCTACAAGTATGCCGGGGCCTTTACCGGGGTCGAGGTGGAAATCATCCACCACAAACTGGACCGCTACATGGCGCAAAAGGCGGAGCGCGGCGAGATGTCGCACCTGCTGATCGATCGCTTCCGTTTCGACAGCTTCGCGCCCGACTCGGACGAGGCCGGCAGCAACCTGCTCACCCGTTTCGGCCATCTCATCTATCTCTTCTTCATGATCACGCCGCCGCACGCCACCGTCGAGCGCGCCTGGAAGCGGGGCCTGGAGGTGGGGCGCTACAAGGCGGTGGACGATCTGCTCGCCCACAATGTCGAGGCGTACTCGGGCATGCCCGAGCTCTTCTTCACCTGGGCGTTGCGCGAGAACAAGCGCGTGCACTACGAATTCCTCGACAACAGCGTCGCGCTCGGGGAGCGGCCGCGCACCGTCGCCTTCGGATGGAACGGCGAAATGAACGTCGTCGACGTGAAGTGCCTGCTCGACGTGGAGCGCTACCGCAAGATCGACGTCAACGCCGCCGGTCCGGAGGAGGTTTACCCGGACCACGCGATCATGGCCGCGGAGAGCAACGTGCAGTTCCTCGTGCAATGCGCGCGCCGGCTGCCGGCGGTAAACTTCGTCGAGCGCGCGACGGGCCGCATCTACGCGCGACTCGAGTCGGGCGCGCTGGCATGGACCGATCCCGGGATCCTTGCGCAGGCGGCCGGGGATCCGGAGACGCGCGCCGGCATTCGCGCCGTCGCGCCGGCGGCGCTGGAAGGATCGGCCCGCCTCGCGGCCGCAGCGGCAGGCGCGCCACGGGTCCTGGAAGCCGGGCGTTTCCACACCCTCGGCCAGTGGGGCACGGCCAGCACAACGCTCTGAAAAAGTTGGTCAGATTCCGCCCGGCTCGTCGGCCGGATGCCGGAACTTGCGCGGTGAGTACGGCTTGCCCGGCACTTGCTTCAGCGCCTCTTCGTCGAGATCGACGCCGAGGCCGGGCGCAGTCGGCAGCTCGATGTATCCGTTCCCGGGCTTCAACTGGTTGCGGGAGATCCTGTCGCCGAACTCGACGAACGGCAGGAAGTACTCGGTGATGATGAAGTTGGGCATCGTCGCCGAGGCGTGCACCGTCGCCGCCAGCGCCACCACCGTCGAATTGTAGTTGTGAGGAGAGACCGCGACGAGAAACGTCTCCGCCATCGCCGCGATTTCCTTGAGTTCGAGTATGCCGCCGCAGCACGCCACATCCGGATTGAGGATGTCGGCGGCGCGCTTCTCGAGCAGCGGCCGGAACCCGGTCTTCGTGTATGTCGCCTCCCCGATCACGGTCGGCACGCCGATTTCGCGGCGAATCGCGGCGAGCTCGTCGGGATATTCCGCCGCGCACGACTCTTCCATCCAGTAGAGCCCGAATTCGGCGAGTCGTTTGTCGAGCCGGATCGCGTGCATGGGCGCCAGCCGCCGATGCTGGTCGATCAGGATATCCACACCGGGACCGACGGCTTCGCGCACCGCCTTGATCACGCGCACCGCGCGCTCCTCGTGCTCCCTGGGGATGTACGTGCGCCACGGCGCAGGCAAGGGGTCAAGCTTGAGCGCGGTCCACCCCTGCGCCACCACTTTTTCCGCGGCGCGCGCGTAATCCGCCGGCTCCTTCAGTCCGTAGCTCCAGCCGTTGGCGTAAACGCGAACCCTGTCGCGGCAGCGCCCGCCGAGCAGATTGTAGACGGGCTGCCCGCAGGCCTTGCCCGCGATGTCCCACAGCGCCTGCTCGATGCCGCTCACCGCGCAGAACAGCTCGACCGATCCCCGGCGCGCGGCGTAGTCGTCGAACGCAAACTGGGTGAAATGCTTGATGTCGAACGGGCTGCGGCCGACGAGATATGGGCCGAGCGCGTCGAGTTGCGCGACCACCGCGCGGTCGCGGTCGTACTGCGAATAGGCTTCGCCCCAGCCGTGGATGCCTTCGTCGGTCTCGACCTTGACGAAGATGAGATTCTTGCGCCAGCCGGGATGCACGGTGTAGCTCGTGACTTTCGTGATTTTCACGATGTGGTCGCTCCTGCAAGGAATGGGATGCGGGGAGCAGCGAATCTATGCCCGCGCGCGCGCGCGTGTCAAGCAGGCGCCGCGTGCGGTGCTATAATTTTTCGCGCCCATCCGGACGACAATTCCGACATCCGAACTCGAGAGAGGAGCACATCATGACCGACACCGTGCTGCGCGGCGTGTTGCCGCAATCCGAAACGCGCCTGCGCGATCTCGTGACCGCACTGCTGCCGCAGGACTTCGCGAAGAGCGTGCAACCGATCGCCTCCACCACGATCACGACCGATGCGCAAGGGCTCGTCGCCGGCGAAGTGAAGATCCAGACCATGACCGGCGCGGTGCCCGCCTATCGCGCGCATCCCGACCGCAACGGCAAATTCCCGGTGGTGCTGGTGGTGCAGGAAATCTTCGGCGTGCACGAGCACATCAAGGATGTCTGCCGCCGGCTCGCGAAACTCGGTTATTTCGCCATCACCGCGGAGCTGTATTACCGCCAGGGCGATGTGACGAAATTCACCGACAACCAGGAAATCTTCGCCAAGGTGGTGAACCATGTGCCGGACAGCCAGGTCATGTCGGACCTCGACGCCGCTGTCGTCCACGCGGAAGCGACCGGGAAGGCCGACACCTCCCGTCTCGGTGTCACGGGCTTCTGCTGGGGCGGACGTATCACGTGGACTTATTGCGTGCACAATCCGAAGGTCAGGGCCGGGGTCGCCTGGTACGGAAGACTGGTCGCGCCGAGCAAGGCGCCGCTGCAGCCGGCGTATCCCGTGGAACTCGAGCCGCATCTCAAGGTGCCCGTTCTCGGACTGTACGGCGCCGAGGACGCGAGCATCCCGGTCGCGCACGTGGAGCAGATGCGCGAGGCGCTGAAGGCGGCGGGTAACACGACATCCGAGATCATCGTCTACGACGGCGCGCCGCACGCGTTCTACGCCGACTACCGCCCGAGCTACCGCAAGGAAGCGGCGGAAGACGGCTGGAAGCGCATGCAGGCGTGGTTCAGGAAGCACGGCGTGACATGAGCACGCGTGTCGAGAGGTCTGTCAACAACGCGATTAATCAAGGCGCCGATGAGACACGGGTAAGCGATGAGCGGCAAGCGGTCAGCAGAAAATCTGCAATGGCCGGGAGTTGTTCCGCTTTACTGCTTACCGCTTATGATATCGGCGTCAATCGGCGCTTATCTGCCGCAAACCAGTTTTTCGTTTTGTTAGACTGCTTCCAGCGAGATCGATGTGGGACAGACGCGCGTTGACCTGCTGCACCTTCTCGAAGACCTGCGCGACGCGTATCCCGGCTCGCTCGAGGAGACCGTTCTCACCGAAATCGTCGCCAATGCGCTCGACTCCGGCGCGAGCCTGATCCGCATCGCCGCGGACGCCGCGAGCGCGAGCCTCACGATCGCGGACAACGGCTCCGGCATGCAGCGCCGGGAGCTCGCGCGCTATCACGATCTCGCCACCAGCACCAAGGCGCGCGGCAGGGGCATCGGATTCGCCGGCGTGGGCATCAAGCTCGGGCTGCTCGCGTGCAAGGACGTCGTGACCGAAACGCGGCGTGGGAAAAGCCATGTCGCCTCGCAATGGCACCTCGCGTCGCGTCACAAGGCGCCATGGCGCTGGGTGCCCCCGCCCGGCATGGTGACGGAGCGCGGAACCGCCGTGAGACTCGCGCTCTCCGATCCGCTCTCGCCGCTCGTCGACCGCGGGTTCGTCGAGGCCGCGATCAGGCGCCACTACCAGCCGCTGCTCGATCCCGCGTTCGACGGCGTTCTCTCCGCCCTCTATCCCCGCGGCGTCGCGTTTGAAGTGAACGGCGCGGTTATGCAAAAGCTGGCCTGCGAGGTCCCGGAAATCGGTCCGCTCGCGATCTATCCACGGCGCAAGCGCAAGCCCAGCGCCGCCGGTTATCTCGTACGCGACTCGGTTCCTTTGCCGGAAGACCAGCGCGGGCTCGCGATCAGCACCTACGGCAAGGTCATCAAGCGCGGCTGGGACTGGCTCGGCATCACCCCCAACGCGCCCGAGCGCATCGGCGGCGTGATCGAAGTGCCGATGCTCGCCGCTTCTCTCACGTTGAACAAGGGGGACTTCATCCGCTCGGGCCAGCGTGGCGCCGCGTACTTGACCGTTCGCAAAGCAATCCAGGAAGTCGTATTGCATCAGCTCGCCGCCTGGGGAGACAGCCGCGAGCAACCCGAAAAAGCGCGACCGCGGTCCCTGCGCGTGCTGGAGCGTGATCTCGAACGCGTCCTGATGGATCTCTCCGACGGCTTTCCGCTGCTCGCCTCGCTCGTCGAACACCGGCGCGGCGGGCAGAAGCGCCTGCCTTTGGGCCAGCAGGCACGCGCCGGCGACGGTTTTGGTGTCAGTCCGGCAGGCCCTGGCGCGCGCTCCAATCACACGGGCGAAAACGGCCCACCTCCTGCAGCATCACCGGACCATGTCGCCGCGGAACCGCCACCGCAGAATCCGGAAGCAATTCCGCCGCCCGAGCCCGAAGCCGAGCCTCCCGCCCACGGTCTCGAATTGCCGGCGGCTCAGCGCGAACGGCGTCCCGCGCGCCTGGGGCTCGCGGTCCAGTTCGAAGAGCGCCCCGGAGATCCCGAGCTCGGGCGCCTGGTCGAATCCACCGTGCTCATCAACCAGGCGCATCCGGCATATCAGCGCGCCGCGGCCTCGCGCTCGGAGGGTTACCACATCGCGCTCTCCGTCGCGCTTGCGCTCGCTCCCCTCGCCGTGGAGCCGGCGAAGGAGCACGCCTTCGTCACCGCTTTTCTCTCGCGCTGGGGTGAAGCGCTTTCGGCTGCCAGGCGCCCGCGGCGAAAGAAAGCGTAGACCAAAGCACGAACAACC
>JACQOJ010000047.1 GCA_016202605.1 Betaproteobacteria bacterium
CCTGGGACAAGCTGACGGCGGAGCTGAGCAAGGACCCGATCAACAAGAAGATCATCGATTCGCAGAGAGCGTGGTACCGGCGCGTCGTTTACTACGAGCAGCTCAACGCCGCCAACTACAAGCTCGCCTACGAGCACGTGTACAAGACCAAGTTGGGCTGATTGCCCCGAAGCTTCGCGGTTTTTCGGATCATGGGGCGGCGCCGCGAGGCACCGCCCCAATTTTGTTGTTCCTGAAATTGATCTGTGAGCAGAGAAATGATCAACCGGTTCATCTACGGCGTGGACCTTCTGAGCCGGACCGTCGGCCACGCCTTCGCCTGGTGCATCATCATCCTGACCTTCGGCACGTGCTACGAAGTGTTCATGCGCTACGTGCTCAACGATCCCACGAGCTGGGCGTTCGACATGAGCTACATCATGTACGGCGCGCTGTTTTTCATGGCCGGCGCGTACACGTTGTCGCGCGGCGGGCACGTGCGGGGAGACGTCTTCTACCGCATGTGGCGGCCACGCACGCAGGCCGGCGTCGAGCTGGTGCTTTACGTCCTGTTTTTCTTCCCCGGTGTGCTTGCGCTGGTGATCGCCGGATGGCCGTACGGCTTCGAGTCCTTCAAGCTCAGGGAAGTGAGCGTGAACAGCCCTGCGGGCGTGCCGATATGGCAGTTGAAGTTCCTGATTCCCTTCGGCGCCGCGCTGCTCGCTCTGCAGGGCGTAGCGGAGCTGCTGCGCTGCGTGCAGTGCCTGAGAGACGGCCGCTGGGCGCCCCGCCTGCACGACGTCGAGGAGCTGGATGAAGTGCTGGTGAAACAGCATTCCGGGCAGGGCGTGGGAGACGTGAAATGAGCAATCCGGCACTGGCCCTGGTGATGCTGGGGATATTCATCTTCATCATCATGCTGGGCTTTCCGATCGCCTTCACCTTGATGGCGCTCGGCGTCGCCTTCGGCTATTACGCCTATTTCCAGGTTGACCAGGCGTTTTTCGACAACCGGGTGTTCTACCTGCTCACGCAGAACACCTGGAGCGTCCTGAGCAACGACGTGCTGGTCGCGGTGCCGTTGTTTCTGTTCATGGGCTACGTCATCGAACGTTCCAACATCCTGGACCGGCTGTTCTACAGCCTGCAGGTCGCGCTGCGCCATATTCCGGGCTCGATGGCAGTCGCGGCGCTGGTCACGTGCGCGCTGTTCGCCACCGCGACCGGCATCGTCGGGGCGGTGGTCACGCTGATGGGACTGCTCGCGTTTCCGGCGATGCTGAAGGCAGGCTACGATCAGCGCCTTTCCTCCGGTGTGATCTGCGCCGGAGGCACGCTCGGCATCCTGATTCCGCCCTCGATCATGCTGATCGTGTACTCCGCGACCTCCGCGGTGTCCGTGGTGAAGCTGTACGCGTCGGCGATCCTGCCCGGTTTCCTGCTCGCCGGTCTTTACATCCTTTACGTGATCGCGGTGGTGACGATCAATCCCAGGCTGGCGCCCAAGCTGCCCAAGGAGGAGGCCGACGTGCCGTGGGGCCGGGTGCTGCTGCTGCTCGCGCAGGCTTTCGTGCCGCTCGCCATCCTGATCCTCGCGGTGCTGGGTTCCATCCTGTTCGGGCTGGCGACGCCGACCGAGGCCGCCGCCGTCGGGGCGCTCGGCAGCATGGTGCTCGCCGCGGCGTATGGCGCGCTCACGTGGGGGCGCCTGCAGGAGGCGGTGTATCTGACGGCGCGCACGTCGGCGATGGTCTGTTTCCTGTTCATCGGGTCGTGGACGTTCTCGTCGGTGTTCTCGTATCTCGGCGGCGAGGGCCTGATCAAGGAGATCGTGCTCGGCATGAATCTCAACACCATCACGTTCCTGCTCCTGTCGCAGCTCATCATTTTCCTGCTCGGCTGGCCGCTGGAATGGAGCGAGATCATCATCATTTTCGTGCCGATCTTCCTGCCCCTGCTCGCGCACTTCAACGTCGATCCGCTGTTCTTCGGCATTCTGGTCGCGTTGAATCTGCAGACTTCGTTCCTTACCCCGCCGATGGCGATGTCAGCCTACTACCTGAAGGGGATCGCTCCGCCGCACATCCAGTTGTGGACCATTTTCAAGGGCTGCTTCCCGTTCCTGTCCATGGTGTTCGTGACCATGGCGGCGATCTATGTCTTCCCGCAGCTGGTATTCTGGCTGCCGGATCTGTTCTATGGAGTGAGGTAGGCGGTGGACGCGTCACAGATCAACCGGCTTTCCGCGACGGACGCCGCCCGCGCGATCCGCGACGGCACCATCAATTCCGAGGAGCTGGTCTCCGCCTGCCTCGCGCGCGTGCGCGAGGTCGATCCGCAGGTGCAGGCGTGGGCGTTCCTCGATCCGGATCACGCCCTTGCCCAGGCGCGCTTGCTCGACCAGTATCGCAAGGAAGGCAAGCCGCTCGGTCCGCTGTATGGAGTCCCGATCGGAATCAAGGACATCATCGATACCGCCGACATGCCCACCGAAGATGGCACGGTGCTGCATGCCGGGCGCATGCCGGATGCGGACGCGACCGTAGTCTCGATGTTGCGCGCCGCCGGCGCGGTGATCATGGGCAAGACCGTCACCACCGAACTGGCGACCTTTTTTCCCGGCAAGACGCGCAATCCGCACAACCCGGAACACACGCCGGGCGGCTCCTCGAGCGGATCGGCCGCCGCGGTTGCGGCTGGAATGGTGCCGCTCGCTCTGGGAAGCCAGACCAACGGCTCGGTCATCCGGCCGGCGGCGTACTGCGGCGTCTTCGGGTTCAAGCCCACTTACGGCCTCGTCCCGCGGCACGGCGTCCTGAAACAATCGCCCACGCTTGACCAGCTCGGTGTGTTTGCGCGCACCATCGGCGACGTTGCGCTGATCGGCGAGCAGATAATCGGTTACGACGCGCGCGATCCAAGCACCATGCCGCGCGCACGCCATCCGCTGGCGCAAACCGCGTCCGAAGAACCGCCGCTGCCGCCGCTGATCGCGTTCGTCAAGACCCCGGTCTGGGAGCAGACCGAACCGGATACACGGGAGGCCTTCGGCGAGTTGGTGGAACATCTGGGAGACCGCGTCGAGGAATTCGTGCTTCCTGACAGTGCGCGGGACGCTTTCGAGTGGCACCGCACCATCATGGAGGCCGAGATGGCCGCCAGTTATGTTGCCGAATACGAGAAGGGACGCGACAGGTTGAGCGACTCGCTGCGCGGGCAGCTCGAGCGCGGCCGGGCGATCTCGGCGCTCGAATACCAGGCGGCGCTGGCGCGCATTCCGCAACTGATCGCGGGCTTTGCCCCATTGTTCGATCGCTACGCCGCGATTCTGACGCCGGCCGCGGCGGGGACGGCGCCGCGCGGCCTGGAATCCACTGGCAGCCCGATCTTCTGCACGCTGTGGACGCTCGCGGGCATGCCGGCGTTGAATCTGCCCATCATGCAGGGCGCCAACGGTCTGCCGCTCGGAGCGCAACTGGTGGGCGCGCGCGGCGACGATGCGCGGCTGCTGCGCACGGCGCGATGGCTTGCCGCCCGGGTGGCGGGCAGTTGAAGGGAAAGGGAGGAGACGACGACATGGCATTCAAGATCCTGGCGAGCATAGTGGCGATCGGCCTCATGGTGGTCTATAACGGCGCAGTGGTCGTCAAGCTGAAGGACATCGCGCTCGGTGTCGTGGTCCTCATCGGCCTCGTCATGATGCTGTGGGATCTCTGGGAGTCGGTGCGCCAGGAAGACGAGTGAACGCGGCGGCGGGCTGCTCGCGGCGCACCGCACGCCCGCCTGCGATACGCGGCGCCGCGAGCGCATACGCTTCGCAAGGGCAATCCCCCAGGTGAATTTTCCAGCCCGCAATCTGCGCTGGGTGGTTTTCGCGCTGGGTTCCGGCGCCTTCTTTCTGTCATTTTTCCATCGCGTCGCGCCCGCCGCGATCGCGCAGGAACTGACCCGCGCCTTCGAAATGAGCGCGACGGCGCTCGGGGCGCTGGCCGCCACCTACTTCTACATCTATACCGTGATGCAGTTGCCGACCGGCGTGCTCGCCGACACGCTCGGCCCGAGGCGTGTCCTCACCGCGGGTGGAATGATCGCGGGGGTCGGCTCGATCATTTTCGGCAACGCGGATTCGGTGCTGGTGGCGGCCGTCGGGCGCACCCTGGCCGGCCTCGGCGTTGCGGTGGCTTTCATATCGCTGTTGAAGCTCAGCGCGAACTGGTTCGACGAGCGCCGTTTTGCGACGGCATCGGGTGTGGCGCAGGTAATCGGTATCAGCGGCGCGCTGTTCGCGACCCTGCCGCTCGCCTGGCTCGTCACGGTCGTGTCGTGGCGCAGCGTGTTCATCGCGGTGGGCGCGGTGTCGATGGCCGTCGCCCTCATGACCTGGTTCATGGTGCGCGACCAGCCCGAGGGCCCGCCGGGAGCCGTTCAGGCGCCCGTGCCGACGGAGCGCTGGTATCGCGCGCTGGGCGAGGTCCTGCGCAACAGGGCGACGTGGCCGTGTTTCTGGGTGAACTTCGGCATATCGGGCAGCTACATGAGTTTCATCGGCCTGTGGGCGGTACCATTTCTGGTGCATGTCTACGACATGTCCCCGGTCGCGGCGAGCCGGCACACCAGCGTGATGCTGCTCGCGTTCGCGGCATCCGTGGCCGGGGTGGGTATCCTGTCGGACCGCGTCGAGCGCCGGCGCCCGATCATCATCGTGTCCGCGCTGCTGTACTGCGGATTCTGGCTCGCGTGGATCACCGGCACGGTGCCCGCGCGCATGACGCTCCCGATGTTCGGAGCGATGGGATTCATCGCGACCGGTTTCACGCTGTCGTGGGCTTGCGCGAAGGAAGTGAACCGGCCGCGTTACGCCGGGATGGCCATCAGTCTCGCCAACACCGGCGGCTTTCTCGCCGCCGGGATCCTGCAGCCGCTGGTGGGCTGGATGCTCGATCGCACCGCCGGCCATTTTTACCTCGCGGGAGACTTCCGGTTCGGCCTCGGTGTTCTGGGGATATTCGCCGCCTGCGGCCTGGTTGGCGCGCTGTTTATTCGCGAGACGCGCTGTCGTAATATTTGGGTTGACCAAAAACAGTGACCGGTGATCAGTGACCGGTGACCGGTGACCAGTGACCGGTGATCAGTGACCGGTGATCGGTGACCGGTTGATATGTCATTCCCGCGGAGGCGGGAATCCAATTTTGCGTTTCGAAGCGAGTTCAAATTGGGGATGTGATGAAACCGAAAATTCTCGTGACGCGCGAGGTGTTCGACGAGACGCTCGATTATCTTGCGCCACATTGCGATGTGGAGTCCAACCAGCAGGACGTTCCCATCGCCGCGGACGCGCTCGCGCAGCGGCTTGCCGGCAAGGATGGCGTGATGTGCTGTCTCACCGACCGCGTGGACGCGGGACTGCTGGATGCCTGCCCGCTCCTGAAGGTCGTCGCCAACATCGCGGTAGGCTACAACAACATCGACGTTCCCGCGTGCACCGCGCGTGGCGTGATGGCGACCAATACGCCCGGGGTGCTCGATGATTCGACGGCCGACCTCGCGTGGGCGCTGATGCTGGCCGCGGCACGCCGCCTGACCGAAGTCGAGGGCTATATCCGTGCCGGCGAATGGACCGGCTGGCGGCTGAAGCAATGGCTCGGCGTCGACGTGCATCACGCCACGCTCGGCATCATCGGCATGGGCCGCATCGGCCAGACCATCGCGAAACGGGCAAGCGGCTTCGAGATGAAGGTTTTGTATTGCAATCGCAAGCCGGTCGCGAAGGAAGTCGAGCAGCGGCTGAACGCGAAGCATGTAAGCAAGGACGATCTTCTCGCACAATCCGATTTCGTGATCCTGCAGGTGCCCTATTCCCCCGAAACGCACCATCTGATCGGCGCCGGGGAACTGAAGAAGATGAAGCGCACCGCGATCCTCATCAATTCGACGCGCGGCGGCGTGGTGGATGACGCCGCGCTCGTCGCGGCGCTCACGGATGGCACGATTCGCGGCGCCGGGCTCGACGTGTTCGAGAACGAACCCCGGCTGCACCCGGGTTTTCTCGATCTGAAGAACGTCGTCCTGGCACCGCATATCGGCAGCTCGACCGAGGCGACGCGCCGCGCGATGGCGATGACCGCGGCGAAAAATCTCGTTGCCGGGCTGACCGGCAAGACGCCGCCGAATCTGCTCAACCCTGAAGTGAAACGGCCATAACCGCAAACACGGCGAGCGGCAAGCTGCGAGCGCGAGGTAGCCTGGAAGAAGCGAAGCGGATTCCAGGATGCATTCTCCCCGGATTTCATTTCATTCCATCCGGGCTACGCTCTACACTTGCTTCTGTTCACTGTTCACACCTGATTTCGTGACTTACCTGACCCAACTCTTCAACCTGATGGTCGAGGTGATGCTGCCGCTCACGCTGCTGGTCGCGGTGGGCGGGCTGTGGCCGCGCTTCTTTCCCGACACGCCGCTGGATGGCGCGCGCTCGCTGCTCAACCGCATGGTAATGTACCTGTTCCTTCCCAGCATTCTGTTTTCCGTGGCGTCCACCACGCCGATCTCGGCGGAACTGCTGTCGGTGCCGCTGCTCGTCGGTATCGGTTCGCTGGTGTCGGGCGCGATTCTCTACGTGGCGTTGTACATGCTGCCGCTGGGACGCGGGCTGCCGGATACCACGCGTGCGATACTGGTCGTGGGCGGCATGTTCGGCAATACCTTCAACGTCGGTGTCCCGGTGCTGATATTCTTTTTCGGCATGGGGGCCACGCGCTATGCGGTGTTCAACGACATGCTGATGACGATGCCGCTCGTATGGAGCATCGGCGTGTGGATTTGCACCCGGCTGGGCGCGCATCGCAGGTCGGGACAACCCGCGGTCTGGCGCGTCATGTTGTCGATGCCACCGATCTGGGCCTTCATTCTCGGCACAGCCTCGCAGCAACTCGGATTGACCTATGCGCCGCTCACCGCGGCGACATGGTTTATCGGCCAGGCGACGATACCGGTGACGCTGTTCGTGCTGGGCATGACGATACCGTGGCGCAACCTCACGCCGCGGCCGGAAATCCTCTCGGCCGCCGCGGTGAAACTCGTGGCGGCGCCGGTCATCGTATGGTCGGCGGCAAAACTGCTGTATGTCCCCATGAGCGAGGCGCAGTATGCGGCCGTGGTCGAAGGCACGACGCCGGCAATGGTGACGACGCTGCTGCTCGCCGATCGCTTTCGTCTGGATTCCGGCGCGGCGGCGTTGCTGATTGGCTGGACTACCATACTGTTCTGGCTGACGCTGCCTGCGATCATGGCGGCGGGGTTGATACGGTAAGCGGTGAGCGGTGAGCAGTAAACAGGAGGTAGCCTGGAAGCAGCGAAGCGGATTCCAGGACGCAATGTCCCCGGATTTCATTTCATTCCATCCGGGCTACGCTCGCTGCCTGCGATCATGGCGGCGGGGTTGATACGGTAAGCGGTGAGCAGTAAGCAGAAAGCGGAAGGCGGTAAGCGGCGACGGCAGGAATTCAGTTCTGTTTACCGCTCACCACTTACCATGTAACCTCGAATTGACGGACACAGGACATGAAACTCGGATTTATCGGACTGGGAGCGATGGGGCGCCCGATGGCGCTCAATCTGATGAAGCGCGGCCATGAGATGGCGGTCTATGCGCGGCGGGCCGAGGCGGCCGCCCCGGTCGTCGCGGCGGGCGCGCGGACTTGTGCAACGCCGGCGGAGGTGGCGGAACGCGCGGATGTGGTGTTCACCGTCGTCACCAACTCGAGCGACGTGGAACAGGTGGTGCTCGGCAAGGACGGCGCAATCCATGGCGCCAGGCCCGGCAGCGTGCTCGTCGACATGGAAACGATTTCACCGGTGGTCGTCCGCAGCATCGCCAGGACGCTCGCGGAAAAGAGCATCGACATGCTGGATGCGCCGGTGTCGGGCGGCCCGATGGGCGCGGAACAGGCGACATTGTCGATCATGGTGGGAGGCAGGCAGGCGGTGTTCGAGCGCGTGAGACCGCTTTTCGAGTGCCTGGGCAGGACCATTGTTCACATGGGCGATCACGGCGCGGGCCAGATCACCAAGGCCTGCAACCAGCTCGCGCTTCTCGTTACCGCGCAGGGCACGGCCGAGGCGCTGGTACTGGCGAGGAGCTGCGGCGTCGACCCGGCCAGGGTGCGCGAGGTCATGCTGGGCGGGATCGCCTCGAGCCGCGTGCTGGAGCTGTTCGGCAAGCGCATGGTCGAGCGGAATTTCGACAACGGGATCGATGCCCGCCTCTATTACAAGGACCTCGATATCGTGCTCGGTCTCGCGCACGAGCTTGGACTTGCCGTTCCGGCCGCGGCGCTGACCATGCAGAATATCAACGCTCTCATCGGAAGAGGGGAAGGCCGGAACGACCTTTCCACGCTGATCAGGATCGTGGAGGGAATGAGCAGAGGGTGACCCGTGAACGGTGCGAGTCGCCAGTCATCAGTCATCAGCCATCAGCCACGGAGTTCTTATGAGTTTCACGACAATCGACCAAGCCACACCACGCCTGCACCGCTCGGAACTCGCGGTTCCCGGGTCGACGCCGTCGTTATTCGAGAAGGCGGCGAAGTCGGCGGCGGATGTCATTTTCCTCGACCTGGAGGACGCGGTCGCCCCGGACGACAAGGAGCAGGCGCGGAAAAACACCGTCGCGGCGCTCAACGACGTCGACTGGGGCGGCAAAACGATGTCGGTGCGCATCAACGGTCTCGACACGCACTACATGTATCGCGATGTGGTGGATCTCGTCGAGAATTGCCCGCGCCTCGACATGCTGCTCATTCCGAAGATCGGCGTGCCGGCCGACGTTTACGCGCTCGACATGCTGGTTACGCAGATCGAGCAGGCAGCGAAGCGTGGAAAGCGGATCGGGTTCGAGGTATTGATCGAAACGGCGCTCGGACTGTCCAATGTCGAGGCGATCGCACAGTCGAGCAGGCGGCTGGAAGCGATGGCCTTCGGTGCCGGAGATTTCGCGGCTTCCATGCGCATGCGGACCACGGTCATCGGCGGACTCAATCCGGACCACGGCGTGCTCACCGATCCCGGCGCGGGCGGCGAGCGCCGTTTCTATCAAACCGATCCATGGCATGCGGCCCAGGTGCGCATGGCGGTCGCCTGCCGCGCGTGGGGCCTGCGGCCGGTCGACGGGCCGTATGGCGATTTCAAGGATCCCGACGGCTACGTCTCGGCGGCGAAGCGGGTCGCCGCGCTGGGTTACGAGGGCAAGTGGGCAATCCACCCGTCGCAGATCGCGCTCGCCAACCAGGTCTTCAGTCCGTCGCCCCAGGAGATCGAGAAGGCGCGCCGCATCGTCGAAGCGATGGAGCAGGCGGCGAAAGAGGGCCGCGGCGCGGTCCAGCTCGACGGCAGGCTGGTGGACATCGCCAGCATCCGCATGGCACAGAACCTGCTCAAGAAGGCGGAATCGATCACCGCGGCAAGCCGCGCGCATTGATTGCCGCGCGGGTGGGGCTGCCCGCCCAGCGGCGCAACTTTGCCGCGACCGGCGCTCCTGTCACAATATGTCCTATGGGGAGGAAAACAGCGGTGGAGGAAACCGTACCATCCGGGTTGGAGTCTGCCGGGACGGGGGTGGCGGACGATCCGGCTGCCGGCGCATCAGAAGGCGAAGCGGTGTATGCCGAACGCGTCCGGCATCTGTATCGCTTGTCACGCGCCGGGTATTTCGGCACGGCGATCAACGGCGCGATCGTCACTTTCACCCTGTGGGACATCGTCGATAATGCCGTGCTCACGGGATGGTTCGCGGTGGCGCTGGCCGTCACGTTGGGGCGGTATCTGCTGTATCGCGCGTACCAGTCGGCGCCCGGCGCGCACTCCGCCGCGGAATCGTGGGCGAATCGATTTCTCGCCGGTGCTGTGGTCATGGGATGCATGTGGGGCGTCCTCGGCACGGCGCTGTTTCCCGCGGCTTCGATTCCGCACCAGTTCCTGGTGATCTTCGTCATCGGCGGCATGTGCATGTCGGCCGCGGTGGCGCTGGCGCCGGTCAAGCGCGTTTTCTACGGCTTCACTCTGCCCGCGCTGGTGCCGCTCATCGTGATGCTGTTTCTGCAGACGAACACCCTGCAGATCGTGATGGGGGCGATCGCGGTGGTGTTCACGATCGTGATCTCGGCCTTCGCGGTGGAAATCAGGGACCACCTGGCTGCGGCGATCGATATCAAATTCGAAAATGCCGGCCTGGTCTCCCGCCTTTCTTCCGCGCACCGCCAGGTGCAGGAGTCCAACCGCCTGCTGGCGAACAGGGTCGAGTCACAGGAGCGCGTCGAGCAGGAGCTGCGGCAGGCTTCCCAGAAGTTCCAGGCACTGATCAACGCCTCCCCGCTGCCGATCGTCGTGCGCGATGCCAACGGACTGATCGAAAGGTGGAACCCGGCGGCGGAGCGCATGTTCGGCTGGAGCGAGGCGGAAGCGCTCGGCAGGATGGTGCTGTGGTACCCCGCGGGCAGGGAACAGGAAGGCGATCGCCACCGCAACATGATCCTGCGCGGCGAGACAGTTTCGGACGTGGAAGCCGTACGCCTGCGCAAGGACGGAGCGCCGCTCACCGTCAGCCTCTCCGGGGCGCCGA
>JACQOJ010000050.1 GCA_016202605.1 Betaproteobacteria bacterium
GCCACCGGGCGCCTACACCTTGACGTGAATGTGGCGTGTGCGGCGCGGATAGTCGCCCGGCACGACCGTCTTCAGGCGGTAGCGAGCCTGCACCACGGTTCATGACTTAGCTCACTTTCTGAGCTTGCCCCAAAGCTCGTCCAACCGCGCATAGCGGCCGCACCCGGTAACGTAGAACTTGTAGCGCACCGGGTTCTTCAGGTAGTAGCCCTGATGGTAGTCCTCGGCCGGCCAGAACTCGGCCGCCTTCACGATCGGCGTCACGATCGGCTGCCTGAAAGGCTTTTCCTTCTCCCACTTCGCTTTGGAGGCTTCGGCAAGCCGCCTCTGCCCCTCGTCGTGCCAGAAGATCGAAGGCCGGTATTGCGAGCCGACATCGCAGAATTGCCGGTCCTTCACCGTGGGGTCGTGATTTACCCAGAACTGCTCGAGCAGCCGCTCGTAGCTTACTTTCTTCGGGTCGTATATGACCTGCACCACCTCGGTGTGGCCGGTAGCGCCTGAGGATACTTCCTGGTACGTCGGGTTCTTCCTGCTTCCGCCCATGTATCCGGACGTAGTCGAAACCACACCGGGAACCTTATCCATCGCCTCCTCCGTACACCAGAAGCACCCGGCGGCGAAGGTGGCTTTCGCGAGTCCCGGCGGCGGGCTTTGAGCAAAGGCGAGAGGGCTGGCGAGCGCGGCAAACCAGATCGGCAGGAGGAAAAGTCGGGCAGGCATGGCGTAGGGCTCCTTTCGGGGTGTCTCCGGCTTAGTCGGTGTTAAGACCGATGGCTTACGCTTCAGTTCGGCGAGTCCCGTGATGCGTGCAGCAAGGCGCGGGCGTCGCGAGCGCCCCACGGTGGCAAATTATCGCTTATATCGCCTCGCGAGACACCGGCCCCGCCATCTGTTCGGATGCGCCCGTCAGCGACAGGCCACGCCGCCACTCGACGATGACGGCGCCGGCAAGCAAAGCGGTTCCGGCGGCCGCGACGTAAAGCCGGACCGGCTCGAAATAGGTCAGGAGGAGTTCTCCGCCGAAGAGCAGCAAGAGAATCTTGTTGCAGACCGGGCATGCAACTCCGAGAAAGCCGAGCACGCCCCCCACACCTGCGGTACGGTCGGCGCAGGCGGGACGTCTGATGGTCACATAGAGACCGAAGAGCACCGAAAGCCCGCCCAGCAGCCCGATTTCCCACCCGCCGGCGGGCGTCATGCGCGTGAACAGGGGGTTGTCCCATAGCGCGGAGATCGTGCCGAGAGCGCCAAAGGCCGCTAGCGCCACGGCGGCACCTTTCACCCATTGGCGCGGAGAGACGTTCGAAAGACGCATATGCGACGACTTCCTGTCAGCTATAGAACTCGAGTATACCGGACACTAAATGCCACGCCCGACACGGACGACGATTCCCCGCCGAAGGCCGCGCGGCACGTTACGTCGAATCGGAAATCGGCGAGGACCATCGCCTGCACCCGGGTTTCGCTCATGGTTTCGCGCGAGCGGTGCTGTACGGTATCGCCGCAAGCGCGTGCGCTAATGCAGCAACACATCCGTCACCACGATGGTCGCGACGCCGGCAGCGATCAACGCGATTTGCCATGCCGTGCTGCGCGCGTCCGTGCTGCGGTGCATATGGGGAATCAAGTCCGCCACCGCGATGTAAATGAAGCTTGCTGCGGCGACAGCGAGAATGGAGGGGATCGCCGCCTGCGAGCCTTCCAGCACGAAATAGCCGATAACCCCACCCATTACCGACGCAAGGCTCGACAGGAGGTTATACAGCAGCGCCTTGCTTCTCGCATAACCCGCGTTCAGCAGCACCATGAAATCGCCCAGCTCCTGCGGGATTTCGTGCGCAACCAGCGCCAATGTCGTTGCCAGACCGAGCTTGACATCGGTTAGAAACGCAGCCGCAATCACCACACCGTCCACGAAATTATGGAAAGCATCGCCGACAAGTATCATCATGCCGGTGCGTCCGCCGATGTGCCCGTGCAAGGGCGTATCGCCGTGCTCGTGCTGATGGCGCCATAGCGCCACCTTCTCAAGCAAAAAGAAGCCCAATACGCCGGCCAGCGTCACCGCGCCGATCGCCCCTGCGTTGCCGCTCTGCCCAATGGCCTCCGGCAGCACATCAAGAAACGCCGCTGCCAGGAGAGCGCCCACCGCGTAGCTCACCATGCGCGGGATCCACGCGGTAAACACGGTGTAAGCGAACAGCCCGGCGAGCAACACGCTCAGCGCACCGCCCACAAGTCCCGCACCGATAATCCACAGCAGGATCACGTCCATCCGGGAACACTCCGCCGGCGCCGATCCTTGCGACGTGCCGGCGCACACTTCGCACATAGCCCCTTCGTCAACAGATCAACCTCCTGTGCATGGAATCCAGATGGAAGCCTGATGTGCGGCTTGGTATCGGGTTCGTCGAGACAGATCATCGCGCCGCAGCGGTTGCATTCGAAGTGGGCGTGCTGCCGGGCGTGCTCCTTATTCGTCGCGCCGAATCGCCAGACGCGATCGCTTCCGGCGATCTTGTGAGCGAGTTCGTTCGCAGTAAGCCATTCCAGCACACGGTAAACCGTGACGCGGTCTATGGCGTGTGCACGATTGACGCGTTTTTCCACCTCATGATGCGTAAGCGCATGCTCTGCCGCAAGCAACGCCGCCAGCATCTCGATGCGCGCACGCGTCACCCGCGCACCGGCGGCGCGGATCATGGTTTCGGCCTGATCAATGGGTAAGCGCGGCATCATCAGAGCTCCGCAGGGATTGAAGCACGGCCCCGCAAAATATGCAACTCAGTTGCATATACACCGTCCTCGCTGCTACGTGGCAATGGGTCTGAGTTGAAAACCAAACAACCCTCGGCTGTAAGCCGAGGGGTTTAATAAATGTCGGCTTGAAGCCGACTGCAAATTGTCTCCGACTGTCATTCCCGAGTAGCCTGCCCTCGTGAAAACGGGGAGCGAGGGGTTTCAACCACCCCCGATGGGGACACTAAACCCGCTGGGTTGGCTAGTGCCGCCAGGCGCTGGTAGCATAGCGCCCGGCCATCTCACCGCAAAAGGAGGACAACGCCATGCGAAATCCGCATCCGATCCGGTTGTTTCCGAAAGTCCTGATTGCGTCCCTGCTGATAGGGTACGCCGTGCTTCTCGGCGCTGCCGCAGGCCCCCAAAGCGATCCCGTAAAGGTGGAGTGGCTCGGCTGGTCCTTCTATCGCTTCACTTCACCCTCCGGCAAGGTCATCCTGACCAATCCGTTCATTACCGGGAACGCAGACGCCGCGGTCAAGGTGGAGGAAATCTCCAAGGCGGACGTGATCCTGGTGCCCAACGGTCACGGTGATGAGATCGGCGACACCGTCGCCATCGCCAGGGCGACGGGCGCGAAAATCGTGGCACCGTTCGAGCTTGGGACCTGGTTCACCACCAAGGGTGTTCCGGAGGCGCAGGTGCTGCGCCGTAATCCCGGGACCCGTCTGTTGTGGGAAGGACTCACGATCCGGGTAGTCGGGTCCGTGCACGGGTCGGGGTCCGGCCGGGACACCGCCTCGGATCGCGCGCCGTTTTACGGCGGGGCAGCAGCCGGTTTCATCATCACTTTCGAGAACGGCTGGACGGTCTACTTCCCCGGCAGTTCGGCCGCGACGCAAGACATGGCGCTGTGGGCGGACGCCTACAAGCCAGATGCGATGATCTTTCTCATGCATCCATCCGGAGAGCCGCGTGACGCCGGCATGGCAATCAAGCTTGTCACGACCAACAATCCGAATCTGAAGGTGCTCTTCCCGCAGCACCATCGCGTAATGCCACCTCCTGGAGCGCTGACAATCTCTGAAGTACGCACCGTGCTCGATTCAATGGGCATCCGCATCCCGATCACCGATCCGGTGCGCAAGCAGGTCTACGAGTTTACGAAGTAGCGCGCCGGACGGCGCCGCGTTCGATCGGTATCACTGAAGTCGCGCATATGCTCATGCCCCTCGACCACCGCAGTCGAGTCCTTGCCAAGATTATGGCCTTACTCTAGAATCGCCGCGTGCCCGCTCTCATCAGGAAACTCGCCGCGTTGCTCTTGCTGCTGGTAATACCGCTGCAGGGCGTCGCGGCATTTTCGGTGTCAGCCATGGAGTGCCCACCCGCTGTGGCCGGCGCCGCCCACCCGTCCAATGGTGACGACGGTACTGACCAGAAAAGTGACGGTGATGCCGTCAAGACTTTTTTTGAGCACTTTTTCTGTCATCAACTCTCTTCGGTGATTCCGGGCATTCCGGCAACGGGCGCGCCGCCCGATTTGCCCGTTTTTGAACCTTCAATTTCCCTCCTTTCAAGCCTGTTCTTTCCCGAACAGCCGCAACGCCCTCCACTTTCCGCCAGCGCCTGACGACCGGAACCCGGTGCGATAGCGCCCGGTTCCAGACAAGACTTGTCGCCGCATACGCGGACGGCATGTTCGAATCCAACCGATTCGACATGAAGGCACTGTGCAATTCCCATGGTTTTTGTCGTTGCGCAGGACTGCTGGAAGATCGCATGGGCTGCGCCGGTTAGCTGCGCCGCGCTCGCCCTGCCCGAATCGTCCCCGGAAAACCGCGATCATCGCGTGCAGATTGCCAGGGGAAGCTCGGCCGGGAGCGGCATGTCAAACGTGGAGACTTGTGTGAGCCGCTTATGACTGCCCCCTCAGATCCCGATCCGTCGCGCCCGCCGGATGAGGGCTCTCCGCCCAACCCGAGGCGCAGGAAACTGCTCGTTGCGGCGACGGGCGTCGCGGGCGGGGCCGGCGTGGCCGGTGCTTCGATTCCGTTCATCGCGTCCATGACGCCGAGCGAGCGTGCGCACGCGGCGGGCGCTCCGGTGGACGCAGAATTTTCCAGACTCGAACCCGGAGGGCTGTTGACAACGGAGTGGCGTGGCAGACCAGTCTGGATTCTGCGGCGCACCGAGGCGGTGCTTAAGGCACTGCAAGACCCGGCGCACCTGTCGAAACTTGTGGACCCGGACTCCAAGGTGGCGAGCCAGCAGCCGGCGTACGCTGGAAATGCGTGGCGCTCGATCGAGCCGTCATACCTGGTCGTGGTGCCGATTTGCACCCATCTCGGATGCATTCCGACGTTCCGGCCCGAAGTCGCGCCACCGGACCTTGGAGCAGACTGGCACGGCGGGCTTTTCTGTCCCTGTCACGGCTCCAGGTTCGATCTTGCCGGCAGGGTCTACCGCAACGTGCCGGCGCCCACCAATCTCGTCGTCCCGCCGCACCGCTACCTGGGTGAGACAAAGGTTCGGATCGGTGAGGATCCCGAGGGCGCCGCATGACCGGGTCCGGACTCATGTCGATGAAAAGCGCGTTGACGCGAGGTTTGTCAACCGTGACTCGGCGCCTGTTTATTGCAGGGTCGTTCGCTTATGTCGCGCTGGTCGCGGCGGTTGCTCTCGCCCATATCGACGAGAAGGTACTGTACGAAAAGGCTTCCGCCTATAACACCATCGTCGTCACGGAAGAGGAAAACGGCCTGCGCATCCTGCGTTTCGGGAGAGGCGAAGTGCGGCAGAGCGTCGTAAAGTTGGGCGATCCCGATCATCTGGCGTTGCCCTACGCGCGGGCCGCGCTGGTCGGACTGGCGTTGTCCGCACAGTCCCGCCGCTTTCTGGTGGTCGGGCTCGGCGGCGGCACGCTGCCCATGTTCCTCCGCAAGCACCATCCGAACGCGGTCATCGACGCGGTGGATATCGATCCCGGCGTCGTGGATGTGGCGAAAAAGTTCTTCGGTTTCCGCGAGGACGGTCTCATGCGAGCCCGCGTAGCTGACGGGCGGCAGTTCATCGAAAAATTGCGTCAGCCTTATGATGTGATCTTCCTGGACGCCTTCGGATCCGACAGCATTCCGCGCCACTTGACCACACAGGAATTCCTGCAGGCGGTGCGGCGCGCCGTCACGCCGGGCGGGGTCGTCATCGGCAACCTCTGGGGTCGCGGCGCCAATCCGCTCTACGACTCGATGGTCCGGACCTACCAGGAGGTGTTTGACGAACTGCTCATCCTCGACGTCCGCGATGCCGAAAATAAAATCTTGCTCGCGCTGCCTCGAAAACAGCAACTGAGCCGGGACGAACTGACACAACTGGCGCGCAAAGTATCGGCAGCCAAGCGGTTTCCCTTCGACCTCGGCGATCCGGTCAAATACGGCTTCCGGGATGCACCTGCGAAAAGTCGTCACGCGCGCGTGCTGCGGGACACGGATATCGAACAACGCAAGCAAACGAGTCCGTAAACATGTTGACCAAGTTACGCATCTGGCTCTACATGGCCCTGTTACTCTCGGGCGTGGCGGCCGCAAGCGAAGCGACCGTGAAGCA
>JACQOJ010000052.1 GCA_016202605.1 Betaproteobacteria bacterium
GCGCAATGCGGTCGCATATGGTCTCCAGCTTGGTCGCCTTGTCGACCACGTGCACCGGTGTCGTGACCTTGCCGCAGTCGTGCAGCAGGCCCGCGATCTTCAGCTCGTAGCGGTCGCGGTCGGTCATCGTGAACCCCTGGAGCGGGCCCACCTTGCAGTTGTTCACCGCCTCGGCGAGCATCATCGTCAACATCGGCACGCGCTCGCAGTGCCCGCCGGTGTACGGCGATTTGTCGTCGATCGCGGCGTTGATGAGGTTGATCAGGGATTCGAACAGGGCCTCGAGATGCGTGATCAGCAGGCGGTTGGTCAGCGCCACCGCGGCCTGCGAGGCAAGCGACTCGGCGAGATGCTGGTCGGCCTCCGAAAAAGGAACGACTTCCGCGGTCGCGCGATCCTTGGCGTTGATGAGCTGCAGCACGCCGATGATCTCGTTCTCGTGGTTTTTCATCGGTATGGTCAGGAACGACCTGGAGCGGTATCCGGTCTTCTTGTCGAAGTTCTTGGTGCCGGAAAAGTCGAATCCCTGCTCGGTGTACGCGTCGGCGATGTTGATCGAGCGATCGTGGTGCACGGCGTAGGCCGCGACCATGGAATGGTTGGGGCGCCCCTCGTCGTCGAAAAGCCTCACGGGGAAGAACGGAATCGCCACCCCGCTCGTGCCGCCCATGGCGATGCCGAGGGTGTCGTTGCGCATGATCTCGAACTTGAGCGTCTTCTCGTCCGTCATGCGGTAGAGCGTGCCGCCGTCGGCGCTGGTGATGTTCTTCGCCGCCACCAGGATGGTCTCCAGCAGCTTGTCGATGTCGCGCTCCGCGGAGAGCGCGATCCCGATCTGGTTGAGCTGCTCGAAACGTTGCAGGAGATCGGCGTCGTTGGGCGCCCGCATCCGGTTCATGGCTCGTCCCCGTTTCGCGCTACTTGATGCAAACCGCGCGCACCTGGTGAATGTCGGTGATGCCCTGCAGCACCTTCTCTATGCCGTCCTGCTTGAGCGTGCGCATGCCGTTCTCCAGCGCGGCGGCGAGAATCTCCGCCACGCGCGCGTGTTCCTGGATCAGCTTCTTGATGTCGTCCGAACCCATCACCAGCTCGTGCAGGCCAAGGCGCCCCTTGTAGCCGGTGTTGCCGCAGGCGTCGCAGCCCTTGGCGGTGTAGAGCGTGAACTCGCCCTTGTCGTTGGCGAAACCCTCCTTCCATTCCTTGAACAATTTCTCGCGCTCGCGCTCGCCGTTCTCCTTCCACGCCCGGGTGTTCTGCAGCTCCAGGGCGTACTCGTTCAGCAGCAGATTGAGTTCCTCTTCGGCCGCGACGTGCGGCTCGCGGCACTTGGTGCACAGGCGCCTCGCCAGCCGCTGCGCGAGGATCCCGAGCAGCGCGTCGGCGAAGTTGAACGGATCCATGCCCATGTCGAGCAGCCGGACGATCGACTCCGGCGCGCTGTTCGTGTGCAGCGTGGCGAACACCAGGTGGCCGGTGAGCGAGGCCTCGATGCCGATCGACACGGTTTCCTTGTCGCGCATCTCCCCCACCATGATGAGGTCCGGATCGGCGCGCAGGAACGCCCGCATGGCGGTCGCGAACGTGAGCCCCGCCTTGGGGTTCATCTGCACCTGGCGCAGGCCCTTCTGCGTGATCTCGACCGGATCCTCCGCGGTCCAGATCTTGGTGTCCGGAGTGTTGAGGTAGCCGAGCACCGAGTGCAGCGTGGTCGTCTTGCCCGAGCCGGTCGGCCCGCACACGAAAAACAGCCCGTACGGCTTCTCGATCGCCTCCTTGGCCATCTTCATATTGCGCGGCGAAAGTCCCAGCTTGTCGATGGGAATCGGCTCGCCGCCGGCGAGAATCCGCATCACGATGTCCTCGACCCCGCCGGCCGAGGGGATCGTCGCCACGCGCAGCTCGATGTCGAGCGGGCCGAATTTCCGGAACTTGATCTTGCCGTCCTGCGGCTTGCGGCGCTCCGAGATATCGAGATCACACATGATCTTCAGCCGCGCCGCGAGGGCGCTGCGGTAGCTGCCCGGCACCGAAATGTAGGGCGCGAGCGAGCCGTCCTTGCGGAAACGGATGTCGGTCTTCGCCTTGCCGGGATACGGCTCGATATGAATATCGGAAGCGCCCTGCTGGTAGGCGTCGATGATGACCTTGTTGACGAGCTTCACCAGCTCGTTGTCGCTCGCCGCCGAGGCGATGTCCTCTCCTCCGCCGTCAACCTCGGCGTCCTCGTCCAGCCCCCCGAGCAGCTCGCCGATGTCGCCGGTGTCCTCGAACATGGTGCCGCCGAACATCTGGTCGAGGGTGGCGTTGAACTCGCGGCTGGTCGCGACCTTGTAGATGATCTTGCTCTTCGGGTAGACGTTGTTGACCATCCGCGAAGCCCGCGTGCGCTCCGGGTCGAGGGTCATCACGATGATCCCGTCCTTCGTTTCCTCCAGCGGGATCCACATGTTGGTCGCGCAGAACTCCCGGCTCATGTTCCGGGTGAGGTCGGGCGGCCGGATCCGCCCCTCCCGGAACGGCTCGTAGGGCACGCCGAAGTAGCTCGACAGCGCGTCGCCCAGCGCCGGGACCTTGACCTGGAACTCGTCGATCAGCACGGTCTCGATGTCGAGGTTCTTGCGCCGCGCCGAGCGCTGCGCGAGCTCGAGTTCTTCGGCGGATATGACGGCGTTGGAGACCAGACCGTCATACTTGGTGCGCACCTGCGCGAGCGGGCCCTGGCGCTGGCGGAAAGCGATCGCGAGCGTCTCGCAGAGCTGGACCACGCCCTCCTCCATGACCGGCGGGAACGGCTGCCCGTTCCTGGAGTTGATGATCTGCACGACGCCGATCAGCTCCTTGGTCTTGCCTTCCACGATCGGGGCCACCAGCATCTGCTTGGTGCGGTAGCCGGTCTTGGCGTCGACCGCCTTGAGGAAGTTGAGCTGCGGGCTGTAGGACTTCAATTCGGCGTCGTCGTAGACATCGCGGATGCTGATCACGCGCTTGTTGACGGCGACAAATCCCGCGATCGACTGCTCGCTGATCGGCAGCTTGATGTCCTTGAAGGAGTTGAGACCGGTCTTGACCTTCGAGATGATCGATGTCTTGTCCTCGCTCACCTGGTAGATCGTGAGACGGTCGGCGTTGAACAGGTTGCACCAGTCCTGCGACAGCTCGAGGATGATCTCGTCGATGTATTTCGCCGCGTGAATCTTGTTGGTGATGGCCTGGAGTTTCTGCTGGAAACTCAGCTTTTCCGCCAGGTTGTCCTGGCTCGCCGGCTTGCTCTGGAGTACGGTGCTCATCGCGCTCTCACCTCGGTCAATTCACGATTCTTCAAGAATCCGGTGTCGGGCCGCCCCGCGGGCGGTTCCACCGCGCCTAGAAATCGAAAATCTGGCTGTTCTGCAGCATTCGCGGCTTCCATTTCGCCGCGCATTCCTCCACTTCCCGCATGGTCAGCTCGACCTCGCCCGGCTTGAGATGGGTCACGTAAATTTCGGCCGGCACCCTGAGCTTCGACAGCTCTTCGGCCAGCATGCTCGGGCAAAGATGCTTGGACGCGACGGCGAGATCCCGTTCCTGGTTGCAGAACGCGGTCTCGATGATCAGGTAACGCAGGTTGTCCATGCGGTTCACCTCGTCCCACAACGGGTCGTTGGTCGTGGTGTCGCCGGTGAAGACCAGGCTCGCCTTGCCGGAATCGATGCGGTAACCCACCGCCGGCACGACGTGGTTCGCCGGCAGCGCGGTGATCGTGCGGCCGTCGAACCGAACGGGCTTGCCGAGCGCGAGCGGCTCGTAGCGCAGCACCGGGTTGCGCGCATCGGGAATCTGGGCGAAATCGGGCCAGAGCAGCCAATTGAACAGGTGCGTCTTGAGAATGGCGATCGTCTCCTCTGTCGCGTGCACCATGATCGGTTTGTCGCGCATCCAGCCGACGGTGTCGGCGAGAAACGGCAGCGAGGTGACGTGGTCCATGTGCGAGTGCGTGATGAAGACGTGGTCGATGAGCGCCAGCTCGCGTACCAGCAGGTCACCCACCCCGGTCCCGGCATCGATCAGTATATCGTGATCGAGCAACATGGACGTGGTCCGCAGATTGCCCCCGATCCCGCCGCTGCAGCCGAGTATCTTCAGTTGCATCGCTACTTGGTCTCGAAAGTGAACGCGCCGTCCCAGTCCCGTGCCGGCGGGTTGGCCCGCAGGAAGGCGATGCGGTGCAGGAACGTCGCCCACATCCTGCTTTCCGGCGCCATCTTCTGCAGCGTCATGAGTTGCCGTTCGGCCATGTCCCAGTCCTGACCGCGGTACGATTTCAACGCCTGGTGGAACAACTCGATCTCCTCCAGCCTGGCGGGTTCGACCTCGCCCTGCAGGCCGATCGGCTCGTAGATCGCCACCGCGACATCCTTGCCCTTGACCCGCACCCGGTCCACCTCCCGGAATACCACATCCTGCACCAGCTCCCTCGTCGCCTCCCCGACTATGATATCAGCCCCATATTCCTTTGTGATGCCCTCCAGGCGGGAGGCCAGATTCACCGCGTCGCCCATGACCGTATAGGCGAGCCGGATCTTGGAGCCCATGTTGCCGACGCTCATGCGCCCGGTGTTGAGCCCGACGCCGATGTGGATCGGCGGCCAGTTCTGCTCCCTGAAGTGGGGCTGCAGTTCCTGCAGCCGCCGCTGCATCACCATCGCGGCCAGCACCCCGTTGCGGGCGTGCATGGGATCGGGCAGCGGGGCGCCCCAGAAAGCCATGATGCAATCCCCGATATATTTGTCGATCGTGCCCCGGTGCTGGTAGATGATCTCGGTCAGAGGGGTCAGGAACTCGTTCATGAGCAGCGACAGGGCCTTCGGATCGAGGCCTTCGGAGATCGTCGTGAACCCGCGCACGTCGGTGAAAAGCACGGTCATTTCGCGCGATTCGCCCTCCATCGAGAAGCGCTCGGGGTCCTTCGCCATTTCGTCCACCAGCTCGGGCGGCACGTACTGACCGAAGAGCCCGGTGATCTGGCGCTTGCCGCGCGCTTCGACGAAAAAGCCGTACGCCATGTTGAAGGTGAACAGCACCAGGATCATCACCAGGCCCGAGGCGAGGGGCAGCACCACGTGGCCGAAATGGAATACCACGAGGTTGGTTCCGGCGATCACCAGGAGCACGACCATCGCGATCAGCGTGAACTTGAGCGGGCTCAGCAGGCGCTGCAACAGGGTCATCGCCAGCCCGCCCACGAGCAGCAGGGCGAACTCGGCGCCCGCCGCGTAGGGCGGCTTGTGCTTGATGTTCTGGTCGAGGATGCCGGCGATGAGGTTGGCGTGCACTTCCACCCCGGGGTAGACGGCGTCGACGGGGGCCGCCCGCAGGTCGAGCAGCCCGGGCGCCGTCGTGCCCACCAGCGCGATCTTGCCTCTCAGTTCGGCAACATCGATGCGCTCGTTGAGGACGTCGATGACGGAGATGTACCTGAAGCTTCCGCGGTGCCCGCGATACGGAACCAGCGTGCTCACTCTTTCATCGACCGGGATCTTGAGCGACCCGACGTGCAGATACTCGAGCCCCGCGTAGCCGGTTCCCGCAGCCTCTCCCTCGAACACCGGCTTGACCGGCGGCGACCCGAGCAGCAGGCGCACCACCGCGAGCGACAGGGGTTCGTAGTAGGCGCCGCCGTACTCGGCGAGCATCGGCACCCGCCGCGTGATGCCGTCGTCGTCGGTCCACGGGTTGAAGTGTCCGGCGGCCGCGGCCGCTTGCTGCAGCACTTCGAGATTCGCCGTGTAACCGTTCCAGGAGGTTATGCCGATGTTGCGTCCCTTGAACGTATCGGGGGGCAGCACGGCGGCCGGCAGCAGCCCTTTCCTGGGGGCCCGCTCCGCCACGTCACTGGAAAAAGTGTACCCGAGGACGACCGGACGGCCCTTCATCCTGGCGGCGAAAATATCATCGTACTCGAGCTGCGGCTTGATGCGCTCCAGCACCGGGCGGAAGCCCGCGACGTCCTTCAGTTCGCGTTCCGCCAGGTTTTCGAGCACGCGCAGGCCCGAGGATTCGTCGCGTTCGGCGAAAACGACGTCGAAACCAAGCACCGCGATGCCGTAGTGGTCGAAGAGCTTGTCGAGCAGCAACGCGAGGCGGTCGCGCGACCACGGCCACCGTCCCTCCCCGCCCTGGTCCTTTTCCAGCAGACTCTTCTCGTCGATGTCGAGAACGACGATGCGGCTGTCGACGGTGCGCGGCATGGTGAGCCGCAGCCGGGCGTCGTAGATGATCGCCTCGAAGGTATCCAGCAACGGCAGGCGATAGTGATCCAGGGAGTGGCCCAGGAACGCCGCCACGATGGCGAGCCCGATGACTATCCGCGCGAGATATCTTTTCACTCTTTGACCCCGATTGATCCGCCAGGGTGATCGCGCCGGAGTTTCGCGCCGCCCGCGGCACGGTCCGCACCCGTACGCGCGGGAACGCTCATTTCGCTTTGTAGAAGAACTCCATCTTCACCCCGCCCAGCTCTACCACGTCGTGGTCGTTGAGCGGGTGCGCCTGGGCATCGAGTGTCTTGCCGTTCACTATGGGAAAGGCCTTGCCTTCGACATGCGCGATGAAATAGCCCTGCGGACGCCGCGTGATCACGGCGACCTGCACTCCCGGCTTGCCCAGCGTCGTCAGGTTCTTGGTGATCGCGAGCTCCCGTCCCGCACCCGGGCCGTTCAGGATCTGCAGCGCCGCGGCGGACGGCGTCGCCGCCGCGGGGACCGCCGCCGCGGGCGCCGCGGCACCGGGGGGCGGGACCGCGGTTCGTGCGCCAACGGGACCGCGCACGATCATCGTCTTCTCCATGTCCTCCGCCGGCGCCTGCGGGCCCGGCTGAACGCTGGTGGCGTCCACGACGTACTTGAGCTTGTACTTGCCGATTTCGATCACGTCGCTGTTCTGCAGGATGTGCTTCGTGACCGGATTGCCGTTCACCAGCGTGCCGTTGGTGCTGCCCAGATCTTCGAGAAAGGAGTCCTTGAGAATGGTCACGACCCGCGCATGCTCTCCGCTCACCGCCAGATTTTCGATCTGGATGTCGTTCTGCGGTTTGCGCCCGATCGTGACGCGTTCCTTGTCGAGAGGAACCTCCCTGATCACCGATCCTTCCAGACTGAGAATCAACTTCGCCATATCAGTATCCCTCAGAACCAGGACTTGATTTTCCTCAACCAGCCGGCGCGCGCCGGAAACTCCCCGCGCACCCGCACCAGAATCACCGAAACATTGTCGCGGCCGCCATTGTCGTTCGCCTGCTGCACCAGTTGTTCGGCCGCCAGCGGCAGATTCGCCTTCAGCGACGAGAGCGTGAGCTCGATCTCCTCGTCGGTGACCATGTCGGGAAGCCCGTCGGAGCACAGCAGGTAAATATCGCCCGCCTGCACGGCATGGCTGTGCACTTCGGCTTCGACCTGCGGCTCGATGCCGACGGCGCGCGTCACCAGGTTCTTGTTCGGCGAATACCTCGCCTGCTCCCTGGTTATCATGCCGCTGTCGATCTGCTCCTGCAACAAGGAATGGTCGCGCGTGACCTGCTCGAGCGTATCCGCGCGCAGCCGGTACAGGCGCGAATCCCCGATGTGGCCGACGATGAGATGGTTGTCGTGCCACAGCGCGACGACCAGGGTCGTGCCCATTCCGGAATACTGCGGCTCGCGCTGCGCCGCCTCGTAGATCGCGGTGTTCGCCCTGGCTGCCTGCTCGCCGATGAGAAGCTCCAAGCTCCGGCCGTTCAGCTCCTCGGGACGCTTGCCGGCGAGCGCCTTCTTGATCTCCGAGGACACCAGCGTCACCGCGATGCCGCTCGCCACCTCGCCCGCATTGTAGCCGCCCATGCCGTCGGCGAGTACCGCCAGACCCACATCGGCGTCGGCCGCGATGCTGTCCTCGTTATGCGAGCGCACCATTCCGGGATGGGTGGCGGTGGCGATTTCGAGGAGCGAGGCGAGATTCATACCGGTCCGTTCTGGCGCGCCCCGTCGCCCGCGCCCGCATCCACCCCGGGTACGGTTCTCCCCGTACCCCACGGGCGGGGGGTGACGCGATAATTTCGTATTTTTCTCAAGGGCTTGACGCGGCTCACCGATTTATTCTACGACATTTGCCGGAGCGGCACGTGTCTTTTTGCGATCGGCGCGCCGGGCTCCGGTCGCGAGCATTCGAGCGCAGCGAAATCGAGAGAAGGGGTTTGTCAGGCTGCCGCACCGGCGGCCACCTGACGCCGGGCGGAGGTCGCGAAACGCCGCCCGAACCGCGGCCGGCTAGCCGCCGAAAACGATTCCGTTCGACAGTCCGTTGGCACCGGCAAATTCGGCGCCGGAAACCTTCTTGCCGTCTTCGCCGCGCGCGCGCAGCACCTCGATCCTGCCGCCCTGCGCGGTGATCTTGAAGCTCGCCTCCGTGAGATCCGACATTTCGCCCATCTTGCCGACCACGTCGGAAAAACGCCGGAACACGTGCTTGCGCGCATCGAAGATCTGGACTTTCTTCCCGTTCAGCGTCGTCCACGCGCCGGGCGCCGGATTGCAGGCCCGGATCAGGTTGTAGATGTGGTCCACGGGTTTCGCCCAGTCGATCTTCGCTTCCGCGGCCCGGCACCAGCCCTCGTACGTCGCCCGGGACTCGTCCTGCACGGTTTCCGTGTGCTTCCCGGCCACCACCTGGTCCGCCGCCTCCAGAATGGCCTTGATACCCGCCGGGAAGAGCTTGTTGAAATACACGTCGCCGAGCGTTTCATCCGGTCCGATGTCGCACTCCTTCTGCAGGATCACGGGACCCTCGTCGAGACCATCGGTAGGCCTGAAAATCGTCAGCCCGGTCCGGGTCGCGCCCTGGATCATCGGCCAGTTGATCGAGCTGGGGCCCCGGTGCTTCGGGAGCAGCGAGGGATGATATTGGATGGTGCCGTGCCTGGGGATATTGACGAACTCCCGGGGTGCGAACTGCAGCACGTAGGCCATGATGACGATGTCGGCCTCGAGTCCGCGCAAGGCCTCCAGCGCCTCGGCGCTGCGCAGCGACTGGAACTGGAAGACCTTGAGTTTCTTTTCCTCCGCCAGCGCCCGCAGCGGGTCGGCCTTGGCGCCCGGCTTCTCCGGAGCGCAGAACACCCCGGCGACTTCGTCGCCCCGCGCCAGAAACGCCTCCAGCACGCCCTTGCCAAAATCTTGCTGCCCGACGATGGCTATTTTCATGATTTCATCTCCCACAGCAAGATTTCAGTAGAGACTAACTTTTTTGAATAAAAAGTTATGTCGGAACTAAAATCCTGCTGCCCGACAATGGCTATTTTCATGATTTCATCTCCCACAGCAAGATTTCAGTGCAGACTAAACAACCCTCGGCTGTAAGCCGAGGGGCTTAAAAGATGTCGGCTTGAAGCCGACCGCAAAGCGTCTCTGATTGTCGTTCCCGCGCAGGCGGGAATCCAATTTTGCGATGTTGAAACTGGATTCCCGACTACTCGGGAATGACCACACCGCCTGACTACTCGGGAATGACCACACCGCCTGCCTGCTCGGGAATGACCACACCGCCTGACTACTCGGGAATGACCACACCGCCTGCCTGCTCGGGAATGACCACACCGCCTGCCTGCTCGGGAA
>JACQOJ010000051.1 GCA_016202605.1 Betaproteobacteria bacterium
CCTCCAGTCCTGCCGGCCCCGAGCGCAGATAGCGCTCGATCCACTTGTAGCCGGTCTTGCGGCTCACGTCATAGAGCTGGCAAAGCTCCGTGATCGAGAGTGATTCGCGAAGGAAATCGGCGATGAAGTGGGTTCTCTGGTCCATAGGTGACGTTTGGCTCCACGGCATGGGCACCTCCTTTGGTGCCCGTTAGTATCCACAAACTGTTACCCATGTCCCTGGACTAAAATGTTACCTATGTGTCCGGACCGTACCGCTGCCGAACCTAACAGGAGCCTTCAGCGCGCTCAGCTTAGCAGCGTGGCGTTCGTAATTTACCCTTCACTTCCGTGCGAACTCGCGATTTCCCCTGATCGGCAACTATGCGCGAAGATCGAATGCGGTATGGTGGAACGTGTAGTCACCGACTACCCGCTCCCCGCCTGCATCGACTGCCACCAACCGCACGCGATGTTGATGTGACGGCATCAGGCGAAGCCGTGCAGTATTCGGCGTCAACACGACTTCGCCGCTCGCTGCGTTGAACGGGATATCGTGAAAGACTTCCGCGGCTGCGTCGGTCGAGGGGTAGACAATGGCATCCAGACGACTCACGCCCGCGAGCGGTGCTTCCAGGCGCGCGACGAGCATGTCATCCTCTGGCGCAACGGTGCAGTTCACGCTGCCGTTGCGGGCTACCCGGTACTCGCGCAAGCGCACGCCCTGCTCGGCCAGGTCCTTGACGAAAGCATCCGCGACGAACGCGCGCACCGCGCCCTCGCGGAACGCAGCCCGAATCCCGCGGGCAAGCCCGACGAGCTCGGCGAGCCTCTTGCTGCACTCGCCGCATCCGAGGAGGTGCTCATCGATTCGCGCTTCGGCGGTGTCGTCGAGCTCTCCGAGCCAGTATTCGATGAGTGCCGCAAGCGCGATCGGAGCATTGCAGGCCGGGCCAGTCATGGTCAGGCTTGCCTTCCGATCACACAATCGCGCAGGCGCTCCAGCCCGCGATGCCGTATGACACGCACGTTGCCCGCAGCCAACCCCAGTGCCTCCGCCACTTCGCCAGCCTGCTTGTCTTCGTAAAACGTCATCACTAGGACCGCGCGTTCCCGCTCCGACAGTCGGTCAAGGCATTGCGCAAGCCGCTCACGATCAAGCCGCGGAACGGCAGACGCGTCAGCAATCGAGATGTCGCCCCCGAATTGCTGCAGCAAGCGCTCGCGTCGCGCGTGCCCCCGCCGCAGATCGAGCACCACCATACGGCACGCTCCAAATACGAATGACACTACCCGTTCGGTTTCCCGAAGCCCTCCTGCCCGCAATTTCTCGATTGTCATCAGCAACACCTGCTGCACCAGGTCCGCCGCGGCCTGCTCATCGCGCAAATGCCGGAGCCCGTAGAGGCGTACCCGCGGCGCAAGGCGGCGATATAACTCGGCCTCCGCCTCGCTTGCCAGGCCCGGCCCGGCTTCCACGATACGGCGCGCCAGAATCGCATCCTCGTCCAGCCGATCGATGGGCAGGTTCTCCATCAAGAGAGAATACCGCCAATGCCCATCGACAGGAAGTGTAACGAATTGCCTTCCCGTTACACATCCTGCCGTCATTCAACAAGGAGATCGCGCATGATTACGAACCGAGAGTCCGGTACCAATATTTTCGAGATTGCGCCGGACATCTACCGAATCAATACTCCGGTGTGCATTCCGGGCGGTCCGGACCGCTTCAACTTCAACCAGTACCTGGTCGTAGACGAGGAACCGCTCCTGTTTCACACCGGGCCGCGCAAGATGTTTGCGGTCGTGCGCGAGGCAATCGAGCGCGTGATGCCGATCGGGCAACTGCGCTACATCGGGCTGTCGCACTTCGAGGCCGACGAATGCGGGGCGATGAACGAGTTTCTTGCCGTGGCACCCCGCGCCGTTCCGCTGTGCGGGCACATCGCGGCAATGGTATCGGTGAATGACGTCGCCGACCGCCCTGCGCGCGCGCTGGCTGATGGCGAGATGCTGGTGCTCGGCAAACATACGATGCGCTGGTTCGACACGCCGCACATGCCCCACGCCTGGGAGTGCGGCCTGATGATGGATACGGAAACGCGCACGTTCTTTTGCGGCGATCTTTTCACCGAGGGCGGCCCGGGAGATCCTCCGGTCGCCGAATCCGACATCCTGGGACCGAGCGAGGCTTTTCGCGCTCATATGGATTACTACGCCCATGCGCCGGACACGACGGGAACGCTTGCGCGCCTTGCGGAACAGCGCCCGACGACGCTTGCCCGCATGCATGGCAGCGCCTGGCGCGGCGATGGGGCGGTTCTGCTGCACGCCCTGGCGACTGCACTGAAGTGATGTCTGTGCGGGAGTCCGCAAGCGTTAGGGCAGTGTCGGCGCGCTGCTCCTCCGACCATCAACACCGCAGTCCGGAGATCCGCACGCTCGACTGACGGCTCCTGGCCGTTTGCTGCCGGATGAGTCATCTTCCGGGCTCGGTTATACTGGGTCGCCGCGCCCGCGAACGTTTGCGCGGCGGATCGAATTCGGAGATGGGCGATGGAACTGAAACGGTTGGGACCAGGATTCGTCGCTGAGGTGCGGGGTGCCGGACTCGTTGACGTCGCGCGAGACAATGCAATCTATCGTTTGGTACGCGCCGCATTCGAGGAGCATTCCGTTCTTGTTTTTCGCGACCGGAAGATCACCGACGAACTGCAGGTCGCGTTTTCGCGGCGCTTCGGGCCGCTCGAGACCGCCAAGGCCGCCTCGCTGGGGGAAGGCACCCCGTTCAGCATACTGACCAACATCGATCGGGCGACCGGGACGCTGGTGCCGCCGGATCACAAGGAGGCTTTGCGCGCTCGCGCCAACCAATTGTGGCACACGGACAGCTGTTTCAAGGTGCCCCCCGCGCTCGCTTCGGTGCTGTCCGCGCGCGTGATCCCGCGGACGGGAGGTGAGACCGAGTTTGCATCGCTGCGCGGTGCCTGGGAGCGCCTGGCGGGGCCGATGCAAGCGCGTCTGGCCAACGCTTATGCGTGGCACGACTACGCGCATTCACGCGGCAAGATTGCGCCTCACCTCGCGTCGGACCGTGAAAAGACTGCGCTACCGCCCGTGTGCTGGCGCATACGCTGGCGTAACCCGGTGAACGGCCGGGATGCACTGTACATCGCTTCCCATACCTATGCGATCGAAGGCATGCGCAGGGACGAAGCGCAAGCCCTGCTCGGCGATCTCATCGGCCATGCCACTGCGCGGGGCCAGACTTATCTTCACCGATGGCAGGCAGGGGACGTCATCATGTGGGATAACCGGGCCGTACTGCACCGTGGCCGTCCCTGGCCGGACAACGAACCCCGTCACATGGTGCGCACGACGATCACGGCCACGGACGCCGACGGCCTGGCCGAAATGTGGCCGGTGCAAGGCGCGGCCTGACGCGCCGGTCACCGGTTAGATGCGCGTACCTCGATTTGGCCGAAGTGCTCGAGCACCAGCGATCGCATACTGAACAGGACATTGGTTTACCCCGTAGTCCAACCGAAGCGAATACGCCGGCGCTCTTACCTGTACTGATCCTGAAATGTGCCTGCGATGACCCCTGAACTTCACCCGTTGCGTCGCCTAAGGGGCTTGGGTGCGCCGGGTGCCGGATAGACATCGGGCCCGTAATGTGCCCGGATGCGATCGAGGAATTCGCCCGTGGGCGGCGCATAGGCGAAACGCTTGCTGATAAAGCGCCCGGTAAGGATTCTCAACTTCACTGCCATTTCGGCCATCTTTATCAGCTCGAAAATCCCGTTCACGACGGGGGAGCCGCCGAGTTCGAAGAGGCCCGCCTCGGTGATGAAGACGCCGATCTCCCCGCCCGCAGGGATGATGACTTCAGCGCCCTTCGCCACCAGCTTTTCGGCGGCGGACGTGAATCGTACGATCACGTCCTTGCGCCGGGCTTCGTCCCGGAACGCTTTCCTGAGATCGAGCGGCGAGGTCTGCATCACTTCGATCCCGGAGAACTTCTGCCGCAGCCCGTAGCGGTCGACGTTCTCCATGAGCCGCGGGATCCATTTCTCGGCGATCGCCACGAGCCCGAAATTCGCGCCCATGATCGATGCGACATGCAGGGTGGTTTCGGAAAGGCCCAGCACCGGGATGTTGACCATTTCGCGCGCTTCGCGCAGTCCCGCATCAGTGATGTTCCCGATCAGGAACGCGTCGTAGCCTTCCTTCTCGGCCTGGATCGCGTTGTAGATGACTTCCCGGGTGTCGTGGTATTCGAGGAAGCGGAAATGCGCGCCGATGCCGGCGGCTTCCTTCAGGCCCTGGACGTGGACCGTGGTGCCCGGTTCGGCGGCGCGGCTGATCACCTTTTTCAGATCGGCCCCATAATCCAGGGTTTCCGCCTGCCGCGCGAGGCTTTGATACCACAGTCTCATCTTTGTCCTTTTGTGCGGCGGGTCAGTCGACCTTGACGCCGGCGAGCTTGATGACTTTTGCGTTCAGTTCCCATTCCCGCCGGATCAACGCGGCGAATTCCCCGGGGCTGCTCCCCACCGGGTCGGCGCCGAGCGCCTCGATCCGCGACCGGGTCTCCGGTGCACTGACCGTCCTGACCATCACCTCGCTCAAACGGGCGATGATGCGCTGCGGCGTCCCGGCGGGAGCAACCAGCCCGAGCCAACTGCCCGCTTCGAAGTCGGGCACGCCCGCCTCGCTCATCGTCGGGACACCGGGCAGCAGCGGCGAGCGCCTGGCGCCGGCCACGGCGAGCGGCTGCATGCGCCCCGCCTTGATGTGCGCGAGGATCGGCGGGATTGAGTTCAGCGTCACGCTGACGCGCCCGGCGAGGAGATCGGTCACCGCTTGGGGAGCCCCTTTGTACGGCACGTGCGTAAAATTCACTCTCGCCGCGCTCTTGAACCGTTCCATCGCGAGATGATTGGCGGTGCCATTGCCGGCCGACGAGTAGTCGAGCTTGCCGGGCTCCGCCCGGGCCAGCGCGATCAACTCCTTGACCGACCTGGCGCGAACCGAGGGATGGACGAGCAGAAGGAAGGGGCCCGTCGAGATCAGGCCGATCGGCGCGAAATCCTTGTGCGTGTCGTAGGGCACGTTCTTCGACACATGCGGGACGATCGTGAGCGCGCCGGGGCTGGTGAGGAACAGGGTGTAGCCATCGGGCGCCGCCCGCGCCACGAGTTCGGCGGCGATGCGCCCGCCCGCGCCGCCCCGGTTGTCGATGACGAGCGGCTGGCCGAGCAGTTCGGCCATGCCGGGGGTCACCGTGCGCGCGAGCACGTCCGGCGTGCCGCCGCCGGGCACGGGGAGTATCACCCGGATCGGCTTGTCGGGATAGGTTTGCGCCGCCGCAAGCGGTACAAGGAACACGAGCGCGAGACCGGCAACTACGCTGCAGATGAATTTCATGGACGTCTCCTCCTCGAACGGGCTGTGACTGGTTTACGTTACCGCGTCCGCCGATGCGAGGGACGCAACTGCCAGGGGATCCTTATTTCGGGGCGCCCGCACTGCCCATCTTCAAGTCTTGCTTCTTCAGCTTCTTCGCTCGCCTGGCTGCCTTCGCGAGGTGCTTTCTGATTTTCTGCTTTTTTCGCCTGGTCTTCAGCATCTGAGAGTGAGTCACTGGCGCCTCCGGTTGATGAACTATTGAATCGCACGCCAGTTTGCCGCGTTTTTGCGTTCTTGGCCAATCCACGTCGGGACTGCGGAAACGGGAAAACAAATGGCGCCAGAGATCTCGACGACAAGGATCGGAGTCTCCAATGGTGTTGGTAAAATACCCCGCCCTCCCACTACCACACTTTGAAGGTTACCCGGTTCGCGATCACGATGATTACAGCACTGGTTTCAAAGCAGTTCATCGCCCGGTTCGGCGATGATTTCAAGGCCGTCGCCGGGCGTGCCGGCAAGGCCGTCCGGTTCATGACGCTGCCCGAGGCGCCGGGCGCGCGCTTGTCGCGGGCCGATTGCGCGCGCATCGACTGCATTTTTCTGGACCGCGACATGCGTTTCAACAAACCGCTCTACGCCGCCTACGAAGACGCGGTAAAGGCGGCGCACAACGTCAAGTGGATCCACTACACCAGCTCCGGCATCGGCCAGCAATTCTTCGCTTCCGAGCTCGATGCCAGAGGCGTCACGCTCACCAGTTCCACCGGGTCGAACGCCGAGCCGGTGGCGCAGACCGGATTTACGGGGCTCCTCATGCTCGCGCGCGGCTTTCCCTCGTATATCCAGGACCAGCATCGGCACGAGTGGCGCCCGCTGCGCGGCGCGACGCTGCCCGACGATCTGCGCGGCCAGACGCTCCTGCTGATCGGCGTCGGCGCGGTCGGAATGGTCTTCGCGGGCTATGCGCGAGCTTTCGGCCTCAAGGTGATCGGGGTGCGCCGCAGTTCGCGAAAGCCCTCTGATCCTGTCGACGAGCTGCATCCACCTTCACGGTTACCCGAGCTGCTGCCGCGCGCCGACTGGATCGTGATCGCCTGCCCGCTCACCCGGGAGACGCGCAATCTTCTCGATGCCGATGCGTTCAGTTACATCAAGCAGGGTGCGCGGCTCATCAACATCGGGCGCGGCGAAGTGGTCGACGAAGCGGCGATGATCGGGGCGCTCCGCAGCGGCCGTCTCGCCGGCGCCGCGCTCGACGCACACGCGCAGGAGCCGCTTCCCGCGGATTCGCCGCTGTGGGACCTGCCCAACGTCATCGTCACGCCGCACAACGCCTCCGCCTCCAAGGGCAACGAAAAGCGCTGCGCCGAGATGTTCATCGCGAACCTCGGACACTGGCTGCGCGGGGAGCCCATGTTCAACGTGCAGCGCGTGGCGTAAATTCGGAATCATCCACATCCACACGAGGATTGCCATGTCTCTCAAGTATCCCCTGGTGCACGTCGACGACGTCCGTCCCGAGAACATGAAGGAGGGAGAGGGCTGGGCCATCTCCGAGTTTCGCCTTCCCATCTCCGGCAGAAATGGAAGCTCGACGACGATCTTCCATTCCATCTTCCGGCCCGGTTCGACGCACGCGAAGCACCTTCACCGCAACTGCGACGAGATTGCCGTCTACCTGAAGGGCCATGGCGTCGTCGGGCAGGGAAACGAGCGCACCGAGGTCCGTCCCGGTCACTGTCGCCTCATGCCCAAGGGCTCGGAGCACTTCTTCTTCAACGAAACGAAGGACGAGGAGGGCCTCGTCATCGGGTTCTACGTCGGGGCGAGGAGCGTGGAAGACACCGGCTACGAGTTCCGCGGCGCCGTGACCGAAGCCGATCTCAAGATGCCGCGGGCGAAGACGCTGAGTGGCGGCATTCTGGTCCACATCGACGACGTGACACCCGCGCGAATGAACGTCGAGGACGGCTGGAGCATCACCGACTTCCGCATCCCCATCGGCCGCCATAACGGCAGCCCCACCACCCTCTTCTGGGCGAAGTTCATGCCCGGCGCCATCCACAAGAAGCACCGGCACGAGAGCTGCGATGAGATCTACTACGTGATCCGCGGCCACGGCCTGGCGGGCGCGGGCCCGGACCGTGCCGAGGTGCGCGGCGGTCATGTCCACTACGTCCCCAAGGGCGTCGAGCACTTCATGTACAACCTGAGCACGACCGAGCCCTTGGAAGCGATCGGCATCTACATCGGCGCGGGCAGCGTCGAGGAGACGGGCTATGTCTTCACGGGAGAAATGACCGAGGCGGACATCCAGGCCAGGACGGCGTAGCGGTTCCGCCGCACAACGCGTCCGAACATCAGGATCGAGTGAGCCAACGGTCGATAGACATGTCCTCCGGCTCACTCGCGTAGATTTTCTTCTCGTTATTCGCCACCTGAAAATCAACCCCGTCAGATCAGTTGGTTTTGAGAAGCCAGGACTTTCTGTAGCTGCTCGATGTCAACCGCCCTGGGTTCCACCCGCATTTTGAGTGCCAACGCTGCCGCTGTTCCGGTAGCCTGTCCTGTCATCATGCAAGCGGCTTGGGAGCGGGTACAGCCCTGGGCGATGTGATCGGTCGAGATGCACCTGCCCGCCACAAGCAGGTTCTTCAGGCCACGGGGCAGCAAAGTGCGGTACGGAATGTGGAACCAGCCGGAACCGCCGACTTCCGCCAGCAGCAGCGATTGCTTTCCGTCCTTGTCGTGCACATCGACCACGCTGCCGTATCTCCCGATGCCGTCCGCAAAGTGTTTTCCCGCAAGGACATCGTCTTTGGTCAACGTGTAGTCGCCGACTATTCGCCTGGAATCGCGTACGCCGACCACTTGCGCGGTGTGGACCAGATATGCATCCTCGTATCCGGGCACATATTTGCGATAAAAAGCCGCCATGCGCACCGCGATGTCCCTCATGCCCATGGTTGCTTCTGTAAGTTCCTTCCTGTCGGTGGCGTCGACGTTGTACGCCATGTCCATGTTGTGAGAGATCAGGTCATAGCGAAACTTGCCATTCCTGAACATCGGTCTGGCCATGTAGGTCAGCGTATCCGGATTCACCTTTTCGAGGCCGTAGGGAATCGGGTAGTCGCCTTTCTGCAGCGCTTCCTTGATCTTCGCCTTGAACGGCAGCACCGTAATCGGCTTCTCTTCGTGGAGAAGTCGTAGAATGGTATCGACGTATTCCCGGCTAAATTCCTCCGGATGATTCCGGATGTAGGCGAGGGTGTCATCCAGCTTTACTCCTCCCATCACAAAGTAGAGCGTCATGGGTTGGCAATTTCCCTCCTGCGGATCTCCGAATTCGAAACTCGCGCCCGCGGCAGCGCAAATGTTTCCATCTGCCGTTGCGTCGATGGTGACGTTCGCAAGAATCTCGGTTCTCTTTTGCAGGGTCTCGACGACCACACCTCGCACCGTGTTGTCGGACAGCAGTACGTCTGTCGCCTGGGCGTAAAACCAGACATCCACGCCTGATTCCACCACCATGCGCTCGATGACCCACTTGGCGATTTCCGGATCAAACAACTGCCTTGCGGTTGCCTGACCGGTGATTCCCCACGCGGCCCCAATCTCAAGCATGCGATCGATGTATTCCTGGGCGATGGAGAACACCAGTTGCTCGTCTTCAAAAGAGCTTTCATAGCTCGTGATCATTACCTTCTTGTGCTCTGCGCCTCGAGGAGCCTTCATGTGGCGCATCGAACGGATCATCATGACCATTCCGCCGGAGTGCGTCCCGCCCAGGTGATCCCGTTGTTCCAGCAGAATGACCTTTGCCCCGTTTCTTGCCGCGGCTATTGCGGCCACGAAACCTGCGGTGCCTCCTCCCACGACGAGCACATCGGTCTGGATCGTTTCGTTCTGTTTGGTCATTCTCAGGCTCATTCCGTAACTCCCGCGCGAATGGTGGAGGTTCTCTCGAAAATCCTACGGACTAGTTCTCGGGAACATAGACTGCCACGCCGCCGAGCCTGGACAAATCCTCCTCGCGGCCGCGCAGTTCTATGACGTTGCGGTCCGGGTCGCGCACGAAAAGCGAGACGTGGCCGTCGCGCCCGAACGACACCGGGCCTTGCGTGATCGCGATGTCATTTTCGCGCAGCATCGTGATCGCATCGGCGATCGAGGCGACGCGGAACGCGACATGGGTGTAGCCGGGATATTTCTCGCGGACGTCCATCAGGATGTTGTTGCCGCCGTTGTCATTGTTGGCGTTATAGATCAGGTTGATTTCGACGCCGTGGCGGTTCCTGATCACGACAACCGCATCGTTCTCGGCGCGGTGATCGGCGACGAAGCCGAACAGGCCGTAAAAACGCATGGCGCGGTCGAGGTCGGCGACGCGAATTCCGACATGATCCACGGTCTGAATGTCAATCATGCTCACCCCCTTCCTGCGCTATCCGACCAGCCATAGTTTAAACCCGCGTTCCCGGACTTGCTCGCGCAAGGCGATTTGCCATAATGAAACACTTGGCATTTCCATCCCCGACAAACAAAGGAGAAGAACAGCATGGCCTCTCTAAGCCGCCAGCTCGCAAGCTGGGTCGCAGGTTTGCGCTACGAAGACCTCCCCTCTGAAGTGGTCGATCGCGGCAAGGGCGTGACGCTGCACGGCCTTGCGTCCGTGCTCCTCGGCTCGCAAACTGCGCCGGGCCGCAACGCGATCAAGCTCATCACCGAGGAGGAAGCCGGCGCAGGCAACGGTGCGACCGTCATGGTGGATGGCGCCAGGGTGACAAAAGGCGGTGCCGCGTTCACCAATTCGGAGATGGCGTATGCCGGCGGGAAGTGGGATACCTTCCGCATGCTCACGCACCCGGGCACGAGCATCATTCCCGGTGCCTTCGTCGCCGCGGAGACCGCAGGCACATCGGGGCGGGACTACATCACGGCAGTTGCGGCCGCCTACGAGGTCATGGAACGCATGGCGGCCGATTTCATTCCGACGGTGATGGCGCGCGGCTTTCACGCGAGCCCCGTGTTCGGCATCTTCGGTCCGGCAATCGCCGCCGCGAAGATTCTCCGGTTCAACGAAGACCAGGTGAACAGTACCATCGCACTGTGCGCGAGCCTTGCGTCAGGCAATCTAGAAGGGGCGAGGAGCGGGGGCCGGGCGCTGCGCGAGGGCGCCGCGGTGCGCAACGCCATGCTGGCGGTCGCGCTGGCCAGGCAGGGGCACGTCGGGGGCGAGACGGTGCTGGAAGGCGACGCCGGCTTCTATCACGCCTACGCCGGCAACAACAAGGGCCTGCTCACCTACAGCTTCGTCGGCGACACGCGCGCGAGCCTCGACAGGATCACCGCCGGCCTGGGCAAGGACTGGATATTTCTCGAAACGCTCTATCGCATCTACTCGACCGCCGGCTACAACCTTGCGCACATCGACGTGACGGCAGGGCTCTGCGAGGAACACGACATCAAGTACGAGGACGTCGATCGCGTGGAAGCGGTGGTGAACTGGCTCGAGACGCAGTATCCGAGCCCGGCGTTCACGAGCCGGCGCGAAGACCTGAATACGAGTCCGGGCAGCACGGCGTACCACACCGCGTACGGCGTCGTGAAACGCGGCTTCCCCATGCTGCGTGGATGGGAGGCCGCTACCGCGAGTGCGGATGACCCGCCCGAGGTGCTGGAGCTCATGAAGCGCGTAACGCTCATCCCCTCGCACACGATGACGCTCTTCGGTCCGCGGATCACGATCTTCCTGAAGAACGGAAAGAGCCACACCAGGCAATCCACCGGCCGCGAATTCATCTGGGACTTCGACGAAGAAGCGCGGCGCATTCGCGGCGTCACCCCGGGACTGCCGATCCCGGCGGCGCAGTTCGAATCGATGATCGCCACCTGCCGCGACCTCGACCGGCAGGACCGGGCTGACACTCTCGTGCGGCTGACATTGAAAAGCCAAAAACGTGACCGGTGACCGGTGACCGGTGACCAGATGTGTCATTCCCGCGTAGGCGGGAACCCAAGTTCGACATGGCAAAATCGGATGCCCGTCTGCACGGGCATGACACGCTCTCTTTATGCGGCCATGATGCGCGCTGCCTACACGAATAGACGCCCTGCACTGTCATTCCCGAATAGCCTGTCCTCGAGTGTCTTAATCGGGGATCGGGAAACCAGTTTCGGCAAGTCAAATTGGCTGCCCGCCCCCGATTAATGCACTCGAGGGCAGGCTCTGTGCGGGCATGACAAACGGTTTCCCACCGCCGCGGGAAGAGACCAACCCGTCGCATTCGGCGCTTGCTCGCCGGAGAAGGGTGAGATAATTCCCATCCGCTTTCAATCAATTCACGAGGCATGTCATGGCGCAACGCTGGAAGAACCGCCCGGAAGGATCGAACTGGGGCGAATTCGGGGAAGACGATCAACACGGCCGGATGAATCTGGTCACGGCCGAACGGCGGCTCGCCGCGCTGAAGGAAGTGAAGACGGGGCGGGTGTTCTGCCTCAGCCACCCGCTCGACCGGCCGGGAGGAAACATCCTCAACCCCAACCGCTATCCGCCGGTTTTCCATCCGGTGACTCGCGAGGGCCGCGTCTATTTCAACCTCGCCATGGGCGATATCGATCCGCGCTTCACCGACGTGGGTTCCGACGAGGCGATCATGCTCTATTCCCAGTACTCGACGCACTGGGACGGCTTCGCGCACAAGGGCACGGTGTTCGATGCGGACGGCGACGGGGTGGCCGAGAAAGTCTCGTACAACGGTTTTCGGCTGGTCGACGGCGCGGGGCGCGGGATGCAGGGTCAGCTCGGCGCGGTTGCGGTGTCGGTAGCGGAAATGGCGATGACCGGCGTGCAGGGCCGCGCGGTGATGATCGACCTGCGGCATCACTTCGGCGATGAGCGCATCGAGGTGACGTGGGACCTGCTCGAACGCATCATGAAAGACGATGCGGTGAAAGTGGAAAAAGGCGACATCGTCTGCCTTCACACCGGCCTCGGGCAGCTCATCCGCGAGGCGGACGGCAAGCTCGACGACTCGATCAAGACGAAGTGCGCCGTGCTGGACGGCCACGACAAGCGGATCCTCGAGTGGATCTCCGATTCCGGGCTTGCGGCGATCGCCGCCGACAACCTCGCCGTCGAACAGTCGTCCACGCTGGGCATCGATCCACGCGCGCCGCACCGCGGCCCGCAACTGCCGCTGCACGAGCACTGCCTCGTCAAGCTCGGCATCCATCTGGGCGAGCTCTGGTATCTCACGAAACTCGCGGAGTGGCTGCGCGGCGAGCGCCGCAACAGCTTTCTGCTTACTGCGCCGCCACTGCGCATGCCGGGCGCGGCGGGCTCCCCGGTAACGCCGGTGGCAACGGTGTGACCGGCCGGCTACTCGACCCGCACGCCGGCGCGCTGAACGACCTTCGCCCAGCGCTCGAGATCGGTGACGAGCAGCCGCGCGAACTCCTCGGGGGTGCTGGGCCTCGCCTCGACACCCTGGCTCGCGAGCCGTTCGCGCACATCCGCAAGATTGAGCACGGCGACGATCTCCGAATTGAGCCGGCGCACGATCTCCGGCGGGATCCGCGCCGGTCCCACGAAGCCGTACCACAGGCTCGCTTCGTAACCGGGCACGCCCGATTCCGCTATGGTCGGCAGTTCGGGAAGACCCGGCGCGCGCCGCGCGGCGGTGATCCCCAGCGCGCGCAGCCGTCCCGAACGCACGTGCGGCACCACCGACAGATTGGTGCCGAAAATCATCGTGACCTGGCCGGCGATGAGATCCGTGGTGGCGAGCGCGCTGCCTTTGTAGGGAACGTGCAGCATTTTCGTCGCGGTCAGGGTTTCGAACTGCGCGCCGGCGAGGTGCCCCGAGGACCCTACGCCGGCCGAACCATAGGTGAGTTGCCCGGGCCGCGCTTTCGCGAACGCGATCAGCTCTCTCACGTTTTTCACCGGGAGCGACGGGTGCACGGTGAGCACAAGCGGGCTCCAGCCGACCAGCGTGATCGGCGTGAAGTCCTTGATCGTGTCGTACGGGAGCTTGCGGTGCAGGCTCGCGTTGACCGCGTGGCCGCTCGGGATGAGCACGATGGTGTAGCCGTCGGGCGCGGCGCGGGCAGCGGCCTCCGTGCCGATGATGCCGTTGGCGCCGGGGCGGCTCTCGACGATGACCTGCTGCTTCACATTTTCCGTGAGTTTCTGCGCGACGGTGCGGCACAGGAAGTCGTTGCCGCCGCCGGGGGCGAACGGCGAAATGATGCGGATCGGTTTCGACGGGTAAGCCTGTTGGGCCGGCGCCGACGCATGCCATCCCGCCGAAACGATTGCAGCCAGCAACATGTGCTTCAGTATTCGCGCCACGGCCCCCTCCTCTTTCGCATTTTTGCCCGACGCCTCCAGAATACCAGAAAGAACATGGGCAGACGCGATGTCGAGCCCGTTCGAGTCTGCTCCAGCCCGCGCGCGCGGGGCAAGGAATTGCGGCCGGGGGGACCACAGGCAAACTCCCGCTTGCCTTGATGCACCGGCCCGCCTTATCGTTACGGGAAAATCGAAACCGCACCCCAGGGAGGAATGTGGACACGCATGTTTCGCATCAGCATCACGGCGACAGGGTGGAGGATCTCCGGCTCATCACCGGCGCCGGGAAATACGCCGCCGACTGGAATGCGCCGGGGCAGCTTTACGGATACTTCCTGCGTTCGGACCGGGCGCACGCGCAGATCATCGCGCTCGACACGGCGCGGGCGCTCGCATCTCCCGGCGTGAAGCATGTCTTCACCGGGATCGATGCGGTGCGCGCGGGCTACGTGAAGCCGCCGCATGCGCTGACGTTTCCGGGGCGCAACGGCATGAAGGCGCGGGCCCCTGACCGCCCCGCCCTCGCGCACGGTAAAGTGCGCTTCGTCGGCGAAGCGCTGGCGCTGGTGGTGGCCGAGAGCGCCGCAGCCGCCCAGGATGCGGCGGAGCTGATCGAAGTCGAGTACCGGGAGCTGCCGTGCGTAGTCCAGCCGGAGGAAGCGTTGCAACCGGGGGCGCCGCAATTGCACGAGGACGTGTCGGGCAATCTCGCGTTCGAAGCCGAAACCGGCAACGCACAGGAAGTGGAGGCGGCGTTCACCGGCGCAGCGCACGTGACGCGCGTCAAGGTCGAAGTCACGCGCGTCGCGCCCAGCCCGATGGAACCGCGCGCCTGTCTCGTCGCCTACGATGCGGTGCGTGACGAGTACACATTCAACGTGTGCATGCAGGGCACCACCACGCTGCGCAAGCAGCTCTCGTCCTGGACCAGGGTTCCGGAAGAGAAACTCAGGTTCGAGGCGCGCGACGTCGGCGGCGGATTCGGCCAGCGCACGCTTGCCTATCCCGAGTACTGCGCGCTGATGATCGCGGCGAAAGCATCCGGCAAGCCGGTCAAATGGGTCTCTTCGCGCCTGGAAGGGTTCCTCGCCGACAACCACGGGCGCGCCAATTTCATCCGCGGCGAGCTGGCGCTCGACCGCGACGGCAGATTCCTGGCGATGCGGCTCGACTGGGTCAACGACATGGGCGCCTATCTTTCCCCCGGCGCGATGGGCCATATCCGCAACACGACCACCTGCATGACGGGCGTCTACCGCATTCCCGCGTTATATGCGACCTACCGCGTCGCGCTCACCAACGCCACGCCGGTTTCGGCCTACCGCGGCGCCGGGCGTCCCGACATCGCGTACGTCGTCGAGCGCCTGGTGAATCAGGCGGCCGCCGACCTCGGGCTCGATGCGGCCGGGTTGCGGCGGCGCAATTTCATTCCGCCGGAAGCGTTCCCGTATCGCACGCCGACCGGCTCGGTTTACGAAAACGCCGACCTGCCGGGTCTGCTGGAGCAGGCGCTGAAGCTCGCGGACTGGAAAGGCTTCGCGCAGCGCCGCGCGCGGTCGGCGGCGGCCGGCAGGCTGCGTGGCCTGGGCATCTCGACCGTGATCGAAAACACCGGCGCCGGCAACGCACCGAAAGACGAAATCGAGCTGCGGCTCGACGCGCGCGGCGTGATCACCGTGCATACGGTGTCCAAGGCGCAGGGCCACGGCCACGAGACGACGCTGGCGATGATCGTGGCGGACGCGCTCGGCGTGCCGCACGCCCGGGTCAAGGTGGTGCAATGCGCGCCGGGCACCCGGCTGCAGGGCAACCACACCGGCGGCTCGCGCACCACGGTGGGCGCCGGCAGCGTGTGCTATCTCGCGGCGCAGAAGCTGATCGAGCAGGGCAAGGCGCTCGCCGCCCTCGAGCTCGGCGTCGAACCGTCGCAGGTCGAATATGCCCACGGCGAATTCCGTTCTGCCGAATCGCAGCGCATCGTGAAGCTCGCCGATCTCGCGCGATCGAAGACGCTGAGCGTCATTGCCGAGGGCAAGTTCGGCTCCACCTTTCCCAACGGCTGCCACATCGCTGAAGTCGAGGTCGATCCCGAGACCGGCGCAACGCAGATCGTCTCGTATTGCGCCGTGGACGATTGCGGCAAGGTGATCAACCATGCGATCGTCGAGGGCCAGCTGCACGGCGGCGTGGTGCAGGGCGCGGGCCAGGTTTTCGGCGAGCACGTGAGGTACGACCGCGAGACCGGGCAGCCGCTCACGGCGAGCTTCATGGACTACTTCATGCCGCGCGCCGGGCTGTTGCCGGGGCTACGCGGAGAGGAACATCCCACGCCGAGCAAGGTGAGCCCGCTCGGCGTCAAGGGCATGGGCGAGTCCGGCTGCACCGCTTCGATCCCCGTGCTCGTCAACGCGGTCATCGACGCGTTGCGGCCGCTCGGCATCCAGCATCTCGACATGCCGCTCACGCCCTCGAAGCTGTGGCACGCGATCCAGGCCGCGCGGCCGGGAAAACACTGACCGGACCGCGTCGCGTCCTATAGTGGCCTGCGCTGGGGCGGACGGGTGCTGACTTTCGAAGGCCGGGTGCCCGAGCGTGATTGTGCCGGGTCCCGCGGGGGGCCTGCGTTCGATGAGGCCGCCGACTCGGCTGCGCCCATCGAATAAACCAGCGCTTCCAGATCTTCCCTCAGTTCATCCGGAAGCGTCAGGCCGGCGATGCGCGTCAGGCGCGCTGCGCGGGTCGGCAGATCGAGCATTCCCGTGAGATAGAGCAGCAAATCCCGCGTCGTGTATTTTGAGGCGGTCCCCGCCCGCCAGAAATCGCGCGGGAGGTCGGGATAGGCGCCGCCGCGGCCGGGGAAAAGCGCGCGCAGGACGAATCCGAGGCAGCTCATGCACTCGCTGCGCGGGCCGTCGTTCTCGCAATACGGAGTTTTCGCCGCCACCCAGGGGCGGATGCGGTCCGCGAGCTGGTTGCGCAGCACGGCCATGGCCGCATCGTCGGGAAACGGGCGTATTCCGTAGAGGTGCCAGACTTCGTAATCCTTCCTGCCCGCAGCAACGACGCCCGCGTCGATGAACGGCGACACGACGACGCCAAGATCCGGGAACGACCATGCGATCCTCTGGTCGGGCAACTCGATGCCAACCTGGATTTCCAGTGTCTCATCGGGCAGCCTGAGCAGGAAATAGTGAACGTACCCGGCCTGTCCCGCGCCCGCTGCCGTCACGGTGACGACCGGCCGGCCCGCGCGGACGGCTGCGCCCGAAGAAGGTTTCGCGCCGACGCTCGGGCGCGCAGGCCGGGCGCTTTCGGGCGAAGGCTTGCCGGCGAGGATTACGGAGCGCGCGCGCGAGGTCGATCGGATGAAGCGCGTGAATTCGGGTGCGGCGCGGGCGGCGAGCCCTGTGCCGACCTCGCTGCCCTCCGACAGCACTGATGCTTGCGCGCCGCCGACGTGTACGAGGCACGTAAGCGACGCCAGCGCCGCCAACTCGTGTGTCCGGCGAAGCATCAGTACAGCGCTCCGTTCAACCGCTCATAAAGGCCGGAGTCGTAAGTGGCCGCTTCAATCCGCGATTGACTGATGTCCTCCAGTATCGTTCCCAGGCTGGGCAGGCTCTTGCGGTCGATGTGCTGCGCCGGATCCCATAACCTCGCCCGGAATACCGCGCGCGCGCACTGAAAGAAAACCGTGTCGACGCTTACCACGATGACCGAACGCGGGAGCTTGCCATCGACGCTGAAGCGCTCGAGCAGCGCCGGAGCCGTCGAGATCAGCGCGCGCCCGTTGACCCTGAGCGTCTCGCCCACCCCCGGAATCAGAAACAGCAACGCGACGTGCGGATTGCTGATGATATTGCGCAGGCTGTCCACGCGATTGTTCCCGCGCCGGTCGGGAATCAGCAACGTCTTCTCGTCTTCGACGACGACAAATCCCGCCGCATCGCCCCGCGGGGAAGCATCGACCCCGTCCGGGCCGCTCGTGGCGAGGACAAAAAAGGGCGAGGCGGCGATCAGCGTCCGGTAATGCGGATGAAGGTAGTCGATCTCTTTTTCCACGGCGGCGCCCGACGCCGCGCCGTAGAGGCGTTCCAGCGTCGAGACATCCGTGATCCGGTGCTCTTCGATCGTGGCATCCATGACGTTCCTCCTCAATGTTTTCCGAGGCTGGCGAGCACCTTGCCCCAGCGCGGATCGGGACGGTGCGGCATGCGCGCGCGCGCCGCATGGAGCGCCGCCCAGGTCGTGGAGAGGATGTTGAGCAGCACCGGCCGGCCGTATTCGGCTTCCAGCAGCGGCGCGGCATGGATCGCGAACCACAATCCGCCCGGCATCAGCAGCGCCTGTGCGTCCGGCGCTTCGCGCAGCACCCGGCCGCCCAGCTCGAGCGCGAGCAGATGGTCGTCGGCCGCGCTGGAATGCTTGTTTTCCTCGAGCGAACGCGCACGAGAGCGGCAGGCGATGACCTCTATGCCCGCCTCGCCGAGGTAGCGCGTCAGCGCGGCGTTCACGCGCTCGGGCCAGCGGGTGGCCAGCGCGATCCGGGTCGCGCCGAAATGCTTCAATGTGGCGATGTGCGCCTCCAGATCCGTGTCGCACGGCAGTCCGGTCCGCGCCGCGCCTTCGGCAAGGATCTCCCGCATCCGGGCACGCCCGAGCGCCGATGCGACCGGCACGCCCGAAAGCGAAATTCTGTCCACCTTTTTCGAAGCGAGCAGGTCGAAGCGCTGCCACAGGGTCGGCAGTTCGCGTTCGACAGCCTCAAGCGTGTAATCGGTCAGATTGAGACCGGTCGTCACCAGCATCGCGCCTTCGGGGGCGACGCGGTAGAACTGGTAGGCATCGAGATCGGTGTAGAGGTGAGGAATGACGTAGCCGAGCTGGTACCACGGGCTGATGATGCTCATGTCGGAATCCCCTTTGGGTTCGAGTCACACTATTACTTCTTGGGCAGCAGGCGGTAAGTTGCGGTCGCCCGGCATACGGACTTGTCGCATTCGTCGGTGACCTCGGCTTCGGCGAAGACCACGCTCCGCCCTCCCCTCACCACGGTGCCCGCGCACGTGAGCCCGCCATGAGCCGGCGCGAGATAGTTGAGCGTGAGCGATATGGTCGCGACCGCTGCGCCGAGCTCGACGGTGGAGCGCACCGCCTGCGACATGGCGGCGTCCGCGAGCGCGGCGACCGCCCCGCCGTGCACTTCCCCGCGGGAATTGCCGAAACGCTTGCGAAACGGCAGGCGTATCACGGACCGGCCGGCGGCCAGCGCATCGAGCTTCAGCCCGAGATGCTCGTAAAACGGGGGCGAAGAACGCCATTGTGGGGGTTGCCGTTTCTGGTTGGTTGCCATGGTCTGTGCAGCGATCCGGAAACAAGAACGCCTGTGGTCCCCGTGCGCCGGCCCGCCGGTTCGTCACTCGGGCCGTAAGGGGGGATTCGGCGATCACGCTGAATCAGAGCGCGGGCCGCGTAAGGCGTTCATGCTTCCTGCTCCACGCGCGCGGCGCGGTTTGCGGGTTGAGTAACGCCCGCCGCGCGCAACTGTGACGCTTCATCCGGCGAATAACCGAGCCAGCCCAGAATTTCATCGGTGTACGCGCCGGGTTCCGGCGCGGGGCTGCGAATTTCCCGCGGCAGGCCGGCGAAGTTGACGGCCGATGCGACCATGCGTGTGTCGCCGAAGAGCGGCGAGTGGACCGGCGCAGCAATTCCCAGGTGTTGGACCTGCGGATCGGCGAATACCTTGTCTATCGTATTGATGGGGCCGGCGGGTATGCCCGCAGCCTCGAAAATTTCCACCCAGTGCGCCGCCGGCTTGTGGCGCGTGACGTCCGAGATCGCCTGGTTGATGGCGGCGCGGTGCCGCGTGCGCCCGACCTGAGTGCTCCACCCGGCATTGTTCTTCCACTCCGGCTTGCCGAGCGCGTCGCACAGCCGGCTCCACAGCCGCGACGAACTGGCCGCGATGTTCATGTGTCCATCGCTGGTCGGAAAAACGCCGGTCGGCGTGAACGTGGGATGGTCATTGCCGGCCTGTCCCGCGACCTCGCCCTTCACGAGATAGCGCGCAGCCTGGAAGTCGAGCATGAAGATCTGCGATTCCAGCAGGCTCGTGTGCACCCAGCGTCCCTGGCCGGTGCGGGTGCGGTCGAACAACGCCATGGCGATCCCCATCGCCAGCAGGTTGCCGGCGGTGAGATCGGTGATCGGGATGCCCACGCGCACCGGTCCCTGTCCGGGAAGCCCGGTGACGGACATGAGGCCGCCCAGGCCCTGCGCGATCTGGTCGACCCCGCCGCGCTCGCGGTACGGGCCGGTCTGGCCGAAGCCGCTGATGCTGCCGTAGACGAGCCGCGGGTTGATCTTTCTGACGTGCTCCCAGCTGATCTTCAACCGGTCCTTGACCGGCGCGCGCATGTTTTCCACCAGCACGTCGGCGCGCTCGACGAGACGCATGAAGACCGCATACCCCTGCTCGGACTTGAGGTCGAGCTGCATCATCCGCTTGTTGCGGTGAAGATTCTGAAAGTCCGGCCCATGCCGCCGTCCGATCACGTCTTCACCGGCCGGTTCCGGCGGTTCGATGCGAATCACGTCCGCACCCCAGTCCGCGAGGTGCCGCACGCAGGTGGGCCCGGCCCGCGCGAGCGTCAGGTCGAGAACCACCACGCCGGAAAGCGGAAGATGCGCGTCGTTGCTGACCTTTCCATCCATCATCGCGTGTCCTTCGTCATATACCCTGAAATCCGCAGTGCCCGTTATCGCCCGCGATTCGAATCGATTCGCCGTTCCCCTCGAAACCACCGACAGGCAGCGCCTCGCGCGGCGACCATATTACCTCATGCGGAATGGGCGGCGGGACCGAATTGAACGGTGGCGCACCGCCGGTTTCGGCGTGATATCCTGACGGCAATCGATTTCGCCACTCTCCACAGCCATGCCAAACATCACCATGCTCGATATCGACGAGTTGAGGAAAACCAGGCTGCGTCCCTATATCGACAAGTGCCTGCAGCATCGCGCGCCGGACCCGGGCTTCCATGCGATGATGGGCCACAATGTGGACCTATGCGAGGCGATATTCGTCGCGTGGGACACGATTTTTAACACCGGCCGCATCAGCCACAAGCTGAAGGAGATCATCCGGGTACAGCTTTCACGTCTGGCGTCCTGCGTTTACTGAGGCAACGTCCGGTCCGCTTCGGCGAAGCGGCAGGGTCTCGAGGAAGGCGATATCGAAGAAGCCATCGGCGACTACGAGGCGAGCCCCCGTTTCACCGATGCCGAAAAACTCGCGCTGCGCTACAGCGAGTGGATGGCACTCGATCCGGACCGGATCGGGCGCGAATTCTACGACGAACTGCGGCGGCATTATTCCGATGAGGAGATCGTCGAGCTTGGCGCCTTCATCGGCTACAACATCGGCTACCACACTTTCTTCGGGACGCTGAAATTCTATCCCATGTTCGCGCCCGACGGCCGACTGGTAAGCCAGGAGGAATCAGCGCGAATCTACGGCACGACACCCGCTTCACTGGTGACACCATGAGCCGTCGGGACCGCGACGCAAAAGCGCGCCACTCCCCGCCACTGACGACCGACTGCCTCCATGCCGCACGTCGAACCGTTGAACATCGACGATATCCGTGATCCCGAGCTGCAGGCGCTGATCGCGCGCTGTGAAATGCTCGGCGTGCCGGATGCGCTCTTTCCCGGAATCCTTGCGCGTGTGCCTGCGCATGCCAAAGCGCTTCTGCGCGCCCTGCTCGTCTCACACGCCGAAGGCAACGTCGATCACCGGCTGAAGGAAATCATTCGCGTGCAACTCGCCCGAACCGCCGGCGACGCCTACTTTGCCGGGCTCCGCTCGGCGCAGGCGAGGCGAGACGGCCTCGATGAGGAAACGATCGCCGCGGGATCCGGGAAATTCGAGGACGATCCGCGGTTCACCGCCGCCGATAAATGGGCGCTGCGCTATGCCCGCGAGATGTATCTCAATCCCGAGAAAGTGGACGCCGCTTTCTACGACGAAGGCAGGAAGCACTACACCGAGGCACAGATCATGGAGCTCGGCGCATTCATCGCCTTCCACTACGGGATGCAGGTCTTCACGCGCGCGCTCGGCGCCGGAGCGCCGTCGCGATCCGGGGCGTAAATCTATCCCCGGCCGATCAGGAAGCCTTGCGCAGTGCCTGCCGTTCGCCTTCGCCGCGCAGCCCGTCGAGGATCGCCAGCGCGCGCCCCATGGAGAACTCGCGTGTCTCATGGCTGAACGCCTTCGGGTTCTCCCGCATCATATATCCGTGGAGCACGCCCGGAAATATGTGTACCTCCACGTTCTTCATGCGCGCCGGCACCGCGCGATAGGACTCCAGCACCGGCGCCGGCGCCTGGTGGTCCTGGTCGCCCCAGATGATGCACACGGGCTGGGTGACGCTCTCGAGCTCCCTGATGTAGTCCAGCATCTGCGTGCCATGGCAGGAAATGCCGGCGTCGTAACCCAGGCGCCCGGGACCGAGAATCGCATAGGGGCCGCCGTAGCAAAAGCCCATCGCCGCGGCGCGCCCGTTGAATTGCGGCTGCCCGCGCAGTTCGGACAGGGTATCCGCCATGTCGGCTTCACCCGCCTTGATCTTCTCGAGGCGCGGTTGCGAGCGCTCCTTCGTGCGATCATCGTCGCGCGCGAGCGGACCCGGGATCGAGCGCCAGAACAGATCCGGCGCCGCCGCGATGTAGCCGTGCGCAGCGAACTCGTCGGCGATTGCCCGGATGTCCTTGTCGACGCCGTGCACCGCGGAGGCAAGCACGATGGCCGGAACCTTTCCCCCGGCATCCGGCGTCACCAGATAGCAGCCGAATTCGCCGCCCCCGCTCGAGCGGATCTTGATGTCCTTGCGCAGCATGGTGCCCTCCCTCCGGATGGTCGATTTGACGAAGGAGCGACCGTACATCAGGGCGAACGGATTGTCCATCCATCCCGCGGCCGATATTCGGCTATGTCTCGGGCGCGGCCGCCCCGGCGAGACCCGGACGCTAATTTGACGTAGCGCAACATCCGCCGCAAATCCGGGTGTTAGGGTTGCGGGATGTTACCCACCGCATCCTTGAAGACGGCCGTGCTCCGGCGCGGGGAACGCTAGCGCTGCACCATGAGCAAGGAGCGCAATGCCCCTGCGGCCGTGGCCGCGTCCGGAAGAACCATGGCTCGCACCGAAACGCCCGCCACGGATTCCCTGAGCCGGGACGGGATCAATACCGTCGCGCTCGTGGTGTTCTGCCAAGTCGTCCACGGGCTCACCTTCGCCGCGATTCCCCTGCTGCTGCCGCTGATCCGAGAAGACCTCCAGATCAGCTTCACGCAGGCGGGCATGCTCTCGGCCGCGGCGACGTTGAGCTACGCGCTCGGACAGATCCCGGCGGGCTATCTCTCCGATCGTTTCGGCCCCCGGCGTCTGTTCTTCATCGGCCTGCTTGGCTGGTCGGCGCTATCGCTGTGTTTCGGACTGATTCACGCGTTCTGGCTGGCGCTCCTCACGCAATTTATTGCCGGCACTTTTCGCGCGCTCATGTTCGCCCCCGGCCTTGCGCTGCTGGCCTCGTGGTTCCCGCCGGAGCGCCGCGCCACGGCGATGAGCCTCTACATGCTGGGCGGCTTCGCCGGCACCATCGTGCTCTCGCTGGGAGGCCCGCTGCTCGCGGCCCTTTACGGCTGGCGCACCGCGTTCATTCTCCTTGCCGCGGTGGGCATAGGCACGGCATTCCTCTACAAGTCCTTCGCCAGGGAAAAGCCGCGCGTGCAGCCACTGCAGCACCTGGCGCTCACCGATATCTTCCAGCTTTTCCGCTACCCGATCATGTGGGTGTGCAGCGGGCTGCAGTTCGTGCGCTTCTCGGTAGTCACGGCCTTCAATTTCTGGCTGCCCTCGCTGCTGGTGGCCGACCGCGGCCTGTCGGTGCAGGCCGCGGGCCTGGTGTTTGCGATGAGCGCCGCGTTCACGGCGCCATCGAACACGCTTGGCGGTTACGTGTCGGACCGTCTCAAGAACCCGCCGCTCGTGATCGGCGGGTCGCTCGCCATCCTCGCCTGCACGTCCACGCTGCTCGTCGTGGTCGAATCGATACCGCTGCTGCTCCTCGTCGTTGCCGTGAATTCGGTTTTCCTCCAGTTTTACTTCGGGCCGCTCTTTCTGGTTCCGGTGGAGGTGCTGGGGCAGCGCGTCACGGGAACCGCGATCGGATTTTCCAACCTGTTCGCCAACATCGGTGGCTTCACCACCGCCTACGCGCTGGGGGTGATCAAGGACCGGGCCGGGACGTTCAGCTGGGGTTTCGCCGGCATCAGCGGCGTGTGCCTTGCCGGCGTCGTGCTGGCCGTGGTCCTCGCGCGCATGCGCAAGCGCGCCCTCGCCGCGCACGCGTAGCCCTGGACGTCACTTCGCCGCACCGCCGGTCCGCCGCCGGGACAGCAGTCCGCCCGATGCCATGATGGCCGCGACGATCCAGTACACCACCGGCAGTCCGAACGCGGAGCCCACGGCGCCGAACACGATGGGTCCTGTCACGCGCACGAAATTATTGGCTGTCAGCCGCAACCCGAGCGTCTGCCCCGAGCGGCCTTCCGCCGAGCGGGCGAACATGAGGATCACGGTAAGCGGAATACCGATGCCCATGCCCAAGCCAAAAAAGAAGGCGATCAGAGCAAGCACCATGGCATTGTCGGACAACGGCACCAGCGCAAAACCGATCGCCCCCGAGAAAAACACCCAGGCAAGCAGCGTTTCGCCCGGCACGCGTTTCACCAGCCGCGCAAGGAACAGGCGCACGACGAACGCCGCGACCGCGAGAGTGGCGAGGATGGCGCCGATCGCGGAGGCCGAGAGCCCGATCGAATGCCCGTAGATCGGAAGGTAGAACTGGAAGAGATCGGTGCCGAGCTGGACCAGTCCGCTGATGACGAGCATGCGCCACACCTCGCGGTCCGCGAGCGCGTGGCGAGCGCCCGCATCCACCGGGGCCTGCGGCTTGCCGGGTGGAAAGAGGCGGCCCCAGACGAGCAGCAGCGCGATGGCGATTATCGATTGCGACGCCATGGCGAGACTCGCGGCCGCGTGTCCCAGGTAGTCGATCGAAAAACCGGCAAGCAGCGGGCCGACGAAGTTCGTCATCGCCCCGGTCAGGCTGAAGTTGCTGAAGTTGCGCGCGCGGTCCTCCGGCCGGCTCATGATGCCGATGAGGTTTTGCAGCGTGACGTGGAAGAAGGCGAGCGCCAGGCCGTTCAGCGCCGCGGCGACGTAGAACGCGGGCAGCGTGCGCACGAAGAACGGCAGCACGAGCGACAGCGCGCCGCAGACGGAGGCGAAGAGCAACAGCCCGCGCGCGCCCACGCGGTCGGCGAGCGCGCCGACCGGCCACGACAGCAGCAGCGGAAACAGGAACAGCAGGCCGCCGAGCACACCGACCGCCGAGGCCGGCGCGCCGAGCTCGAGCGCATACAGCGTCAGCACGACGCGCGCCGCGCTCGAGCCGACGAAGTTGAAAAAGGTCACGGCAAGGGTGAGATGGATCGCCACTTGCCTTCGGTCCGGGAAGAGATGAGCAGCACGCGTTTCTTGCGTTTTTTTCACCGCTCATTATAAACGGTCGGGCCGCGGCCGCCGGCGGGAGACCGCTTCCCACGTCGTCATTTGAAAAACCACATCCTCACCGGGTCGCGGCCCGACGGCACGGCGTTCTGGGGCAACGATGACCGGACCTGTGGCCACTGGAGAAAAAGCGGCTGCGATGGCACCGCGATGGTCGGCCACCAAGATCGCATGGGCCTGCGCGACGACGAGCCCTCGAGATCGTGGAATTCCTCGCATCTTTCGCAAGGCTGCAGCCTGGACGCGCTGAAAAGCTCGGGCGGCGCGGGATTGCTCTACTGCTTCGCGGTCGACTGATTTCGTGACCGGTCACCGATCGCTCATTGCGGCGGGATTCCGGCGTCCCTGATCACCTTCGCCCATTTCGCGATTTCGGCATTGAGATAGCGGGCGAATTCCTCTACGCCGCCGTTTGCCGGTTCGATGCCCTGGTTGACAAGCCGTTGCCTCAGGTCGGCGGCACCAAGCGCCTTGGCCGTTTCGTCGCCCAATTTCGAGATGATCGGCTGCGGTGTACTGCCCGGCCCGAGGAAGCCGTACCAGGAACTTGCGTCGTAACCAGGCAGCCCGCCTTCACTGACCGTCGGGACATCGGGGAGCGCCGCGCTGCGCCTTGCTGAAGAGACAGCGACGGGGCGCAGCTTTCCCTGCCGCACAGGGGCAAGGGCAGCGGCGACTGAGCTGAAGGTCAGCTGCGCTTCTCCCGTCATGACGGCGACCGCGGACGGCGCGCCGCCCCTGTACGGGACGTGCACCATCCGAACGTTCGCCATGGAGATGAACAGTGCCATTCCGAGATGAGTCATGCTGCCGACGCCCGCCGTGGCGTAATCGAGCATCCCGGGTTTGCGCTTGGCAAGAGCAATGAGATCCTTCACGGATTTGACCGGCAGCGACGGATGCACCGACAGCAACAGCGGCCCATACCCGACGAGGGAAACGGGCACGAGGTCCTTCTTCACGTCAAAAGGCAGTTTTGCGAAGAGGGACGGCATGGCGAGGGTTGCGTTGGCCAAGAACAAGGTGTAGCCGTCCGGAGCGCTCCGCACGACGAGGTCGGCAGCAAGGTTTCCGGACGCCCCGGGACGATTGTCCACGATCACCTGCTGGCCGATGGTCTCCGAAAGCTTGTGGGCGATGGTGCGGGCGGAAACGTCGGTTGCGCCGCCCGCCGCGAAGCCGACGACGAGGCGGATGGGGCGGGCCGGGTACTGCTGGGCGCCGCCCGCGCCGGAATGCGACAGCGCCCCGCTCAAGCCAAGCAGCAGGATAGCGGTCTTCACGGGCTTGTTTTCCATCTGCGTACTCCCTCGATGTGGGCAAAGATCACCGGCGGTCCCCGCTCCAGTCGCGGCACTCCAGCACATCACGGCCGGACCGGAACCGCCCGCGTCACCGCACGCGTGACGCCAAAAGTCGGCACGTATACCGAATGTGTACCCGGCCCTCCTGCCACCACTATGCCGACGTCTCCCGCGCCAGGTGACGCAGGCACCATGGTATCCGAACTGATTGCTCCCAACTCCGCGCACCGGATGTGTTGCACGCGGGCGCGGTCCCCGGCAGCAAACCGGCCCGCCGCGAGTCTGGACTGTTCCCACAGGCGGCGTTTCACGTCGGACTTGTTCAATCCACCGCGCTTGAGCACTTCCGCGTGCTCGGGAGACACAATGATCCAGGGCTCCCCGCCAAAGTAATAGTCGTTGCTCAGGGGATACGCCATGGTGTCGGCGATCGCGCGCAACAGATCGTCCGCTTCCTTGGCGTGACTGTTCATATTAAGCGTACCCGATGCGCCGACCACGGTCACCGTGCTGCGATCGCACGCAAACCCCCGCTCGACGTGGAGCGGTTCCCACGGGCTCTCCGCCTCGTTCTCGGCGCAACAGAAGGTGAACTTGCCCGGTTGTCCGTGGGTCGCGCGATCCATTCCCGCAGGGCGCGCGCCGCCGACGTTCTGCAGGATCAGGCGCACTGCGCGGCCGATGGTCGCATTGGCCCACGCGCCCGGCCCGAGACAATTGATTCCGGCGTTGATTCCGAGCTCCTGCGCGATCGGCCCGTTGACGATGATCCACGGCGTGGCGGGATTGGTCGTCGCCTGTATGCCCTGCAGGTTGAAGGCGGGATCACCCAGCGCGTCCACCGCCGCGATCAAGACCGGAAGGTATTCCGGTTCGCATCCCGCCATCACGGCATTGGCCGCGACATGTTCCACCGTGGCCGCGCCGAAGCCCGGTGCGACTGCCGCAATCACTTCGTCGCGCGCGCGGCGCGCGTGCCTCAGCATGCTCTCGACGCGTTCTATCGTCGGCGGGACGAGCGGCAGCCCGTCGCTCCAGCCGCACGTGCGGCAGAAACGATTGAATTCGTCGAGATCGGCGGGCGCTTCGACGCGCAGCGGACGACCCTGTGCCGGCGCCGCCAGAACTGCAACCTCGAGCGGCGCCGACTCGCGCACCTGATGGACGATGTCTGCGGCGCACTGCTCCGCGATGTCGCGCACTTCCTCGCGCGTGCGAAGACCGAACGGATGCGGGATCACCGCAATGGGCAGATCCGGATGCCCCAAGGCCGACGCCTGCGTGCGGCCCAGCACGAGGAACGGCGTCGAGCAGATCGTCAACGCGGGCAGGCCGTGCTTTGCAGCCTCAACACTGTCGTGGATACTCCACGACGTGCACGACCCTCAGTCGCCCGACCCCGTGATCACGAGATCGCATTGCCGGGCGACGTCCGCAATGATGTCATCAGGGGCGGGGATCGATGCCGTGCGTTTGCGGTGCTTGACGACCGAGGAAACTCCGTACTTGCCGATGAGCAGTTCGGCGAGATCATCCACCAGAAAGTGAAAGTTCGGCTTCACGTTGTCGATGAAGCCGACCACCTTGCCCTCGAGCCCGTCGAGCGCGCGGCGCAATTGCCGCGGCGCATTTCGTGTCGATGCCGTCGGGTCGACGATCATCGTGTTGGTTGTCATCGTCCGCTCCTTTCGCCTGTATCAAAACCGATAGAGCTCACGTGGATTGTCGACCAGGATCGCCTTGCGCGCTGCTTCGCCGAGCTTCTGAGTGACCATCCGCGCGACGATATCCGTCCCGCCGCCCGCGGGAAACGGCACCCCGACGCGGACTAACGCAAGCCCCGCGTTCGCTCCTCCTATCGATACACACCGGCCTCCGTGGCCGCCCATCGCAAAGACCACATTCGCTTGTCGGTCCGTTATGCAAGAACGCCGGCGCGGGCGATCACTCGACCCCATCGCGCAAGTTCTTTTTCGATGTGCCGCGCGAAGTCCTCCGGGCTGCCCCCACACGGCTCGGCGCCCGCCAGCGAAAGGCGCTCCGCAACTGGCCCCGTACGCAACGCGGCCACGATTCCTGCGTTGAGTGTGTTCACGGTGTCGGCCTGCGTGCGTGCCGGCGCGACAATGCCGAGCCAATTCGTGATCTCATAACCAGGCAATCCCGATTCCGCGACGGTCGGCAGATCGGAGAGCAGCGGACTGCGTTGCAGCCCGGTCACCGCGATTCCTCTCAGGAGTCCCTGCCTTACACGCGGCGCCATCGACATGATGTTGTTGAAGCTCAATGCCACGCGTCCGTTCTGCAGGTCCTCATACAGTTGTTCCGTGCGTGCATACGGCACATGCGTCATCTCGACGCGCCCCATGACCTTGAAAAGCTCTCCCGCGAGGTGCGGTGCGCCGCCCACCGCCGACGACGCAAAGGTGAGTCCGGGCGCTTTGGAGCGGCCCACCGCGATCAGATCTTTCACCGTAGCCACCCCGAGCGACGGATGACAGGCCAGCACCAGCGGTGAGCGCGATACGAGACATACCGCCATGAAATCCTTGACCGGGTCATAGCCGAGGTCCGGCGCAAAGTGCAGCGCGAGGGCATGGGTCCCGAGCGTTGCCATGAAAAGCGTGGAGCCGTCCGGGTCGCCCGCCGCCGCCCTGCGCGCGCCGATCGCACCGCCGTTCCCGGCGTGGCGCTCGACGATCACCTCGCGTGCGAGACATCGGGACAATTCCGGCGCCAGCATACCGGCGATGAAGTCGGATGCGCTTCCCGGCGAAAAACCGATGATGAGGCGCACCGGATGTCGTGCTCGCCGCCAGCTCATCTTCCCTGCATGCGGGGCCGGTCAGTTGACTGCCGCACCCGATGCCCGCACGACCCTCGCCCACTTGGGTATCTCGGCCTTCACGTACGCGCCGAACTGCCGGGGCGTGCTGCCGATCGGCTCGAAGCCCTGGGCGATCAGGCGTTCGTGGACTTGCGGCGCACGGAGCGCGGCCGTGAACACCGCGTGCAGCCTCTCGATCACGGCGAGAGGCGTTTTCGCGGGGACCATCACCCCGAACCAGGTGGTCGCCTCGAATCCCGGCAGACCCGCCTCCTCCACTGTAGGCACGTCGGAAAGCTGCGGGGAACGCCGTGAGCTGGCAATCGCCAGCGCGTTCAGTCTGCCGGATTTGACGTGCGGCAAAGCCGCCGATACGGTGAAGAACATCATCTGTATGCGCCCCGCGATCATGTCCGTCGCCGCAGGCCCCGCGCCCTTGTATGGAATGTGGCGTATCTCCACACCGGCCATGGATCGGAAGAGCTCCATCGCCATGTGGCTCGGCCCGCCGTTGCCGGAGGACGCATAGTTGAGTTGTCCCGGACCCGTTTTGGCGAGCGCGATCAGCTCGCTTACCGAACGGGCCCGTACCGAAGGATTCACGAGCAGCACGAACGGAACCGATGCGAGCTGCGTCACTGCCTCGAAGTCCTTGAGCAGATCGTAATTCAGTTTCCGGTAGAGGCTGCTGGCGATCGTATGCGCCACGTTGGCCTGCAGGAGCGTGATCCGTCCGGTGTTGAACGCGCGGCCACTTCCGCCGCGATGTTCCCGCCCGCACCCGCGCGGTTGTCCACGATGAGATGCTGCCCGAGATCCTCCCCCGCCTTCTGCCCGACGATACGCGCGAGGTTGTCGGCGCCGCCTCCCGGCGGAAACGGCACGACGAAGCGCAGGGGTTTGTGCGGGTACGGCTGCGCGCCGGCCTGTGGCACGGGAGCCGACGCGAGAATCGCACACCACGAAAGCAGGGTGACGATTCGCATATCCGTTCCTCCTCCTCGATGCTGTTGTCCCCGGAAATCGCCGTGCAGGACCGCGCGGAGCGATCGCCGACGCCCGCCGCCCGGCATCTATCTTAATTCACCGGCGGACGGCGATCAAAGGACATTTGCTTATTCCTCCATGCGGATAGGTAATGATCGGCCGCCGGCCGCATTCAGGCCGGCGCGAGACCCGTCGTGCTGCGCGAGGCGGCGTCGCGTATCGCCTGCTCCACCCGCGCCCGCGTGAGGTGGCCGGCGAACATCTCGATGAAGGCGTAGGTGTATCCGCGCAGGTAGTGATTCCGCCGGATGCCGATGTGGATGGTATTGGGTTCGAACAGGTGGCTCGCGTCCATCGCGCGCAATCCCTTGTCGCGCTTCGCGTCGAACGCCATGCTCGGCAGGACCGCGATGCCCAGGCCGAATTCGACGTAGGTCTTGATGACATCCGCGTCGATCGCATTGAGCACCACGTTCGGCGCGAGCCCCTTCGCCTCGAATGCGCGCACGATCTTGGAGCGCGCGATGAATGAAAAGTCGTACGTGATCAGCGGATACTCCGCGAGTTTCTCCAGGGTGAGCCGCTTTACCCGGAGCAGCGGATGACGCGCCGGCGTGAGCACGATGCGCGGCAGCTGGTAGCACGGCAGCATCACCATGCCGGGGACGGGTTCCACGGTCTCCGCGGCGATCGAGATGTCGGCATTGCCCGAGAGCACGAGCTGCGACACTTCGGCCGGCGTGCCCTGCCGCAGATTGAGCCGCACCCCGGGGAATTGTCCTGCGAAGCGCCGGATGACGTCAGGCAGCGCGTAACGCGCCTGCGTGTGCGTGGTCGCGATGGTGAGAGTGCCGCTGAACTCGTCCGAGAACTCGCGCGCGGCCTCGGTGATGTTCTGCGCCTCCCGCAACGCGCCCTCGGCGATCGCGACGATCTTGCTGCCCGCCGCGCTCAAGCGCACCAGGCGCTTGCTGTTGCGCACGAAGAGCTCCACGCCAAGCTCCTCTTCGAGCAGATGCAGCTGCCGGCTGAGACCCGGCTGCGAGATGTGCAGCGCCCCGGCCGTCTTCGAAATGTTCAGGCCGCGGCGCGCGACCTCGCACAGATATTTGAGCTGCTGCAGCGTCACGGCGCTCTCATAACCTCATCTTTGATTAGTATAACTTTACATTGTTTGTTTGCATAACGCGGCTGCCGTATAGTTGCGAGCTTCAACGCCCGGTCACACCAAGGAGAGCAGACTTACCATGATGTTGCTCGAGCACGAAGCGAAACAGTTGCTCGACTCGGTCGGGATCCAGGTGCCGCGCGGTCTCGTCATCCGCCCTGGCGACGGGACGCCTGACGGGATCGAGAGCTACCCGGTCGCGGTGAAGGCCCAGGTCCGCAGCGGCGGACGCGGCAAACAGGGCGGCATCGTCCGAGCCGGGGACCGGCCGGCGCTCGCCGCGGCGATCACGCGCCTGTTCGCCACGGCGTTCGGCGGCGAACGCCCGGAGGCGCTGCTCATTGAACCGTGGCTTGCGATCGAGCGCGAGACTTATCTGTCGGTCGCGGTCGACGGCCGGGCCGACGGCTATGTCGTGATGTACTCGGCGCGAGGCGGGGTCGGTATCGAGGAAGGCGCGCCTCCCGTGCGCTATCCCGTCGGGGCACCGTGGAATTTTCGGGTTCACGGATTGCGCAAAGCGCTCGAAAGCGCGGAGCCGGATTACCAATGGCGCGAGAAGGTCATCGCGCTCGCGCAACGTCTCATTCGCACCGCCGCCATGCGCGACTTAACCACGATCGAAATCAACCCGCTCGCAACGCTCACCGATGGCGCCCTTGTCGCCGCTGACGCCAGGGTGGTTTGCGACGAATGGGCGCACTTCCGCAACAAGGCAATCCATGCGCAGCGTGAAGCGGAGAAGCGGCGTGCCGAGCCGCTGCTGCGCGACTGCCTCAACATGCAGCACATGTATGTGCGGCTCGACGGCGACATCGCGTTGATCTCGGGCGGCGCGGGCATGACGATGGCGGCGATGGACATGATCGCGGACTGCGGCGGCCGCCCGGCGTGTTTCCTGGATTGCAGCCCGGGACCGACCTCCACGCGCGGATATCGGCCGGCGTTCGCGATGCTCGATGCGGATCCCCGGGTGAAGGTGATTCTGGTGAGCGTCTTCGGCGGCGGCACCCAGATGCAGCGCGTCGCCAATTCGATGAAAGAGATCATGGCGGAGCGCAAGAGCAGGAAGCCGGTCGTGTTCCGGCTGGACGGCACCAACGTCGACCAGGTGCCGGGCATCTTTGCCCGGTTTGGCGCGCATAATCACGCGCGGCTGGAAGATGCGGTTGCCGAAGCCGTGCGACTGGCCGGAGGCCGCGCATGAGCATACTTCTCGACCGCACCAATCGCGTCCTGGTCCAGGGCGTGACCGGACAGATGGGTACGTACTTCGTGGAGGACGCATGCAAGTACGGGACGACGGTGGTCGCCGGGGTTTCGCCGGGGCGCGACGGCGCGAAAGTCGGTGATGTGCCCGTCTTCGGGAGCGTGCGCGCGGCGCGCGAGGCAACGGGCGCCGATACGGCGATCGTCTTCGTGCCGCCGGCGGCCGTGCTCGGCGGCGCGCTCGAGGCGATCGAAGCGGGCTGCCGCCTTGTCGTCGTCACCGCCGACGAGCTTCCGGTTCTCGACACGATCGAACTGAAGGCCGCGGCCCGGGCAAACGGGGCGGCCGTCGTCGGACCGAACTCGCCGGGCATCATTTCGCCGGGCAAGGCGAAGCTGGGCTTCATGCCGTCGTTCTGCTACATGCAAGGCAACGTCGGGGTGATCTCGCGCAGCGGCTCTCTTTCTTACGAGTGCTGCAAGCGGCTCACGCTCGCCGGCATGGGGCAGTCCACCGTCATCGGCATCGGGGGCGATCCGGTCAAAGGGACGACAGCCGCGGAAGCGCTCGGGCTCTTCCACGACGATCCCGAGACCGCGGCCGTCCTGTATTTGGGTGAGATTGGCGGATCCGAAGAGAGTTTTGTCGCAGAATACGCGGCTCGACCGGATGCGAAGCCGGTTGCCGCGTTGATCGTCGGGCACACCGCGCCCCCCGGCAGGAAAATGGGGCATGCGGCGGCGCTGATCGGATCGAAAGCGGAAAGCCACGCCGCCAAGGTCGCCATGATGCGCAGCGCGGGCGTTCACGTCGCGAGCGGATTGTCCGACATGGTCGAAACCCTGCAGGCTGCGCTATCACACGGGATGCGCGCCGCGCAGGACGCGGCGGCGTAACAGGGAAAAATAGAAAGACTCATCGAGGAGGAAATCGGTCATGATGCTGCGATTCTGTTTGATGCTGATGGGCGCCGGCGCTGCGATCGCAGCGCCACAGGCAGTGGCGGCTGAACCACCCTACCCGAACAAACCGATCCGGATCATCGTCGGCTTCCCCCCCGCCGGCGCCGCGGACATCTTCGCGCGGCTGGTGGGACAAAAGCTCACCGAGGCCTGGGGACAGCCGGTGGTGGTCGACAATCGGCCGGGCGCGGGCAGCACCATCGGTTCCGAGATCGCGGCCAATTCCACGCCGGACGGTCATACGCTGATGGCGGTGTCCGCAAGCTACGCCACGAGCGCCGGTCTGTACAGGAAACTCAAATACCATCCCATCGATTCCTTTGCGCCGATCACGATGATCACGTCGAACGCGAACGTGCTGCTGGCACATCCTTCGGTGCCGGCAAAATCGGCGCGGGAACTCATCGCCACGGCCAAGGCAAACCCGGGCAAACTGACGATGGGGTCGGCAGGCACCGGCAGCATCACGCATCTCGCCGGGGAACTGTTCGCGAACATGGCCGCGATCAAAGTGACGCACGTCCCGTACAAGGGCGGCGGTCCCAACCTGAACGCCCTCCTCGGCGGAGAGATACAGATCACGGTTGCCTCCGTTCCGGCCTCGCTTGGCCACGTCAAGGCAGGGCGCGTGAAAGCCTTGGGCCTCACCTCCGTCAAGCGGTCCGCGGTCCTTCCGGGGGTTCCGACCATCGCCGAATCCGGTGTGCCCGGTTACGAGGCCAAGAACTGGTACGGCATCCTGGCACCGGCCGGGGTCCCGAAATCCGTCGTCGCGAAGTTGAACGGGCAGATCAATGAAATCCTGCGTGCGCCGGATTTCGCCGCAGCCATCGCCAGGCAGGGGGCGGACATCGAAGGCGGCACGCCCGATGAGTTCAGGAAGTACCTGCAGTCCGAGATCGCGAAGTGGTCCAAAGTCATCAAGGCGGCCGGAGTGCAAGTGCAATAGGCCCGCGTGTACTTGAGTCCAGACAGAGACCGCATGAAGATAACAAACGTTCACTGCCACAGGGTGACCATTCCCTACCGCAATCCGTACCGGATGGCGCCGGGCGAAACGCGGTACAAGAAGCAGATCATCGTCCTCATCGAAACCGACGGGGGCATCACGGGAGTGGGCGAAACGGGCGTGACGCTGATCGAACGCGGGGGCGAGACCCAGGAAGCGATCTACATCACCATCAGGAAATACTTCACGCCGCTGTTGATCGGCATGGATCCGTTCGACATCGGGCTCGTCATCGACCGCCTCGAAGGGTTCAACCAGGGCCGGACCGGCTTTCTCTGCGCCAAGGCTGCCATCGACACCGCGCTCTACGACGTCATGGGCAAGGCGGTCAACCGGCCGGCCGCAAAGCTGCTGGGCGGCATCCATCGCACCACCTTCAAAGTGAGCCGCAGCCTCGGCGTCAAGACACCGGAGGATATGGCGGAAGACGCCGTCCGGTTGAAGTCGATGGGCTACGCGATGCTCACGATCAAGGTCGGGTTCGACGTGAAGGAGGACATTGAACGGGTCGCCGCCGTGCGTGACGCGGTGGGATCCGGTTACCCGCTGGAGGTCGACGTGAACGGCGCTTACAACGTCGAAGTCGCCATTCCGACGTTGCGGAAGATGGAACGCTACGGCATCGAGGCGATCGAGCAGCCGGTGCCGTGGTGGGACCTCCGGGGCATGAGAGAAGTGCGCAGCGCGCTCGACACGCCGATCACCGCCGACGAAAGTGCGTGGACGCCGCACGACGTTGCCAATATCGCGCGCGCAGAGGCGGCCGACACGATTTGCCTCAAGCCGGTCAAGAATGGCGGCCTGTTCCTGAGCCGCAGAATGGCCGAGATGGCCGAGGCCGCGGGAATGGGCGTGTTGATGGGCAGCAAGCATCCGCTCTCACCCGGCACTTCCGCCATCATCCAGTTCGCGGCAGCGCTTCCGTGCGTGCATGAAGTCCTCGGCTATGGCTCGCCGCTGGAGCGCCTCGCGGACGACATTTGCGACCCGCCGCTCGAGATGAACAAGGACGGCACCGTCTCGCTTCCCGAGGGACCGGGCCTGGGCGTCACCGTATCGGAGGAAAAGCTTCGCAAGTACACCGATACGGAAGCGCTCGCCTGATCCACATCGGATCGGACAAATAATGCATATCGTTTAAGGAGGCTGTCATGAACAAGCGAGTGGATCTCGGCATCACCGAAGAGGCCGCCGAGGGCAGGATTACGGACGAGACGTTGGCCGCCGCGCGTGCGCTCATCGGCTGCAAGCTGCG
>JACQOJ010000056.1 GCA_016202605.1 Betaproteobacteria bacterium
CCTCCTTTGCTGCGGGAGCGGCGCTGACGCTGCTCGCATGGTCGAAGTGGGTGTGGCTCGCGCTGCCGCTGCTGGTCGTCATCGGCTTCGGCATCCTGGTCACTTCGGTGTCGATCAACATGATCCTGCAGACCATCGTCGACGACGACAAGCGCGGCCGCGTGATGAGCCTTTATACCGCCGCGTTCCTGGGGGTCGCGCCATTCGGCGCCCTTCTTGCCGGCACCACCGCCGACGTGATCGGCGCCGCCGCCACCGTGACGCTGGGTGGTGTGTGCTGCGCCGCCGGCGCGCTCCATCTCGCCCACAAGCGGCCGCAGATCGGGGAACACATCCGCCCGATCTACGCGCGCCTGGGGATCACCCGGGAATAGCGCCGGGCGGTTGCAGGTGGCGCGCGACCCAGTCGAGCTTGTCGCGGAGCTGCGCTTCGTCCGGAACCTGCTTGCGCATCATCGGATGCGGCAGATCGAAAAACGATCCGTCGGCTTTCACGGCGCGTGCTGCGCCGAGTTCCAGATAACAGTATCCCTTCCCGTCGAAGGTCTCCGTCGGCTCGGCGCCCAGAACTTTCGCCGCGATCCGGTGGGCGACCGTCCGCCCGTGCGCTTCCGCGAAGACCCCGGCCTTGGGAAGCGACAGGGGCATGTCCGGCTTGTACCGCCCCGGCAGCGGCACGGCGGTAATGTCGCCTATGGCGTACACCTCCTCCACGGATATGCTCTTCACCTCCAGCGTCACCGGATCCACGGGAATCCAGCCCGACGGGTTGACGAGCCGGGCGTTGCGCACGACTGCCGGCGCTTCGTGCGGCGGTACGGCGATGAGAAGATCGTATCGTGCCTCGCCACCATCCTCGAATGCGACGCGACGCGCAGCCCCTTCGACGCGCACTGTTTTCTTCTGCGGATGAAACGCGATCCCGCGCTGCGCCAGCTCATTGCGAATATACTGCCCCATTTCCGGACCCGCGGTCGCCATCGGCGCGCCTTCGGCGGTGTAAATCGCGATGCGCGCCTTGCCACCCGGCCCGCGGCTTCCAAGCCGGTGATGCAGGAGCATCGCCGCTTCGTACGGCGCGGGCGGACACTTGAACGGAACCCCGGGAATCAGGATCGCGATATCGCCGCCCCTGAAGTCCTCAAGAACCGGTCTCAGGCGCTCGGCGCCTTCGACGGTGTAGAACGTGTGCGCCGCCTCGGCGAGCCCCGGCACGGCGGACAGATTGAGATCGGCGCCGAGGGCGATGACGAGATGATCCCATCCCAGCGTCTCCCTGCCGGTCGCGACCGTGCGTTTTGCGAAATCGAAGCCCGTGATACGCGCCTGGAGGAAACGCACACCCGCCGCGAGCAGTTCCGCGCGCGGCCGGGAAATGTCCTCGTAGGTGCGCTCGCCGAGCATGATCCAGGTCTTGCCGGCGCCGACGTAAAAGTCCGGGGTCTCGTCAACGACGACGATCCCGTGCTCCGGCGGCAGGAGCCTGCGCAGCGTGTTCGCGGCCGAGATCCCGCCGAATCCGCCGCCGACGATTACCGTGCTTGTCGCGCTCATGTCGCTCTCCACTTCCTGATGTTGATCCGATGTTCGCAGGCGCAGCGCGCATTTCCTCGGGCATGATGGCGGGAAAACGCGGTCTGTCCCTGCGAGCCGCTCTGATTCGTTGTTCAGCACTTACCATGTTCCTCTCCGGCACTACTGCACGGCGCCTTCAGGAAAGCCAGCACCGACCAGAACACGATGACCAGCAGCGCGATGGGCGCGCCCACATACGCCGCAAGCGGATACAGGCTCACCAGCAACTGCAACGCCGCACCGGCGTCCCACGCGTATTGGTCCGACGCAACGGCAAAATAGCTGGCGAGTTCCGCCGTGGCCCACACAATCGTGCACGAAGTCTTCCCATCGTTGACCCGGCGGATCGACCCATGCTTCGCAACTGAAGCCTCTTGCGGCCCAGTCACGCGCCACCTTGTCCCGGTCGGTCATGGGCATGCTCCGGCAGTTCGTTCGTCCTACCCGGTGTGTATGGTGTGCTACCGAAAATCTATTAACCTGAGATGCCGGCTTGAAGCCCACCGCAAATTGTCCTCACGATCATTCCCGAATAGTCGGGAATTCAATTTCAGCGCAACACAGATTGGATGCCCACCTCCGTGGGCATGACAACCTTTTTGTCATTCCCGAGTAATCGGGAATCCCATTTCAACCACGACAAATTGGATGCCCCGCCTGCGCGGGCATGACACACAGCGCCTCCGCGGGCATGACAGGTCGTTGTCATTCCCGAGTAATCGGGAATCCAGTTTAAACATCGCAAAATTGGATGCCCGTCTACACGGGCATGACAAACAGCGCCGGCGTGGGCATGACACACAGTGCCTCCGTGGGCATGACACAACTTTTTCACTCCGGCGAAGCGTACCCCCGAATGGTTCAATCGGAAGCGGGAACGGCACGCCGGCTATTCGGGCTTCGCGCCCGAGGCCTTGACGACCTTCTCCCATTTCCTGATTTCGGACTTGATGTAGGCGGCGAACTCCTGGGGCGTACCGCCGACGAGTTCAAAACCGACGTTGGTGAGGCGCTGGCTGACGGCGGGATCCTTCAGCGACTTGACGATGTCGGCATGCAGCCGCGTGATGATGGGCTTCGGCGTTTTCGCGGGCGCCAGCACGCCGAACCACGAGCTCGCCTCGAAGCCGGGGAAACCGGATTCGGCGATGGTGGGAAGGTCCGGCGTGGCGGGCGTGCGCCTGGCGCCGGTCGTCGCGAGCCCGCGCAGCTTGCCGCTTCTCACGTGCGGCAGGGTCGAGGCCATGCCGCTGATCATGAGCTTGACGTGCCCGCCGACAAGATCGCTGATCGCCTGGCCGCTGCCCTTGTACGGGATATGCACCATGTCGATGCCCGCCATGTTGTTGAGGAGTTCTCCCGTCAAGTGCCCCACGCTCGCCACGCCCGCGGAGGCGAAGTTGACCTTCTTCGGATTGGCCTTGGCGTAGGCGATGAACTCCTTGAAGTTCTTCGCCGGCACCGACGGATGCGCCACTACGATGTTCGATGCGCCGGCCACCTGCGTGATCGGCTCGAAGTCGTTCACCGGATCGTACGGCATTTTGGCGTAGAGACTCGGACCGATGCCGAGGTTGGCGATATAACCCAGCACGATGGTGTGGCCGTCGGGCGTTGCGCGGGCGACCAGCGTCATCCCGATGTCGCCACTGGCGCCGGGCCGGTTGTCCACCACCACCTGCTCGCCAAGATAATCGGAAAGCTTCTGGCCGATCGTGCGCGCGAGCGTATCGGTGCTGCCGCCGGCGGCGTAGGGAACCACGAAGCGCACCGGCCGGGTCGGGTACTTTTCCTGCGCTGCCGCGGGCGCCACCGCGGCGAGCGTCGCGGCCAACGCGACTATCCATTTCATCAGACCGCACATTCTTCTGCTCCTCGATCCCGGTTCTATCTCTTGAGGCTGGTCGGATCGTTGCGCCAGCGCTCCCAGGCGGCGCGCTGGTCCTCGCGGATCGCTTCGTCTTCGAGCATGCGCCGCACGAGCGCGGTGACCTCCGATTCGTACTCGTTCTTGCGGGTCTCGAATGCCCATTTGTGGCCGGCAGGGAACACGGGTGATTTAAGAACTTTGCTGAATTTCATGGCTAAACAACCGTGATTGGTGACTGGTGACTGGTGATTAGTGATCAGTGATTGAGATTGGCGGCGGGTCCGAGGCGACTTGCGTCGGATCCGGTGTGCTGCGCCCCATCGTCGATTCTCGGGCATCCTCGCTTGACGGCTGATAACCGTAGCAGGAGCAGGTGTCGGCAATCGAGCGCAGTGGCGCGGACGCAGCAGCCTGCGGAGTGCCGGAGAGCTTCGCGCTGAGGTAGTTGACCGTTTCCGCGACCACCAGCCCGAGCACGATCACGGCCGATGCGCCCCGTGAAAAAGCGACCCGCCCGCCCGCCGCGCCGTGAGGCGCCGGCGTGCCGAAGGACGCGCCCACACGGGCGGAGCCGGCGCTCGCCTGCGCGCGCGTCGCCGCTGAAGTCGTGGTGGTCGCGCCTCCCCTCGTGCTCTGATGTCCATGGAGGGAGACGACGCAGCCGGAAAGCGCAAGGCAAAACGGCAGCAGCGCAAACGGGCGCATCGCTCAGCTCCCCGGCTGCAGCGCGAGCAGCCGCATCATCGCATCGACGCGCTGTTCGAAAAACGAACGCTCGTGCTCCGAACGGTCTATCGGTCCGGCAGGCAGGTCGCCGAGGTCATGAACACCGCGCATGGTCATCGTGTGCTCGCCAGTTCCCCTCTAGTATAGCGCAGCGCAAATGGGGCGTGAGCGGTAAGCGGTTGGCGGCAAGGCAAGCAAGATTCGATCGTGAGGGTTCTCCCGCTTACCGCTCACTGCTTACCAGCTTACCGCTTACTATCCTTGGGCTTGCGGATCATCTCCTCGCGGCTTCTGAGCAGCGGCGCCATCGCCGATTTGTCCAGGACGTAGGTCCACTTCGCAAGCCCCTGTTCGCGCGCGACACGTTCCGTGAGCTTCTTGAGATTTTCGGCGAACTCCTTGTCGCGGCGCTCCTTGTCTTCCGGTTTTTCGCCTTTTTCCGGGACGCGCTGCGCCGGCGGCTCGCCGGCGACGGTGAAGCTCACGTGATAATCAGCGCCTGATTTTTTCTTCGCGATCTTCACCGTGTAGGTGAGATTGTCGAAGGTCTCTGCGACCGCAACCGTCGCCTTTTCCGCGTCTTCCGGCTTGGCGCCGACCGCGGCGTCGGCAAACGCGAGATTGCCGAGCGCGTTCACCGCGCCCACCGCGGCGCTGGCGTCGAGGTCGCCACCCCTGCCGGCGAATTTCCATTGGCCCCACTCGACGTCGCGCGCGATCCTCCAGAGCGCCGCCGCGCCCTCGGGTCCGAGCGCGAGCGTCTTGACGCGTTCCGTCTTGAAGAAGTCCTTGGCGAGCCACTTGCCGGGGCCTGCTTCCGCCGCGTTGAGCGGGTCGGATACGACCACCACCGTGCTGTCCTTCGCGCCAGAGACCCGCACGTAGCGCCCGGCGGGCACGCCATCCCTGGCGCTCGGCAGGGGATTCAGCGGATCCTTTTTCAGCACTTTCTTGCCGAGGACGAAGCTTGCAAGAACCTTGCCTGACTTATCCTTGAATTCGACCAGGGTCCCGCTGCCCTCGCCTTTGCCCGGCTCGACGAGCTCCACGCGCGGCAGGAGCGATTCTCCCACCTGCTCGGACTGCGTCACCTTCAATTCGATCAGTTTCACGATGAAATCGCCGATCGCCTGAAAATCCGCCGTGTAGCCGCCGCGTTCCTCGACCACCCAGCGGTCGTCCTTCCTGACGAGCGTCGTCCGGGTCTTCGCGTCCTGCAGGCGGATCTGCGCGACGTCGGCCACCTTGAGTTCCTGCAGCAGCTTCGCGCCGATCCTGGCGCCGCTCGCGCGATAGGCGGAGATATCCTGCCAGAACAGCGCCAGTCCCGCGCTGCCGAGCACCATCAGCGCGATGACCAGTATGAGGAACTGCTTGCGGTTCATGCGCGCGCCCTCGCTTTCCGCCGCTTGGCGAGCGCCAGCAGCAGCCCGGTCAAGGCGATCAGCAGCGGCACGAGCCCGATGTTGATCACCTTGGTCCAGAACTCCAGCGTGTCGGTCTCCACGCGCAGGTTCTTACGCAGTTCCTTGAGGTCGCGGCGTGTTTCCGCCGCTCTCTTGCGGAAATTCTCGATCTCGGCCTGCTGCTCGGGCGTCAGGATCGTCGCCTGCGCGCCGCCGCGCGTTTTCTGCAGCGACTGCAGCTTCTCCTGCGTCTGGTTGAGGCTGTCCTCGAGTTCCTTGATCTTGCCGAGATAACTCTGCTGCGCGCGCATTTCCATGTCGCGGATGACGGCGAGCGGGCGCGTGAACGCGGCGCGGCTGCGCAGGGTGATGATGTTGGGATCGCCCGCGACCTGGTCGATCAGGCCGAGCGCGAAATTCAGATTGCCGTTGCGCGGCACCACGAGGCGCTGGCCGAAGACATCCTGTACTTCAACGGCCGCGTTGTCGGTCAGCATATCGACGTCCGCCGCCAGCACCACCGCGGTCTCCACCGCCGACTCCTTGAGCTGCGGCGCGGGCTTCGCTTCCTCCTTCTTCTCCGCGGCCGGCTTCTTCCCGTCCCGCGGCATGAACGGCCTGGGCTTGCCTTCGGGGAATGCGGTCTTGAATCTGCCGCTGAGCCGGATCGCGAGCGGCTGCTCCTGGCCCGACGGCTCGAACCCGCGCGTGGAGGGCTCGCCGGACAGGGTGGCGATGATCAGATCGACCAGCATCGAGTTCTTCGAGGTGCGCGCGAGCACGGTCTGCGTCAGGCCCTCCGCGGGCTTGCCGCTGTAGGCGCCGCCGAACGGAATGAGCATCGTGCCCACCTGGCTCATCACCACGTCGTCCTGGTTGAGCGCCTCCTGGTTGAGCGAGAGCAGTGTCGGCAGCAGCCGCGGACCCGCGCCGCTCGCATAAGTGAGGTCGGCGACGACCTTGTTCATGTTGACGTCGATGCCCCAGGCCTTGAACAGGTTGTAGAACATCGACTGCCCGGCCTGCGAGCCGCCGAGCGGGTTCTGCAGGTCGGGCTGCTGATCGAAGTAGGCGTAGGGATCGATGAAACCGATCAGCTTCCCGCCGCGCAGCACGAACTGGTCGATCGCGTATTCGGTGGTCTCCGAAAGATTGCGCGGGTGGATCACCAGCAGCACCTTGACATCGTCGTCGATCTTCTCGACCTCCATCCTGATCTCCCGCACGTCGAACACGCGCTTCAGTTCCGCGGCGAGCACCCACGGCTCGCTCGGCTGCTGCTTGAGCAGGGGATTCAACGAGCGGCCCAGCACGGGCAATGCGCTCATGACGCCGATCACCGGCTTCTTGAGCGTGCTCACCTGGGAAACCGCCCGCGTGATGTCGTATTCGAGCAGCCGTTCGCGGTCGGGCGCGAGCACCGGGATCGCCGCTTTCTGGTCGAGGAAGGACACCGACAGGCCGAGGTAGAACTTCTCCCCGGCGTTGGTCATCTGCCCCTCGACGCCGTCGAGCTGCGCGGAATCTTCGGCGTCCGAATCCGGCTCGGGATTGAATTTCTCGATCACCACCTTGCCGCCCGCGGCGGCGCGGTACTCGGCCAGCAGGTCCTCGACGCGCTTGGCGAAGGTCTTGAGCCCCACCGGCACCGCGCCGCTGCCCTGCGAATAGTAGAGGCGGATCTTCACCGGCGCTTCCAGCTTCGACAGGATCGCCTTGGTCCCGGGCGAGAGCGTGTAGACGCTCCCCTGCGTGAGGTCGACGCGCATGCTGAACGCGCCGATCAGGAAATTCACCGCGACCAGGATCGCGGCGAGCGCGATCACGCCCCCGGCGGAATACAGGAGAGTTTCGGTTGCTTTCTTCTGCATGGTGCGCTCCCTACCCCGCTCTCTGGTTGCGGATGATCACGCCGGTGGTGAAAAGCGCGAATCCCATCACCATGGCGAAAAACACCACGTCGCGCATATCGAGCACGCCGCGCTGGAATCCCTCGAAATGCGTCATGACCGAAAACGCGGCGATGACTTCCACGACCACCGGGTTTGCCCACCGCACGAGCAGATCCGTCACCGGCGTATAGCCGGCCAATATCAGGAACAGGCAGATCAGCACCGAGACGATGAAGCTGATCACCTGATTGCGGGTGAGCGCCGAGGTCATGCAACTGATCGCGAGATACGCCCCGGCGAGGAGCAGGCTTCCCACGTAGCCGGCGAATATCACGCCGTTGTCGGGAGCGCCCAGATAATTCACCGTGATGACCACCGGGAAGGTGAGCACCAGTGCCAGCGCGAGGAACAGCCAGGACGCCAGGAACTTGCCGAGGATCGCCTGCCAGGTCGTGACCGGCATGGTGAGCAGGAGTTCCATCGTCCCGAGACGTCGTTCTTCGGACCACAGCCGCATGCCGGCCGCCGGCACCAGGAAGAGATAAAGCCAGGGGTGCCAGGTGAAAAACGACACGAGCGAGGCTTCCCCGCGCTCGAAGAAGCTGCCGACGGTGAAGGTGAAAAATCCCGTCAGCAGCAGGAAAATGACCAGAAAAACGTAAGCGATCGGCGAAGTGAAGTACCCGCCCAGCTCGCGCTTCATGATCGCCTTGATGTTCATCCAGGCATTCATCAGTGCGCACCTCTTACAGTATCGGGGAGCGTGATGCTGCGGAACACTTCGTCGAGCCGGCCTTCCTCGGTATGAATTTCATCGATGTGCCAGCTCTGCTGCGCCGCGACCTCGGCGACATCACGCGTCAACCGGCCGCCGGGTCCGGACTTGTCGGGATAGACCCGCGCCTCGATCTTCCCGTCCCGCTCTTCGAGGATTTCGGTGCGCGCGGCGCCGGGCACCCGTGCCAGTTGTTCCTGCAGGGCGGCCGCCGGAACCCCGCTCACGCGCAGATGCACCGCCCCGGCCGTTTCGGAGCGCGCCTTGAGCTCGGCGGGCGCGCCGTTGGCGACGATCCTGCCGCGATCGATGATGATCACCCGCGTGCACGCCGCTTCCACTTCCTCGAGGATATGCGTCGAAAAGATGATCGCCTTGTTCTCGCCCATGCTCTTGATGAGATTGCGCACTTCGTGCTTCTGATTGGGGTCGAGACCGTCGGTCGGCTCGTCCATGATCAGGATGTCGGGATCGTGGATGAGCGACTGCGCGAGACAGGTGCGATGCTTGTAGCCCTTCGACAGCGTCTCGATACTCTGGTAGAGCACGTTCTGGAGGAAGCACAGCTCGACCGCGCGGTGAATGGCCTTCCTGCGCGCATCCCCCCGCAGCCCGCGCAGTTCCGCCGCGAAGCTGAGAAACCCGTGGACCGTCATGTCGGCATATCCCGGGGCGTTTTCCGGCAGGTACCCGATCAGGCGTTTGGCGCGGATCGGATCCTCGAGCACGTCGTAGCCGCCGACGGTGATTTTCCCGGCTGTCGGCGGGATGAAGCCGGTTATCATGCGCATGGTCGTCGACTTGCCCGCGCCGTTGGGTCCGAGAAAGCCGAGCACTTCGCCCCGCTCGACGGCGAACGTGACATCGTCTACCGCGAGCTTGGGCCCGAAAGCCTTGCTCAGGTTTTCAACCTTGATCACTGCGTTCCTCCTTGGCGCCGCGGC
>JACQOJ010000053.1 GCA_016202605.1 Betaproteobacteria bacterium
ACGTAGTCGCGTGGTCCGACCCGGGCGATCTCGAGCATCTTGTCGACCACGTTCTGCGGCGTCTGCACGTACGGCGTATCGCCGTAATCCTGGGCCGGGACCGGGGTTGTGACGAGCGTGGCGGCAGCCAGAACGCAGGCGCGCAGAGCCTGCGCGGATGACGCAAGGAAAGTGCGATTCATGACGTTATTGCGGAGAAAGCAGAAGCACGCTCCCAGTCGCGGGAGCGCTCGCGCGCGCCGTGCCTTTGGATGCGCGCTGAGCCGTCCATTCGAGCTGCGCCTGGACGCGGTTGCCGGAGAGCCGGGCGGTGCCCGAAATGCTGTCGCCTTCGACCCTGCCGCTGAATTCGTGTCGTACCGGCGCGCCGTCGATGTCGGCGGTAAAAGCGAAGCCGATCCGGTCGCCGCGCAGCGTCGCGTTCTGCAGCTTCGCGGCGCGCCCGCCGACCCTGGAGCTGCCCGAAATCATCTGGAATTTCTGGTTGAGATCGATTTCGTAGGTCCGGCTCTTGCCCGCTACCGGCAACTGCCACTTCCAGGTGCCGGCGGCTTTCGCCGGAACGACCCAGAAATAGATGTCACTCTTGCCGCCGGAGCCGCCGTATTTTTCCCTGGCTTCCATCTGCACGTGAACGTCGGGTTTCCAGTCGTCCATCGAGAAGTCGTGCGAGACCAGGCGCGTGCCGGGCCTGAGCTCGAGCAGCTTGGGCCGCAGCTCCAGGTTCACCCGCGGCAGCAGGTACATCGTGATGACGGTGGCCTCGCTCAAATCCGTCGCGAACAGGTCGCGCTGGTAGAACGCGACCTTGTCGGTGACTCCCGCCTTGCGGGCATTGCCATTCGCTTCGCCGATGCGTTCGGGGCTGAGGTCGACGCCGAATCCGCGCGCGCCGTGATTCTTCGCCGCGGTGATCACGATGCGGCCGTCTCCCGATCCGAGATCGATCAGATAGTCGCTGGAGGTCACCTTCGCGATCTGCAGCATGCGCTCGACCACCTCCTGCGGCGTGGGCACGTACGGCACGCTCGGCTCGCCCGCCCATGCGCCCGCGGTCAACCCGCCCGAGAGCGCCGCCCCGAGAACACAACCCAGCCACCGCGCCGGGATTCGCAACCGATGCAATTCGTCCTGCACGTCCACTCTCCTTCGCTCCAACCTGGATCAGGATGCGGTCGTCCTCACCCTCCGACCGACCGCGCCGCTCGCGCTGCTGCCGCGATCCTTCCTCCTCGGAGCGGGCCTGGTATGGTAGATTTGCGTGCTGCCAAAAGCGGCTCATTATAACCGATCGCCTCCCTTGCCACTGCTCTACGCCATCATTTTCGTCTCCGGCGGCGCGATCCTCGCGCTGGAACTGCTGGCCTCGCGCATCATGACCCCGTACTTTGGGGTGAGCCTCTACATCTGGACCGGAATCCTGTCCATCACGCTGGTTTCGCTCGCGCTCGGCTACTGGCTGGGCGGCAGGTGGGCGGGGCGCGGCGACCGGCTGCTCGGGCTCGACCGTCTTGCCCAGCTCTACGCGCTGATGCCGGCAGTGGCTGCCCTTGCCATCGTCGCGGCATGCCTTGCGTATCCGTTTCTGTTCTCCTCGCTCGCGGGATGGAGCCTGCTCTTCGGCGCGTTCGTCGCCTGTCTCATCCTGCTGTTCCTGCCGCTCGTCGCGACCTCCGCCATGAACCCGCTGCTGGTGGCGATCGCGCTGCGCAGCGCGGAGCGGCGCACCGGAGACGCCGGCGCCGGAAAGGTGTTCTTCGTGAGCACGATCGGCTCGGTCGCGGGCGTGCTGGTCACGGCGTTCGGGATGATTCCCCACCTCAGCAACTTCACCGCGACGCTGGCCGTCGCGCTGACACTCGCCCTGCTGTCGCTCGGCATGGCATCGATCCCCGCCATTCGGCTCGCCGCGCGCAACGCGGTCGTCGCTACGGCGCTCGCCGCCGCGCTCGCGTCGATACTGCTGTTGTGGCAGGCGGATGCCTACACCGGGCGCACCGACGCGGTCGCCTACGCCGGCAGGACGTGGCGCGTCGAGGCGACCCACGGCTCGCTCTTCGGCACCGTGAAAATCCTCAGGAGCAGCCCCGATGCCGACAGCGACCGCTTCCTGCGCATCTATTTCCAGGACGGCCTCACGCAGAACACGGTCGATTCGGGCGGCCGCTCGATGTCGTTCTACACCTACGCGCTGGAGGCGCTCGCCTACGCCTACCACCCGGAGCCGCGCTCGGCGCTGGTGCTGGGTCTGGGCGCCGGCATCGTGCCGATGCGGCTCGCCCGGCGCGGCGTCGACGTCGCCGTGGTCGAGATCGACCCGGCATCGCTGCGCGTGGCGCGCGAGTTCTTCGGCTTCGACGCCGCGCGGGCGCGAGTCCATCATGCCGACGCGCGCACGTTCCTGCGGCGCTGTCCGCGCGCATTCGACGTCGTGGTGATCGATCTGTTTCACGGCGACGGCACGCCCGATTATCTGGTCACCCGGGAATTCTTCCGCGACCTGAAGCGCTGCCTGTCACCGCGCGGTATCGCGGTATTCAACACCTTTGCGGACCTCGAGCGGCCCGCCGCCTACGCGCATTTCCTGGCGACGCTGCGGGCGGAGCTGCCGCACATCGTGCTCCACCGTCCGGACTGGCCGGGGGCGGTGCACGTCAACAGTTTCGTCGTGGCGGGTTCCGATGCCCTCGCGGCGCCCGCGCGCGTCACGATCGATCGCGTTCCCGCGCGCCACGGCGATACGCTGTGGAACATGCTCGCCAGCCCGCGGCCCCTGGATGCGGCGCTGCTCGCCGGGGGACGGATCGTCACCGACGCGCGGAACGTCGCGGCGCACGACCTCGCGCTGAGCCAGCTCATCTATCGCCAGGCGGTCGTGGAAGCCTTGCCGCACAAGCTCCTGCTCAACTAGTTTCCGAGGCGCGTCGCGCTCCAGCGCGCGAGGCTCCTCCCGCTCGCGAGATCGACCGTTCCCTGCATGCTGTTGCCGGTCACGCGCCCGTTGAACACGTGCCGGCCCGGCCCGCTCGCGAGCGCGAAACGGATCGTCTCGCCGCGCAACTGCGGCAGCTCGACCTTCACGTTTCTCCCGCCGGCGAGCGCGCTGCCTTCGAAGAACTGAAAATTCTGCCTGATATCGAGCTCGTAGGCGCCTCCGCCCGGGCCCTCGATGTCGAGCCGCCATCTGCCGGCAATCCTGGCGGGAACGATCCACAGGTAGATCGTCGCGCGCGGAACACCATTCACCGCTTCCTTTTCCGGAACGTCGAATGACATGTGGTCGTCCGGCTGCCACTCGCCGAAGTGATAGTCGTGTGACACCACGCGCACGCCCGGCCTGAGCTCCCCGAACACCTTGGGCTGAAGACTCGTCATCATGCTGGGCAGGAGGTAGAGCGTCAGCACCGTGGCACGGCTCAGGTCGGCCTTGAACACGTCCTGCACCTGAAACGCCGTGCGGTCCGCTACCCCGAGCCGTTTTGCCCTGTCGTTGCTCTGCTTGACCAGTTCCGGGTCGATCTCCACGCCGAACCCGCGCGCCTTGAACTGCTTCGCCGCGGTGAGCACGATCACGCCGTCGCCCGATCCGAGGTCGATCACGAAATCGTCGGGCCCGACCCGCGCCATGTGCAGCATCTGGTCGACGACCACTTGCGGCGTCGGCACGTACGGGCCGCCCGTGCGGTCCGGTTCGGCCGCGCGCGCGGCAATCACGGCAGCCATCATCATTATCGCGACCGCGAGCCGCAGCGGCGCGGATTGGACAACCTTCTTCATCCTGATTTCTCCTCGAGATCGATTCAAAAAAACCCCTCGCGCGATCAAGGCTTGACGAACTTCAGCACGAATTCGTCGTTCGGAATGCGCGGCTTGAACACCGAGGCGTCACGCGGGTCGGCGGGATTGCGCAGGAATCCACCTTCCGCGACGAACTTGAATCCGGCGGCTTCCACCTCCCGCCGCACCACGCTCTCCTCGATGCGATGCAGCGACCTGGCCACTCCGATGCCCGCGCCCGGCTGCGCCGAATGGTCGGCGACGATGTAGATTCCGCCCGGCTTCAGGGCATTGAACACGGCGCGGTTCATCTTCGCCCGGTCCACGCCCAGCCACACGGTGTCGTGGTAATTGAAGTTGAACGTGACGAGATCGAGGTTGCGCACGTCCGCGGGGAGCGGATCGTCGAAATCGCGCACGACATGCACCACGCGGCGCATCACCGGCTTTTTCAGACGCTCGTCGAAGCGGCCCCGGACGAATTTCTCTAGAAAATAACGGCTGTTCTGGGCGTATACCACGCCGGTCGGGCCCACGACGCGCGCAAGCAGTTCCGTGTTGTATCCCGCCCCCGCGCTGACATCGAGCACCCGCATTCCCGGCCGCACCTCGTAGAACTCCAGCAGCTTTTCGGGCCTGCGCCGCTGGTCGGTGACGCGGTCGGCATCGCTGCGCTCCGGGTTGTGGACGATCCAGAAATAATCGACGCGCGCCTCGTCCGACAGGCCGGCACAGCCGCCCAGCAACGCCGTCAGCCACAGGCAGATCGCGCCCGCCAGCCGCTCCGCTTTTCGCCGTGCATGCATGCTCGTTCACCTTGTAGTGGGTATCACCGCCGGGCTTGCGCACGCCCTTGCCGGTCCCCGCCCCTGAATCCGGGGCCGGGGCGATATCTTAATCCAGCGCGCGGCTGCAACATAGTGGAGTTTCCGTGTCATGCCCGCGCAGAGCCTGCCCTCGGGTGCATTAATCGGGGGCGGGCATCCAATGTAAGACAAATGCGTGATCGGTGACCAGTGACCGGGGTGTGTCATGCCCGTGCAGGTGTTGCCTGTCATGCCCGTGCAGGTGTTGCCTGTCATGCCCGTGCAGGTGTTGCCTGTCATGCCCGTGCAGGTGTTGCCTGTCATGCCCGTGCAGACGGGCATCCAATATATCGATGTTGAAATGGGATTCC
>JACQOJ010000054.1 GCA_016202605.1 Betaproteobacteria bacterium
AACAAACGGTGATCACGATGTCGGGGGTCAGCGGCAGGTTATCCCACGACTAGCTGTAAAGGCCATTGGTTGCGATGCCCTCACGCGCGAGCAACGTGAGCGAACGCGGGTGTACATATCCCGCAGGCCGGCTGCCTGCGCTCATTGCGCGCCAGCCGGCAGGAGCAAGATGATTGAAGGTGGCTTCCGCCAGGATCGAGCGGCACGAGTTGCCGGTGCAGAGAAACAGCACGTTCATCGGTCAGGCCGTCTTTGCGGTCGAAGGCGTCCGGGGCACTGTGCCTTTCGCGCGGCGCGGAACCGCGCATTGTTCAGGATTTCCTGCGCAGCACTCCTCGGTCAGGTAGGCAATCAGATCCTGCATCAACGCCAGATTGGCCCGGTAACGCTGGAACCGCCCTTCCTGCTCCACTGTGAGCAGACCGGCTTGCGTCATGGCTTTGAGGTGGAAGGAGAGATTGGTCGGCGGCAGATCCAAGGCGGCGGCGATATCGCCGGCCACCCTGCCTTCCAGCCCTTTCCGAACGAGCAACCGGTAAATATCGAGCCGGACACCGGAGGCAAGCGACTCGAAGAGGGTTACGGCGCTGATCTTTCGCATGGTTCAATAATTCAAATATAGTTGAACCATTGAACCACGAAAGGTCGGCCACCGCAAGCCCCGCCTTTGATCCAAATCAACTGAACTGCTCGCGACGTGTCCGCGCCGCGAAGGCTACCCGCCGATGGGCGCGCGAACTATCGTCACCTACACGTGACACGGAACAGTGAATCAATGGACCTAGGCTGCCCTGCCCTTCGCTTCGAATTGATCGAGCGCTTCGAGCGCGTCGCAGCCGTACATGAGAGCGGGGCCACCGCCCATCATGATCGCGACACCGATCGTTTCCAGGATTTCCTTTCTTGCGGCGCCGGCCTTGAGTGCATCGTGAACGTGGTAGGCAATGCAACTATCGCAATGGCCCGCAATGGAGATCGCAAGCGCCATCAGTTCCTTGGTCTTGGTCGACAGCGCGCCCTCGGCCTGGCTTTCCTTGTGCAGATGGCGAAAGCCGCCCAGCGTTCCCGGCGCCTCCATCATCAGCTTCGCCACCAGTTTCTGCAGTTGCTCGTATTGCTCCGGATAGTTGGTCATGAAAGTTTGCTCCTTCGATTGGCGGTTCACGTGATCCCTTGTCCGCCCCGCGCTAGTTCACGCCGAAGGCATCCACACGTATGTCCTCGGCCCGGATTCCTGCAGCCCGCAAATGGGCGACCACGGCGGTGAGCATCTTCGGCGGCCCCGCCACATAGGCGTCGCGATCGCTTATCGCGAGGCGCGCTGCTCGCAGCGCGTCGACCACGGTGCCCGTAACCGTGGTGATCCCTGGAGGGACGCCGTACGCGTCGAAACCGAGTTCGCGATACACCGCAATGGCGATCGCCGCAAACGCCTCGTTGATCTCGACGCGCTCTACGTCTTTGAGCGACCGGCCGGCACGCTCCAGCGCCTGACGCGCCGGATTCATTTTGCCGCCAGCCTGGATTACGTTGCCCATGACGACCGCCCCGAGCTGGGCCGGGTCGAGCATTGCGTGATCGAGCACCGCCTTGACGACGGCGGCCCCGAGCTCGGGCGCCGGAGTCGCCTTGAGGCTTCCGCCATAGGTGCCGATTGCGGCCCTGAGCGGGTGACAGAGAACAACGTCTCGGTTTGGCACTTTCGATCTCCTAAGCATGGATGGCGGGTTGCACGCCAACATGTCTTTCAGCTATCTCGCCATTGCGGAGGGCGATCACCTCACCCTCTCCGAGCGGTTGCCACGATTCATCCGACAACGGCACGCTGGCCAGAAGCGCAACGGTCTGATCGGCGCCCGTGATGGAAAGCCCGCCCGCCGCAAAACCGCCGCCACCGCCGCGACAGCGCCGCTGCAGGCAGAACAGGCCGGGCGCTTCGACTCTCGACGTCGCTGCCTGTATCCGCCGGTGACCGTGTCCGAACAGGGTGTCTCCATCCGAATACAGAAAATTTGCCGGCCCCAGCCGCGTCAAGTCCTGCGCGAATACGGAGACGACTGAAAGCCGCGCTTCGAGCGGCGGGATCTCTCCGGGCCGCCGCCACAGCTCCGTCATGCGTTCGAGAAGAGCGCAGAACGCCTGCTCAGAATCCGTCTCTCCAACCGGATAAAACCGCGAAGACCGGAAAAGTGGAGAGTCGAAGATACCCGCGAGCCAACCGTTATGGGCAAACAGGTGCATGCGCCCGGCAAGCTCGCGCACGAACGGCTGCGTATTGCGATAGGAGCGTTCGCCCACCGTCGCCCTTCGCACGTGAGCGACGACGATGTGACTTCGCAGGTTGTGGTTCCGTACGAACCGCACCCAGTCGCTGTCCGCGGCTGCGGCGGTCTCCTTGATCAGGCGAAGGTCCGGCCCTTCATAGTAGCCAATGCCCCAACCATCCCGGTGCGGCCCCGAAAATCCGCCGTGCTCGGCCAGTGTCGTCAGAGAAAGATTCACCGTGGCCGGGATGTCGCTCGACAGTCCAAGCAGCTCGCACATGGGGCCTACGACCTGCCTTCAAGCGAATCCGCGCCGCGGGTTGCCTCGTACCGCCACGGCGGTATGCCACGGTGGATCGCCCCCTCGAGCGGGCAGGCCGCGAGGATGGTATTGAAGATGGTGCCGAAATTGCGCACGTTGTGGTGTAGCAAATCCAGGCGCCGGTCCGGCTCTTCGGTCTCGACCCAAAGTTCGTATTCGATGCCGATCATCTTCGGCGGGCTGTCCTGGCGCCGGCCCGTCAGACGCACGTCCACGCCCCGCAGGCGAAACTTGAGCATCGGCGTCACGCGCTCGATGCCCTTGATCATGCAGGCCGCAATAGCGGCCAGCAGCAGTTCCGCAGGGTTGAACGCATCGTTCCGACCCGCAAGATCGGTGTCGAGAATGATCTTTGCCGTCTTGCAGGCCGCAATGCTGCCATGCGCATCGATGCGCTCGGCGCTGACGTGGTATTCGAGAGCGGGCTTGTTGTCCATACTGATCACGTTCTCTTCCGGAACGGTGTCTTGATCATGAGCCGCTTCGATCACTGTGCTGTTGATCCACATCAATACCCCGCCCTTTTCCGTCGAGCAGGAAGGCAAAGGAGGCGAATTCCTCCCGCTGCATTATGTAGACGCAAGCGCAGTGGCTGGTCGTTGAGAGTGCCTAACATAATGAACCACGTGTGCGGGTCATTATGTTAGGCACTCTAAGTCAAAGCAGCTCTTCCGGCGCCAGCGCACCGAGCAAACTGGCGACGAGACGCCGCCACCAGCTCGCCAGCGGCTCGTCGGTGTAACGCACCGGCTTGCCCGCCTCCTGGCCGAGCCAGGCGAGCGGCGCATGCTCGTTGCCGGGCTCGCTCAGTTCGACGCGGAACGCCTGATCGAGCGATGTGGCTTCGTCGAACAACGTGCCGAGCTGTGCTCCCAGCACCGGGCTCTGGATCAACATGGCGATCTCGGTATTCGACAGCCGTGACCGGGGGTCGAGATTCATCGAACCGCTCAGCATGAATGTGCGGTCGACCACGACTGCCTTGGCGTGCAGGCTCGCCCCCGAGGACAGCCCTGGCCGGGCACTGCCGGATCGGGTGGCGCCCGGCCGGAGTTCGTGCAACGCCACGCCGCACGCCAGCAGCCGGGGCCGGTACCGCGCATAGCCTGCGTGCACGACCGGAACGTCCGTGGAGGCGAGGGAATTGGTGAGCACCCTCACGCGAACACCCCGCTTGGCAAGCGCGCACAGCACCCCCATGCCGCGTTCGCTGGGTATGAAATAGGGCGAAATCAGCATCACCTCCTGCCGCGCTGCTTCGACAATATTGCGCAGGGCCGGGAAAATCGGCCTCTGTTCGTTCGTCGTTTCCGCCTGCGGCTTGGCAGGCGTGTCGTAGAGGACGGTCGCGCGCGCCGGCACAAGCGGGAACTGGCCGCTGCGCAGCAGCCGCCCGAGATCCGTTGCGCGCAGCGCTTGCGCATATTGCGTTTCGCGGAAGCGCTCGGCTTTTGCCGCCATCTGCGACAGGATCCGGTCCAGTTGCGCGCTTTTCGGCGACTCGCCCAAGAATGCCGCGATGGGCACCGATTGCTCGCTGTTCCAGTACTCATCGAAGCTGCGCGAGACCTCCGCCACCACAGGTCCGGCAGCGAGCACGTCGAGGTCGGCAAAATCGCTTACCCCGTGCGCCGCGAAATACGCGTCACCGAGGTTGCGCCCGCCGATCACGACGGCCGCGTTGTCGGCGATCCACAGCTTGTTGTGCATGCGCTGGTTCAAGCGGGAGGTGTCGCCGAGGAATTCGAGCAGCCGCGATATGCCCAGCGGTCCGCGACGCAGAAACGGATTGAATACTCTCACCTGGACGTTCGGATGCGCCGCGAGGGTAGCGAGATCGAAATCACGGCCAACCGCGTAAATATCGTCGATCAGCAGACGCACGCGCACGCCGCGCTGCGCCGCGCGCAACGCCCGGTAGAGCAGCAGCGTCGCCGTGGCGTCCTCCGCGACGATGTAATACTGCAGATCGAGCGTGCGCTCCGCCGATTCCGCCAGGGCCGCCCGGGCGAGAAACGCTTCCTGCCCGGAGACGAGCAGGTGAAACCCGGACTGGCCTGGCGACGCCGCGAGCTGCGAAGCGTAGGCGCGCCCGAGGAACGTCTCCTCCGTGCGATCGATCGCATGAGACGGCGGGCGCGGGACGTCGTAGCGGACTGACGAGCAGCCCATGACGAGCGCGAGAGCCGACAGGACCAGCATCCGTAATACCGTCTTCACCACCATATCGCACCGCATCCTGCCCTAATGGCGCTCCAATGCAACCCCGCTCACAATGCCCGGCTGGCCATGGCGCATTTCGTGGTGGACCAGCTTGCCACCATTGAACACGGCCGTGCTGTACCGAGGGCGGTCGATGAGCTGCCTGTAAACCGCGTCCACCGCCACTTTCGATTCGGCCGCCAGAATCGCCACCACCTCTCCCGGGTTGCGCGGATGCTTCAGAATCGTGACCGTGAATCCCCCGTGCGGGAGATCGAGCGGTCCGAATAACCTGGCGATAAGCGGATTGTCCTGCCCGAGCAGGATGAGCGAGGCCGGGCTTTTTTCGTCAGTCCCGCCGTTGGCGGCTGTCCGTTCGATGTACAGTTGTTTTTGAGTGCCTGCTGCGCGCGGCTGCCGTTTTCGCGTGCGCTCCCGGTGCCACTCAGGTGAGGTAACCGTTACGCCTTCGCGCTCCATGGCATCGATGAGCGTGGCGAATTTCGTTTGCTCGTCGGGTCGCCCGATCAGCCTCACGCGCGGCCGCGTGATCAACGTGTTGATCGTGGGCGGGAACTCGGCAGGCGTGAGCCGCCGGAAGACGTCGTAGCCTTCATCCAGGACGATCCGGGCGGGTTTCCGATTCAGCAGGTATCGGAATTCGTGGCGCTCGCCGGAGATCGGCAGCAGCACCGACTCCCTTCCGCCGTCGTCTAAATAAATGGTGGCGGGCACCGTCAGAGAAAACACAGGCGGCTTCTGCGTAACCGTCAGTCGCAGTTCGTGCTTGTCCCCGGCGGGGATCACGGATGCGTGATCGATGCCGAGTTCTGGCAGGCCGGCACCCTCGACCCACTGGTCGAAGAACCAGCGCAAATCCACCGCCGCGGCGCGCTCGAATCCCTTCCGTATATCGGCCCACGAGGCGATACGGAATAAGTTCTCCGTCACGAAGTCACGCATGACCGCGAAAAACCGCTCATCGCCGAGCGTGCGCCGCAGCATGTGGAAGACGATCGCTGACTTCGCATAACCGGTGATTCTCGAGGCCCGATCAGTGCTCTCCTCGAAACTCGATAAAGGCGTTGCCGCCCGGTCCGCAACGTGCCCCTGATAGGCCGCCATCATCCGCTGCCGGCGTTCCCAGGCGATGCCCAGGGCCTCGCCCTCGAGATGATCGGAGAGATAGCTGGTGAGGCCCTCCAGCCAGTTGCCTCCTTCGTAGTCGCCCAGCACGGCATTGCCGATCCATTGGTGCGTGATCTCGTGATGGAGCGCGCTGTCCTCGCGCACCGTCGCCGCCACGGATTTCTGGGACAGCAGGATATAGGTCGGCATCGAAAGCGAATAATTGAGCGGGACCGGGTTTTCCACGATGACGAGGCGCTTGAAGGGATAATCGCCCAGCAGTTGCTCGAGCCGTTGCAGGTAGCGCTGTGTCTGCCGGACCATCCCATCGAGGCGTCCCACGTTGCGGCGTAGCACGTGGACGGACAGATCGATGTCTTTGTACTTTGCCTCGCGTGACGCCCACTGCCTCGATGCGACGAAGGTTATGCCATCCCAGTCCCTTTGCGGGTGCGGAAGGTCAAAGGTAAACGTCGCCCGCCCGTCGGCTTCGGTGCGCCGCACCCGCTCAGCTTCCGAGATCGCCAGAAAATCCCGCGGCAAGGTTACGCTGAGGCGATAGCGATATGTGCCCTCGACGACGGGGTACCACATTCCCCGGAGCAAGACTGCGTTCGTTCCAATTACGTCCACATCGGAACCGTCAAAGATCCCCTCAAAACGGATCTGGAGCGGTCCCTCCGCGCGCACGGTGAGCGTATCCGATGCCAGCGTATCCGGTGCGATGCGCCGGCCCCCGTTCGTCAGCGAAAGAATGCGGAGATCGCCTCGATCGATCGAGAGCTCCGCACCCCGCGGGGCATCGATCGTCGCCCTACCGGTAAGCATGGCCCGGGACACATCAACAGTCACCCGCAAGTCGTAAGTCGGAGGGCCTGCGCTCGCAACGGCCGCATCCCCGATGGCAAGCGCAGCCGCAAGCAATGCCGCTGCGATCCCTGTCGTTTTGCGCACCTTCATGCATTCGTCCTCGCATCAAAAACAATTCACGCGGTAATCGGCAAAGTACCAAACGAAGCGGCGGGGAGTACTGATCTGGGTCAGAGAAAGTTTGTAACGCAGTGTAAAAACCTCCGCTGCCGATAACGTGCGATACAAATGGCGGGCCGGCAGTTGATCTACATCAACCCTTGGGAATTCCGTTCCGCTCAGAATCGCAGTCGTTTACTGAACTGGAAGCGAACAATGAGTCTGATCCGCGCACAAGACCTGACCAAGACCTACCGCGCCGGCAATGTCGATGTGCCCGCTGCCAATCGATGTCGGGATTCTGACTTCGAAACCGCCATAGATTCCTTCGGAGGGGCTGGAACGCCTGGACCCAGCGCACCATGAGGCCGTCCACGCAACTGCTGTAGCGTCAAGGCCGCACTCGGGTGCGCAGTCACGTTTATATGCGTCACTCGGCGTGTCCCGTGCTCGATCACCACGCGTTTCGAAGTGAGTTCCGAAAAGTCCGGATTTACCGGTTATGCATTACAGCACCGGCGCGGCGACCGATAGCTCGCATGGCACAATCGGCTCGTCGTATCACCGCAAGTCGCTTGAACGAGCGGCTGGATCCGAAAGACGTGCCCCAGGAACTGCAGGGGCTCGTGACTTCCTTCAACAACCTGCTGGGACGCCTGGAAGATTCTTTCCGCAGGCTGTCCGAGTTCTCCGCCGATCTCGCGCACGATCTGCGCACGCCATTGACAAGCCTGCTCGGTAGAAGCCAGGCCGCGCTCCTGCAGAAGCGCAACGCAGACGAGTACCGCGATGCGATCGAAGCGAACGTCGAGACAGCGCAGCGGATGTCCGCGCTCGTTTCGGACATGCTTTTGCTCGCGCGGGCAGACCACGCGCAGGGCGCCTTGGCGTACGAAAGAGTGGATCTGCGCGAAGAAGTGGAACGCTTGATCGAGTTTTTCGGCATTGCCTGCGAAGAGCGGGGAATCGGGCTGGCGGCTCATGGTCGTGCCAAGGCATTCGTCGACCGCGGATTGTTGCGGCGGGCACTGAGCAATCTCTTGTCGAACGCCGTTCGCCATAGTCCGGACAGAGGGCGTGTCGACGTGGTGCTCGGCCGCGAAGAGCACGCCGTCACCGTATCGGTCATTGACCGCGGAGCCGCCGTATCAGCACAGCACGCATCGCGCATCTTCGATCGGTTCTATCGCGCCGACCCGAGCAGGACGCGCATCTCTGGCGGCACCGGTCTGGGTCTCGCCATCACCCAGTCCATCATGAGGATGCACGGCGGAGACGTGTCGCTGAAAAGCGAGCCCGGCAAGCCGACGGCGTTCACGCTCACATTCCCGACCCGATACAAAGCCCGGCCGGGCGTCCCTGTCCGCGACAGCACGCCGGCACAGCAGCGAGCCGCTCCGCGGAAAGCGGCTCGCGTTCCCAGCCCGCAAGAGCCGCCGGCCAAGATGACAGAAATATAATCGGCGCATCAGCTTGGGATCGGTTTCGCGCCGTTATGCTGGCCTTGTTCGGGATGCTGCCCGATGGAGCGCTAACGAGGTCATCATGAACCGCAAATCAACTCTTGTTTTCCCGGCCCTGCTTGGCGGCGCGTTTCTGACGGCCAGGACTCACGCAAACCCCGATATGATCGAACTGCTTGGCACACCGGCACCGGAGAAAGCCGGCCGTACAGTGCAAATCGACGCATCGACAAAATTCATCCACGTTAAGCATTTCGAAGTATTGACGATCAAGAATCAGAAAGGTCAAAGCTTCGCCTGGCAGTTCGACACGTTGTGGGCCCCGACGGGATTCCCGTTGACAAAGATCGCGCCCCCAGACTTCGAAGACGGCAACACCTGGGTCTATGTGCGTCCTGGCGGCGCCCCGGGGATCGGTCAATTCAGTGACCCTGCGAGGATTGACGAATTGAAGCGCCGACTCGGCATAACTGCTGCGCAGGAGCAAGCCTGGACCGGGTACGCGGCCGAGTTGCGACAGACGGCGAATGGGCTGCGAGCAACCAGGGACACCGTCGTCTCGATGTCGGAGCAAGACTTCCAGGCGCGGCGCGGAAAAGCACTCGACGCAGTCAGGCGCGCCGCACAAAGTCTGCTGCCCGCGCTCAATAAGGATCAGCGTGCTGAAGCAACAAGGCTCCTTCCGGGGCTGTCCCGGCAATGATCACCTCGCCACATCGCCGGCAGCAACCAGAAAAGCACCCCAAGGCAACTGAGCAGGAAGACACCGCTCGCAGAAACGTCCAAGCTTCGTACCGCTCGGAAGAAAAACGGCCGTGCGTAGCGCCAGCCCTGCCACGGACAGGGGCGCAAACAGGCGCCGCGCCTCCGCCACGGTGTGCCAGTGCGCGCCGCGATAAGCGCCCTGCCCGCCCTTGCGTCCCTTTTGGAAGTAAAGCAGGCTCGCGCGGTTAAGCAGGCCGATCGCAAAGCGCCGGCGCGTGACATGCAGAATTTCCCGAAGTGCGAGGGATTGCTCCTGAATGAAGCACAGGGCGGTGACGGAGATACATAGATCGAAAGAGCGATCGCCAAAAGGCAGCGCTCGAGCATCCCCGAAGAGGTATCGCTCGTTTGCGACCGCATGCGTCATGGCAAACGCGAGCATTTCGGCGCTTGGATCGATCCCGGTGACTGCCAGCCCGTCTCGTGCGAAGCGGCGGGTGAAGTAACCGGTACCGCAGCCGACATCCAAGAGGCTCTCGCCGGAAGACAGCGCAAGGAGCCAGTGCAACAGGCGATACTCAACTTCGCCGATCCAGCCGCCGCGCAGCGTGTGATACCAGGCATCGTATGTCGAGGCATCCATGGTGCATTTCGTCCCGTGCGAGGAGACCGAATAATGTCGTGCCCCATTTCACTCACGCTGCTGGGCGTGTCACGCCTGACTCGATTCCCCCCTTCCCGGCCGGCGCGCGGGGGCTGTGTGCAACCGTGCAACGAGCCGTCCTCGTCGGTATATCCGTAGCTCACCGGCACTGAACGCCTGCCAACCATCGTACGGCGGCAGAGGTTCGGTCGCAATAAGTGCTATATCCGGCTCGGAGCCCCTGCTGCGATGGTGCTCCAGAAAATGCAGCCGGTCGTGCCCGTAGGCGAGCAGATGTTCGCCTTCCGACATCAGAAAGTTGAACTTGCCAAGGGACGCCACGGCCTCGCTTACCCTTCCCAGCGCCCGAAACCAGGATCGGTTGTTGCGCCGATTGCCAGCGGGGAAGTGTTGCGCGACTTCCGTCAGAAAATGGCAAAACGCCTGCTCGGAATCGGTTTGCCCCGCCGGCACGCAGATCGCCTTATGTTCCGCATCGTTTGGATGCATTACGCCAGGCACCACGCCGTTATGCGCGAATACCCAGTCCTTGCCGCAGCAAGGCTCCTTGAACGGATGCGTGTTGGCTAACGTGTTGATGGGTGGGTAATTCGCTTTGCGAACGTGTGCAACGATTAGTGAGGAGCGTACGCTCTCGCTCAGTTTCGCAAACAATGTGCTTCGGATCGCGGCCACCGGCTCTTTTACCAGCCGGAAGGTCCCGTCTGCAAGAAAGGCGACGCCCCATCCGTCAGGGTTATCGGCAAGCCTGCCGCCGCGCAAACGGAATGCGTTCAGCGCCGCACTGGGTTGGATCGCCTCGCCACTACTTAATCCAAAGAGCTCGCACACCGCTGGTATCCGAGGACAACCGGCCTTCAGCGATCATTGGCTGGATCTCTTGAACCGGTATTGATCCAAATCAAAGCACTTGCCACGGTCCGCGCGGTGGCATGACCGAATCGCGCCCCGTGCGGCTCTTTAACCGACAAAGGTTGATTAGGTCAACCAGGCGGACCCGCATGCTTGTTATTTTTTGTCATTTGGATAAACCGCTACCGGCCGCCGGATACAGTATCGTGAGACGAATGTACGACCAGCAGGGTACAGGGGTGCCTGAAAGCGATAAGTCCCCGCAATTGCTTTCATCGTCTTCGCGCTCCACGGAACAACGATCCTGCGCCCAAGTTTGTTGCAGTGTCCGCAGGGCGATAGTCGTGCTGTGTTTAGCGGTAACGTCGGCGGCGTGCACCACCCCGCGGCTTGACGTGCCCCGCCCGCCGTCCGGGGCGTGGCTACACCCCGAGCAAACCATGCTCGGCCGCGAGTTCGGAAAGCAGCTCGCCCACTATCCTGGGCAATCCGGGTTCTACCTGCTCGACTCGGGAATGGACGCGTTCAGCCTGCGCGCGAGCCTCGCTCAGAACGCGCAGCGTACCCTCGACCTGCAGTACTACATCGTCAGCGCGGACACGACGACCCAGCTCCTTCTCTACCGCGTGCTGAGCGCCGCTCAGCGCGGAGTACGAGTGCGGCTGCTGGTCGACGACCTCTATGCGCTGGGAAAGGATTTCGAGCTTGCGACCTTCTCGGCGCACCCGAATATCGAAGTGCGCGTGTTCAATCCTTTCCTGCGCCGCGGCGGATGGGGCTTGTCGCAGCTCCTGGAGTTCTTCGGCGACCCGGCGCGACTGAACCGCCGCATGCACAACAAGCTGTGGATCGCGGACAACGCAGCGGCAATCGTGGGCGGGCGCAATCTGGGCGACGAATACTTCGACGCGCACGGCGAAGTCAGTTTCTCCGACCTCGACATCCTCGCGGCCAGCCCCGTCGTGCGCGACATCTCGCGCGGCTTCGATGATTACTGGAATAGCGAATGGGCGGTGCCGATCGGGGCTTTCGTCGCCGAACCGCCGGGGCCGAAACGAATAGGGAGCGAGACACTGAACCGATCGCCCCCTGCGGCGGGAGTCTTTTTACCGGCGAGCCGCATTGTCGCGCTGACTGAGGATCATCCGGTTGCCGACCATGCCTAGAATGCCGCTGGCTTGTAACCGCCGCAGCGCCCGATACAGCGCTTCGTGCGTCATGCCCAGCTCGGCCGCCCACGCCTTGCGCGAATCGGTCAACGTAACCGTTCCGTCAGCACCTTCTGACTCGATGTAGTGAACGATCCGTTCCCCCGCGCTCGCCTGCCGCAACGAGGCGCTAGGGCGCGGCGCCGGGTGGATCGCCAAGCGAGGTCGAGCCCATTCCGGTCAGCGAAGCGTCGGGGGTCTGCGGCTGGCGTGCGACCGCAGACGGTGAACCGTAATTTGCCGTGACCGTGCTGCCCTGTACCGCGCTGAAACGCGCGCCGGAATCGTCCGCATAGAACATGACTGGCACCGAGAGCCGGCTCACCTTCCCGTTGACGACCGCCGGCCGGTAAAGGACGAAATGGAGATGCGGGCCCGACGAGTAGCCAGTGTTGCCCGAGTAGCCGAGGAGGTCACCGGCCTCGACGCGCTGGCCTAATTTGACCTGCGGCTCACCTCGTGACAGGTGCGCGTACTCCGCCACGGTGCCATCATCGTGGACGACTGCGATCACGTTTGCCCTGCTGCGGTAGCGGATGTCGTAGCCGCCTTCGTCATGGCTCAACGTCGCGTCGATCACGACGCCGGTGCGCGCGGCGAGAACCGGCGTTCCGCGGGGCATTGCAAAGTCGACCGCATACAGATTTTCGGGCTTGTTGTGGGTGGCCAGCCGACCGCCGTACGCCTGCGTGACGGTGTAGGCATGGCCTTCCTGAAATGGCAGGCGATAGCCTGCGCTCGAATCATGGAGCGCGTCGGAGCGGCCGAAGTGGTGGCTGTAGCGGAAACGGAAATTGCAATCGCCCGCTGCGTTGTCCGCAGCGTAGACGCGGCCGAGAGGTATCTCGGCATGAGGCGCCACTGTCGCCGTCAGCGGCCAGACGCGGTCCGACGCGCAATTCTCACCCGCGAGCGATACGTGAACGGCAATCGGCGCGGGTCCGTCGTTCTGGGCGACCAGCACGTGCCCGCCGTCGCCCGTTCTGGCAAGCAGTCGAAATGGGTAATCGGTGATGGACGCCATAGCAGGCGCGAGCCCGCCGATCGCGAGGGCACCGAACAGTGCCGACAACCGCAAGACCCTGCACATTTTCAAAGAGTTATACATGCGCACGCATTATGCCATTCCGACAAACCGGAAACAACCGTACAGCACCTGAACCGGGCTGTGTGAGATTGCTGAGATACGCCCGCCTGCAGACCTGATTGCGCCTACCGGAAAGCACGTAGGCGCAGGGCAGGGAAATCGTGTATCTGCCGCGGTGGAGGCGACACATGGTGCGGCGACCTTGCGAGGCGTCGTTTTCCCGAAATTGCGTGAAGACTCAAACGAATACTTCACCGCATGACGTGGATCACCGATTTGTTAGGTTGCGGTGAGTCTCGCGTGAGCACGCAGTCCTCATAATGAAGTCACGATCGAAGTGATCGATCGATCGCCCTAAATGGCGACTTAACCACTTTTAGTCAAGGAGACTCAAATGTTACGCAAAATCTCTATCGCGATCGTTGCAACCGCAGCAAGCCTGCTCTTGGCCGGCGGCATGGCAAACGCCGAGTCGGTTTTCCCTTCGGATGGCGAGGCGTCTACGGCCCTGCCGGCGCTCGAAACCTATGCCGACCGCTACGCAAGGGAGGCAGCGCCAGTAGGCGCGACCGGAGCAGCCGAAGAATCGTGCTTCCCGTCAGAATCGAGCGAGTGCGGTCCGGAGCCCGTGGGCTTGGAAAACATCCCTGAGGCGGTTGGTGGGACGGAAGCAGAGGCAGCCGGGGGCGAGGTACTGCGTGAAATCCCGTCGGAGTGGGTGACCGACGACTGAGTCCCGTTCCCGGAGCAAGGCCCGGGCGGTGCCCCCGCTACGCGCAAGTAGCGGTTCTCGCCGCCCGGTTCCCCCGTGCGGTCGCCGCGGATTGATGCAGATCAAGAAACGCTGCGCGCCGGCGCGGTAGCATTTTTGTATACGGAGCCGAGCTGGTTTCAATCAAGAAGGAAATATGATGCGAGCCGAACGAGCATGCGAACCCTCATCGTAGAAGACGACCGCAATACGGCGGACTATTTGCAGAAGGGCCTCAGCGAAAACGGCTTCATCAGCGACGTTGCGCACACCGGTGTCGATGGCTTGCATTTGGCGCTCACCGGCGATTACGATCTCGTGGTTCTCGACGTCATGCTGCCCGGAATGGACGGCCGGCAGGTGATCCGCGAGCTGCGGCACCAGAAAAGCACACCTGTCATATTCCTTTCGGCGCGCAGCAAGGTAGAGGATCGCGTTGCGGGCCTCGAGCTGGGCGCCGATGATTACCTCGTCAAGCCGTTCGCTTTTTCCGAATTGCTGGCGCGCATACGTACGCTGCTGCGCAGAGCGCCGGAGCGCGAGCCCGACGTGCTGCGCGTGCTCGACCTCGAAGTCGACGTGCGCACGCGGCGTGTAATCCGAGCTGGAACGCCGATCCAGCTCACGCCCAAGGAATTTGCGCTCCTGCACCTGCTCCTCAGGCGGTGCGGCGAAGTGCTCTCGCACACGCTGATCGCCGAGCAGGTCTGGGACATCAATTTCGACAGCGACACCCACGTAGTCGAAGTGGCCATACGCCGGTTGCGCAGCAAGGTCGATGAGGCTCACACGAGCAAGCTCATCCATACGGTACGCGGCGTCGGATACGTGCTCGAAAAGCGGGAGTAAGCGGTGACAGCACGAGATATCGGACAATCGATTACCTTCCGCCTGAGCGTCTTGTTCGCTCTTGCGTCTGCGCTTGTGCTCGCTGCTGTCGCCTTCTTTCTCCATAGCGCGCTCGAAAGGGTCATGACCGCCCGCCAGCAGGTACCGTTGACCGCGGTGGCCACGATCGTCCGCAATATGATGGACGATATTCCAGCTCTCGAGCGCCTTGGCGAGCAGCCGAGCATTGTCGGGCGTCTTCTCGGTGCGCACCCCTTCATGAGGCTATGGATCTACGGGGAAGATGGCCGCGCGCTGTTTGCCTCATCGCGGACTCCGATCCCGAAGGAGGAGTGGGAAAGCATCGCCGCGCCCGACGCGCAGCAGGTCACCATGAGGTTATGGCAGCCTACAAGCCACGACGCCTACCGGCTCGCCGTGGCGCGCTTCAGCTCGAAACGCGCGGAAATCGGCCGCGGCTTTATCGTCCTTGCTCTCGACGTTTCCGAACCGCAGCAGCTTCTGAGAACATTCAAGGCGAGCGTTCTCATCGCCGTGCCCGCGGCCGTGCTCATCGTGGGGCTGATCGGCGTTTTCATCGTGCGAGGAGGGCTGCGACCCATCGCGCGAGTCGCAGCATCGGCCCGCCACGTCACTGCGCGTCGCTTGACCGAGCGGCTGGATTTGACAGGCGTGCCCTCGGAACTGCGGGACCTGGTAAATTCCTTCAATGCCATGCTTGCGCGGCTGGAAGATTCGTTCCGCAGGCTCTCCGATTTTTCGGCGGATCTCGCACACGAGCTGCGCACCCCATTGACGAGCCTGCTCGGCAGAACCCAGCTCGTGCTCTCGAAAACGCGCAGCGCGGACGAGTACCGCGAAGCGCTGGAATTGAGCGTCGGGGAAATAAGGCGGCTTGGCGGGCTCGTTTCGGACATGCTTTTTCTCGCGCAAGCCGACCACGCCCCGGCCGCTCTGGCGTACGAAACAGTGGATCTGCGAGATCAAGCCGACCGCTTGTTCGCATATTTCGGCATGGCGGCCGAAGAGCGCGGAATCGCGCTCGAGACGCACGGCAATGCGACAGTCATCGCCGACCGCGCGATGCTCGCGCGGGCGCTCAGTAATCTCCTCTCGAACGCCATTCGCCACAGTCCGGACGGCGAGCGGGTCGACGTGGTGATCGGGCGCGGTGAGCGCGCCGTTACTGCATCGGTCGTCGACCGCGGCTCCGGCCTGTCGCCGGCGGATGCATCGCGTATCTTTGACCGATTCTATCGCGCTGATCCGAGCAGGGCGCGCCACTCCGGCGGCACCGGCCTGGGTCTCGCGATCGCGCGCTCCATCATGAGAATGCATGGCGGCGACGTGTCGGTAAAAAGCGAGCCCGGCAAATCGACTGTGTTCACGCTCAGCATTCCCGAGCGGGTGCAGGGGCTGGAGACGACGCCTGCGACCTCACCTTCCCAGACTCGCGCGCCCGCCTGGCCGCGGGCCGCTCCCGAAAATCCGTTCGCATCCCCTCCCGGCTAGACTGGCCCGCCCGGAATAACGGAAACGTGGCTGGCATGCGGGCTCGCGGCCGGTTTCGCGCCATTGGGTTGACCTCCTCCGGAAAGCCGCGCTCACGATCCCACCGGACCAGTTCATACTAAAACTCGCACCAAGACGAGTCCGACATCCCTCATCCCCACCCTTCTCCCGGAGGGAGAAGGGCTTCTCTTCGCTCTCCCTCCGGGAGTCCTTCCGGGACGGTAGGCATCGCCCCGGACTCGATCCGGGGGATCGAGGGTGAGGGAAAGTATCGCTGCGCGGTTCGGATCACAAATTTGTAATGTTGCCGTGAGGCTCGCGTGAGCGCGCCGTCCTTATAGTCAACTCACCATTCGCCGCCGGCCATTGCCGGCGCTCATGGAGAGTCTGATGAGCCGGAATGCGACGCTTGTGCTCGCGGCCTTGTTTGGCGGCGCCGTTCCCGCCCCCGGAGTCTGCGCAAACGATAACATGATCGGATACCTGGGCGCGCCGGTGTCGGGCACGACTGCCCGCGTCGTGAAAATCGACGCATCGACCACCCTCATCAAGGTCAAGC
>JACQOJ010000055.1 GCA_016202605.1 Betaproteobacteria bacterium
CCGAGTGCGACGCCGCCGGCGATCCAACGCCCGCGCGCCGCAATGCCGCGGCTTGCGCCCATCACGATCGCGATGATCAGCGCCGCTTCAAGCGTTTCGCGGAAAACGACGATGGCAGACCCGAGCATGGTCACCTCCTCTCCTTGGGATCGGTCACGAAACCGATGCGCGTGAGACCGTATTTCGCGGCATCGGACATGACCTGCGCCACGCGCCGGTAGGCCACCTCGCCGTCGGCGCGGAGGTGGATCTCGGGCTGTGGCTGCCGGGCCGCGGCGGCCTGCATGCGCGAACGCCAGTTCGGTCGGTCCACGATTTGGCCGTTCCAGTAGACGACGCCGTCCCGGTCAATCGCGAGCTGCAGGTTGTCGGGCTTGGTGAGGTTCGGTGCGCTCGAGGCTTTCGGCAGATCGATCTTGACCGCGTGCGTGAGCAGCGGCGCGGTGATGATGAAGATCACCAGCAGCACCAGCATCACGTCGATCAGCGGGACCATGTTGATCTCCGCCATCGGCGAGCTATCGCCGCTTTTGCTGAATCCGCCAAAAGCCATGTCACGCCGCTCCTTTCGCCTGCGCCAACGTTGCGGTGAGCGGCAGCACGGCAGCGACGTCGTTCATATGCGAGCCGGTGGTCAGGAACGCAAACAGGTCGTGTGCGAACGAATCGAGCTTGGCGAGTACCATGCGGTTGCTGCGCACGAAGGCGTTGTAAGCGAGTACCGCCGGGACCGCTACCGCAAGACCAGCGGCTGTCATGATCAGCGCCTCGCCAACCGGGCCGGCGACCTTGTCGAGCGTACCCTGTCCGCTCATACCGATATTGATGAGCGCGTGGTAGACGCCCCATACGGTGCCGAACAGGCCGACGAACGGCGCAGTGCTGCCCACCGAAGCGAGCACGGTCAGCCCTGTTTCGAGCCGCGCCGTTTCTTCGTCGATGACCTGGCGCATCGAGCGCGTCAAAAATTCTGTTGCGCTGCCGGCTTCGTTCAATTTGTTCGCGCTGTGCCGCTGGTGGTGGCGCGCCGCGACGATGGCATGCCAAGCAAGGTGGGAGAACGGTTCTTCCGGACGATGGTGTTCCTCAAGATCGGCGGCCACCGCCTGCAGCGACGGTGCGTCCCAAAAAGTCTCCAGAAAGCGCGTCGTGCGCCGGCACGCCAACCAGGTCTGAAGCGTCTTGATGATGATCAAATACCAGGTCGCCACGGACATCACGAGCAACGTCGCGAAGACGGTCTTGCCCAGGCCGTCGGTCTGCTGCAGGAAATGGGCAAAGCCCACGGTTTGCTGCACATCCATTGTTTAGCTCCTTAAACTGAAAGAAATCGGTACCAGCACCCACGCACCGATGGGTTGTTCGCCGCGCCGCGCGGGCATGAATTTCCACTGCCTCACTGTTTCCAGCGCCACGTTGTCGAGACGGCTGAAGCCGCTCGATGTCCGCAACTCGACTTGGGTTGGCAGTCCCTGCTGGTTGACGAAAACCCGCAACACGACCCTGCCTTCCTCGCCCATGCGGCGCGATAACGCGGGATAGTGAGGCGCGGGGTTCTGCAGGTAATCGGCGTTGAAGCTCGGCGGGATCACCGGCGCGGGCGCCGCCGCAACAGGTGCAGGCGGCGGGGTGACCTTCGCCTCGGATGTGGGCGGCGCCTCGAAGCGCGCCGGCACCGGAGTCGGCTCCGTGATCGCCAAGATCGGCTGCGGTGGAAGCGGCTCGATCTTGCGGATCGGTTGCTTCACGACCGGCTTGGGCCTAGGCGCCTCCTGCGGCGGCGTGATGAGGCTCACCATCACGGTACGGAGTTGGCTCATCGCCTCGCGCGCCGGCTGATATTGCGCCAGCCCTATCACGGCTCCAACGTGCAAGGCGAGCACGGCCGACAGCGCTGCGGCGGAATCGATGGTGCGGGAATTGTTGAAGAGCCGGGCCATGCCATGTCTCCACTCTGGGCGGTAGGCTTGGCTGGCTTGGGCTTGATCGCCCTGGCTGGCTACGCGTCAGGACGCCTCGCTATGCAGTGAGTATCAGCTTTCCTTTATTAGTGATGCGCAAGCAGTAATCCTTGCCTTGGTGAACGATCACCAGTTCCCGCACCCCTGCAAACAGGTCCTCGCTCGTGATCCGCCGTAGTTTAACTACCGACCTACCCGGCATTTCGGGAGCCGTCTGCGCGGCAGTTAAAGTGGTCACTCTCCGTTTGGTATCGTTCATCCCAAATTTTCCATTTAACATCCCACAAAACTGGGCTTCCCTCTGTTTTTCAAATTAGGACTTTATAAATGATAACGATTCTTATTTAATTGTCAATGAGAATCGTTCTCTATAATGTCATTCGTAATCAAATCAGACTAAGATAAGGAGTTTTTTATGATGATCATCAATGGTTTATGGAATAAATATGGATGCCGCCGATGCCGCGGCCCTGTTGGAAGCGGCGCGTAGCGGTGGCATCAAGCCGGTGGCGGTGAAATCGATCGAGCAGCAGGCCTTGCAATCGCTGCATCGCACACGCGAGGCCTGGAAGAGCACGCGCACCCGGCGCATCAACACGCTGCGCGAATTCGGTCTTGTCGTGCCGCAGGGGGCGGTAACCGGACTTGCGCAGATTGCACGCTATCTGGCCGATGAGCAGTCGGCGCTGCCGCAGATGCTGCGCGGCTCAATGCGTTTGCTGCTCGATGAGATCCGGCTCATGGAAGCGAGAATCGGGCAATTGGAGCAGCAGCTCTCCGAGGTGGCCCGACACAGCCCCGCCTGCCAGGTGCTGCTCTCCGTGCCGGGAATCGGATTGATCACGAGCACCGCGATGGTGGCGGCAGTCGGCGACCCCAAGAGTTTTGATTCGGGGCGGCGCTATGCAAGTTTTTGAGGACTGACACCGCGGGAGTATTCCTCGGGCGCATCTCCAAGCGTGGGGATCGCTACATCCGCACGCTGCTCACGCACGGGGCGCGCTCCATTCTGCATGCGGCCACCGTCGCAAGACGCACCGGGCGCGATATCGATCGGCTGAGGACCTGGGCGCTTGAAGTGCAGAGCCGCACCAACCACAACAAGGCTGCCTGCGCGCTCGCCAACAAGCTCGCGCGCATCGCATGGGCGGTGTGGGTGAAGCATGAGAAGTATCGTTCCACCATCGCAACAGTAATGCCCGCTGCAGTGCCGGCGGTGTAATACCGAGCACCGAACCCTTCCACGGTTTGCGAAGAGAGACGACACCCATCATGGCAACAACGGTCGGACCTGCACGGGTGAAAGCCGATAACCCTGCTGATCGATGCTTGATCGCTCAGAGCGTGTGGCTACCCGTGCGCAGATTCCATGTCGGCACGAGCACACAGATGCTCACATCAGATGCCGGATATACGACTGCAACCGATTCCCGCGTTGACCTGCTGTCTATGCCGTTTCTCTCGTGTCGCGGGGGGAGTCCATATACGATTAGCCCACCCGCCTTCACCCACTCGCCTCCGATTTTGCTATTTTCACCCCGATTTGCCCGCGTATGTGCTTGATGTAATTGGGGTGCGGTTTTCGTTTCGCCTGTAGTGCAGACAAGGAATACCTGCGGCTGCTGGTGGATGAGATTCGCGTCGAGAAGAAAAGCGTCATGCTGCGCGGCAGTCACGCGGCGCTCGCGCACGCAGTGGCAGAGACGAATCCGGGCACCCTCGGCGGAGTGCCCAGATTTGCTCCTAATTGGCTCCCCGACCAGGGCTCGAACCTGGGACCTGCGGATTGCTTGCCACGCTTCATTTCCGATCTCGCCCTATCTGATTCGAAAGTTTATTTGTGCCTGCCCTGGCACAAAATTGGCACAGTCTCCGCGAAGGCCAAGCTGTGAAGACAGCCGCGAGTCGTTCAACTGCGTTTCCCATTTCGATACGACTCGAACGCATTGCTGTCACGCGTGAGAAGCCTCATCAGCTTCGGATGAACGAAGAGCTTTTCCTTGCCAAATGCCTGCTCGCTCAGCACGTCGATTGAAACCAGGGCCTTGAGGTAGCGCGACGCGGCCTGGCGCTCGCCGATTCTGGCCTGCACGAGATTCGCGATCCGGCAGTACGGCTGCTCGAAGATCACATCCACCAGTTCGCGGCTGTAGATCTTCGGGAGCTTCGCTCGCACATACTCGGTGGTATCGCCTGCCAGTTTGCGAACGGCATCGATCTTTGCTGTTGTCCACGCCGCGGTGTCTTCGACCGCGCGCAGCATGTAGAGCAGCCACGGTTCCCAGGCGCGTTCACGCGTAACCGCAAGCAGCAGCCGGTAGTAGTCCGCCTTGTGCGCGATGACGTAGCGACTGAGGTAGAGGATCGGCAGCGGCAGCAGGTCTTGCTCGACAAGGAAGAGGCTGTTCAGGATGCGCCCGGTTCGCCCGTTGCCATCGGTGAACGGATGAATCGCTTCGAACTGATAGTGCGCCGCGGCCATCCGGACAAGGGGATCGATCGTTTCTTCCTCGTGCAGGAAGCGCTCCCAGTTCGCGAGCAAATCGCGAATGAGGGTTTCGCCCTCTGGAGGTGTGTAGACCACCGTGCCGGTGGCGTCATTGGCGAGCGCGGTGCCCGGCACCTTGCGCACGCTCATCTCCACGCCTTTGATCTGGGTGCAGATCGACTCCGCCGTGCGCGTCGTCAACGGCCGGTTCTTCAGCGCCCTGACGCCTTCGAGCAGTGCGCGGCGATACCGTAGCGCCTCCTTGGTCGCGGGGTCGGCGCCTGCGTCGCCTTGCAGGTGACGGAACAGTTTGTCCGCGGTCGTAACGATGTTCTCGATCTCCGAACTCGCCCGAGCCTCAAGCAGCGGGAGGGTGTTGATCAGCATCGCGGGATTCGGGCTCAACTCCGCCGCCTTCTTCAGTTCGGCGAGCGTCGATCGCGCCGCAACGCATTGCTTCAAAACGGCTTTCGTCTCAAGCTCGGTGGAGGGGGGAAGGCGGGGCAGGTCGTTGTGAGGTCTGTCCGGCTGCCAATCCCGAGCTTCGCTCATGTCGCCAGAAGTGGATTTTTGCACCATGTTCGCAGCTTATGTCGCTGGCGGCGACACGTCAAGAGAACGTGTCGCCAAATATTCATTTCCGCGACATGATAAGGATACCGGGCCTGACGCACGACCTGTACCGGACGCCTCTCGGCGTTACGGACGAATCGGGCGTGCGCGTCGACTCCGCCGGGGAGGGGTACACGCTCAAGGAGGAGCAGGTGGCAATGAGCCTGCAGCCGTTGAGGCTGGACGCGCTGGCTATCGGATTCTTCAACGCGTATCAGGACGACCCGCAGCGCCTCCGGACGTTCCGCGCCAGCATGCACGAAGTGGCGAGCAACGCCCGAATGCTCCTGCAGAATTACGAGCGAGAGCAGGTTCAGGAGGTGATGCGGCATGCGGCATCTACCTTGCGCACTTGGGCGGGCCGAAACGCGAAACCGCAGCCACTGAAGGCGCACGTTCAGGACAGCCTCATGGAGCAGATCGCCCGTGCCTACGCAAGCACGGTGCGCGCATCGGTGCGCCGCGAGGGCGATTGGCATAACTTGAACTACCCCCACCATCTTGGCTACGGCGCGCGCAGGATGGCGGCGCTTTCGCTCGGGCGAGTCGTCGAAGGATTTTCCGAACTGTGCAAGAGGCACACGTACACAGCTTCGCGGTTGCGTCGGTGGTTGCGCAACAAGTATAAAGTCAGGCGGCGCAGGGGTGGGACCTATCCACTCTCACACCTCTACGGGTACTTCGGTCTCGTGCGCCTGACTGCGCTTGGGCACGACGTGCCGTGGGTGAAGGCGTGAAGTGTTGTCCGAGAGCCGGATGCGAGAGATCTATCTGATTCGCATCATGCTGCCCGCTTTTCCTTTGCGTCCTTCGCGTTGATGCCTTGGTCTTTGCAGCAGTCGGCTACTTGCGCGTCGCGTTCGCCGGAACGTAATCATCCGCCGCCCCGGGCGGGATCGGCGGGTGCTGCTTCAGGCTCTGCTGGAACTCGTGGATCATGCGGCGGATCGGGGTGCGCGCCCAGCTTGCCGCGGTGTTGACGTCGGTCTCTTCCTTCGGGTCCTGGATGAGATTGAAGAGGAGCGGCGACTCCAGGTGGTTCGGCCCCGCGTTCGGCTCCGGCTCCCAAATGAGGTGCATTTTCCAGTCGCGCCACTTCACCGCCCGCATTTCGGACTTGATGTAGTAGACGAAGCCTTCGCGGTTCGACGTTTCGCTCTTGCCCGTGAAGAAGTCGAGCTGATCGACGCCGTCGATCGGGCGGTCAGCCGGAACCTTGGCCCCCGCGACGCCGGCGAGCGTCGTAAAAAGATCGGTGATGTGCACGATTTCGTTCGATACGCGGTCCGCAGGCACTTTCCCCGGCCAGCGGATCATGCAGGGGGCTCGCAGCCCTCCTTCCATCGCGGTGTGATAGGTGCCGACCCACGGGCCCGCCGTGCCGCGCCACGGGCGGCGGAACTCCGGCCCGTTGTCGCTCGCGAAGATGACGAGCGTGTCGTTCGCGATCTTCAGGGCTTCGATCTCATCCACGATCTGGCCGACGCGGTGATCCGTCTCCGCCATGGAATCGGCGAAATCGCCGTTGCCGGTTCTGCCGGCGAAATCCGGATGCGGCAAAGTAGGGTAGTGCAGTTGCGTGACCGGCACGTAGGCGAAGAAGGGGCGCTTCGCCTTCGTCTGCCGGCGCATGAAATCGACGGTGCGCCGCGTAAGCTCGCCGTCTATCCTGCGCCGCATTTCGAGGTCATAGACCGCGACGTTGCGCGCGGGCTTGCCCTTCACGCCCTCCATGACGTGCGGCAGCGGAACGATCTCGGGGTCGTAGCCGGGCGCAGTGGTGAACATGCTCTCGTTGGTGGTGCGCGGGATGCCGTACCACTCGTCGAAGCCGCGATCGATCGGCAGGCGCCCTTTGCGGTCGCCGAGATGCCACTTGCCGTAGATCGTGGTGGCATAACCCTGACCCGAGATCAACTGCGCGAGTGTCACTTCCCACGGGTGAATGCCCTGCGGCAACCCGGCCGGCACCGACTGGAGCGCGCCGGTGCGGATCGGGTGCCGTCCTGTCATCAGCGCCGAGCGCGTGGGCACGCAGTCGCTCTCGACGTTGAAGTTGAGCAGCCGCAGGCCTTCCGAGGCGAGCTGGTCGATGCGCGGCGTCGGCGCGCCGCGCAGGATGCCGCCGCCGTAGCAGCCGAGCTCGCCCCAGCCCAGGTTGTCGGCGAGGATCAGTACGATATTTGGACGGCGCGCCATGTTCGGTTCAGCCTTGGGTTATCATTCGTGAGCGGGATACGACGACTGTAGTATAACAATCACGGTTGTGCCTGGACGCGTGTGGGAGGAGGAATCGAATGTTTCGCCTCGTATGTATGTGGACAGCGGCCGTGCTCGCGGCTGCGCTCGCGCCGGCCGCGGGCGCGCAGGGCTGGAAACCCGCGCGTCCGGTCGCGTTCGTGGTCGGGGCGGCGCCCGGCGGGAGCATCGATCTCACCGCGCGCATCCTGCAGCGGATCTGGGACGACAACCGCACGGTCGGCACGCCGATCGTGGTCATCAACAAGCCCGGCGCCGGCAACGGCATCGCGTGGAGCTACCTCAACGAACGCGGCGCCGACGGTCACGCGATCGCGATCGGCACCACCAACCTGGTATCGAACCCGGTCATCGGCTCGCACAGTATCGGACACCGCGACATCACGCCGCTCGCTCTTCTGTTCGATGACTATTTCATCCTGCTTGTCAAAGCCGACTCCCCGCTGAAATCCGTGGCTGATGTGCGGCAGCGGCTCGCGAAGGACCCGGCCGCGCTCGCCATCGGCTTCGGCCCCGGACTGGGCGCCGGATCGCACACCGCGGCGGCCGTCGCGGTCAAGGCGATGGGTGTCGATGTGACCAAGGGGCGCTTCGTGCCGTACCGGTCGGCCGGCGAGGCGATCGGCGCAATGCTGGGCGGGGAGATCGACATCGTGAGCGGAACGGCGGTGAACGCGCCGCCGTTCCTCGCCGCAGGGCGGGTGCGCGCGATCGGTCTGATCGCACCCCAGCGCCTGGGCGGCGCGCTTGCGACCGTGCCGACGCTGCAGGAGCAGGGCGTCAACGCCCTGTTCACCAACTGGCGCACGGTGATCGGTCCCAAGGGCATGCGCAAGGACCACGTTGCCTACTGGGAAAGCGCGCTCGCCGCAGCGACCTCATCGGAAGCATGGCAGAAGGAACTCGCGCGCAATTTCTGGCGGTCGAATGTCCTCACGGGTGAAGCGTTGGCCAAATTTCTGGACCGGCAGGCCGGGCAATTCCGCGCGCTGTGGGCGGAAATCGGCGTCAGGAAGCCGTGAATAACGAACATCTCTGTGGTTGAAGCCGTTCAGGACTTGCATGGACCATAGACCCAACATCCTGCTCATCACTTCCGACCAGCAGCGCGCCGACTGCAACGGTTTCGAAAATCCGCTTATCCGCACGCCGCATATCGATCGGCTCGCCCGCGAAGGCACGCGCTTTTCCGCTTGCATCACGCCCAATCTCGTCTGCCAGCCATCGCGCGCATCGATCCTCACCGGCCTGCTGCCGCTCACGCACGGCGTATGGGACAACGGCGTCGATCTCGATCCTGCGGTCGGCGAGCGGGGCTTTGCCGGGACGCTTTCCCGCGCGGGTTACCAGACGGCCTTCATCGGCAAGGCGCATTTCGCGACCAAGTCGACTTTCGCTCCCACCGGCACGCCCGAGTGCAACAAGAGCCAGGCGCGGTACGGACCGAACTGGTTCGGCCCGTACATGGGTTTTCGGCACGTCGAACTCACGGTGCTGGGGCATATGCACCGCACACGTCCGCTCGAACGTCCCCCGGTGGGCCATTACGAACGCTGGCTCGTCTTGCGCGGTGAAAATGAGCAAGGACTCAAGTTATGGGCGCAGGAGACGCGCCCCGGCACCGGGGCGGCGCAGACCTGGTATTCGGGGCTTCCCGCCGCCTGGCATTCGAGCACCTGGGTGGGTGACCGCGCGATCGACTGGCTTTTCCGGCAGGGAAAGCGAGATCGGCCGTTCTGCGCGTGGGTGTCGTTTCCCGATCCCCACCACCCGTTCGACTGTCCCGAGCCGTGGAGCGTGATGTATGACCCCGGGGGCATGGTGCTGCCGAGGAATCGGGTGCGCGATCTCGAGCGGCGACCGTGGTGGCACAAGGCCGCGCTCGAGAACAAGCCGCGGCTCTCCGATCCCGCGATGCTCAAGTTCCGCGCCGAAGGTTCGCGCATGCCGGACCAGACCGATGCGCAGCTCGCCGCAATCACCGCGAACTACTACGGGATGATCTCGCTCATCGACCACAATGTGGGCCGCATCCTGACGGCACTGAACGATCTCGGGCTCGCCGACAACACGCTCGTCGTCTACACCACCGATCACGGCGACATGCTCGGCAACCACGGGCTCTATCTCAAGGGGCCGACGCCGTACGAAGATCTGATGCGCGTTACCCTCGTCGCGCGCGGTCCGAACGTGGCGGGGAATAAAGTCGTCTCCGAGCCCGTGTCCACGCTCGATCTCGCCGCGACGTTTTACGATGTGGCAGGAGTTTCGCAACCTGCGGACATCCAGAGCAGGAACCTCGGTGGATTGTTCGCCGGTAAGCCCGAATCGCGCGATGTCGCCTACAGCGAGTGGCACGTGCATCCTTCGCGCTGCGGCGTGGCGCTCAATTTGCGTTCGGTGCGAACGAAACGCTACAAATGCACGTTCGAACTTGCATCCGGCGCCGGCGAGCTCTACGACCTCGCCAACGACCCCGATGAAATGAACAACCTGTTCGACGATCCGGGTTATGCGAAGGTGCGCAAGGAAATGGAAGACCTGATGCGCGCGCGCCCGGGAAAAGTGCGCGAGGACCTGCCCGAGCCGATCGGAATGGCGTAAGGCTCGCAACCAGCCGTCAGTCGTCAGTCGTCAGCAATCGGTGACTCGTGACGGGTGATGCACCGTGGTCCGGGCGCGCCGCGCGGTGAAGCTTTCCGGCGCGGGCGCTTTCGTTGATAATCCTGACTCCGCCTATTCGCCATTGCTTTGAACCGATCCACATCGACCATGCGCGTCGGCCTTTTTGTCACCTGTCTCGTCGATCTGATGCGCCCGCGCATCGGATTCGCGGCGCTCACGCTGCTGGAAGCGGCCGGCTGCGAGGTCGTGGTGCCGGAGACGCAGACATGCTGCGGCCAGCCCGGTTACAACTCGGGCGATCGCAGGTCGGCACGGGTGCTCGCGCGCAAGCTGATGACGGAGTTCGAGGCCTGCGACTACGTCGTGGCGCCCTCCGGCTCGTGCGCCGGCATGATCCGCACGCATTATCCCGATCTTTTCACGGACGATCCCGCTGAAGCCGAGCGCGTCAAGCGTCTGTGCGAACGTACCCGGGAGCTGACCGATTTTCTCGCGAACGTCGTGAAGCTCGAGCGCGTGCCGGGGACGTTCGAAGGGAAGGTCACGTACCACGATTCGTGTTCGGGGCTGCGGGAACTCGGCGTGAAAACGCAGCCGCGCGCGCTGCTCGCCAGAGTGCCGGGTCTCACGCTCGAGGAAATGCCGGAGGCGGAAGTGTGCTGCGGCTTCGGGGGCGCGTTCGCGCTGAAGTTCGGGGACATCTCATCGCACATCGCCGAACGCAAGTGCGCGAATATCGCCGCGGCCGGGGCCGATGCCGTGGTACTCGGCGACCTGGGATGCATGCTCAATATCGAGGGCCGGCTGCGACGCCGGGGCGACACCACGACCCGCGTGCTGCATGTCGCCGAAGTGCTTGCCGGCAACGTGGAAGGATGAAATTTGACCGGAGGAGCGGGAATGAAAATTGCGGTAATGGGTTCGGGTGGCGTGGGCGGCTTCTACGGCGGGCGGCTGGCGCACGCGGGTTGCGATGTCACGTTTGTCGCCCGCGGCGCGCATCTCGAGGCGATGCGCGAAAACGGCCTCCTGATCGAAAACGAGGCGCAGGGCGATATTCACCTGCCCAAGGTCAATGTCACCGACGATCCGGCGACCATCGGCCCCGTCGATCTCGTGATCATCGCGGTGAAACTGTGGGACACGGAGGCGGCGGCGCGGGCGATCAGGCCCATCGTGGGTCCCCGCACCGCGGTGCTGTCCATCCAGAACGGCGTGATCAAGGATGAAATCCTGCGCCGGGAATTCGGCGAGGCAGCGGTGATGGGCGGTGTCGCTTATGTCGGCACCCGGATCGCGCGTCCCGGGGTGATTCGCCAGACCGGAACGCTGCAGCGCCTCGTGTTCGGCGAGTACGACGGGCGCCGCTCCACACGCGCCGAGGCGCTGCTGGAGGCGCTGTTGCGTGCGGGAATCCAGGCCGAACTCTCGACGGACATCCGCAGAACGCTGTGGGAGAAGTATGTCTTTCTCGTCGGGCTCTCGGGGACGACGGCCACCATGCGCGTGCCGATCGGCCCGATCCGCTCCAACCCGCAGACCCGCGCGTTTCTGCTGGACATGCTCGAGGAAACGGTGGCCGTCGGCCGCGCGCACGGCGTCGCGCTGCCGGAGAACTACGCCGAGGACCGCCTCGCGTTCGCCGACGGCGTTGCCGCCGACATGACTTCGTCGATGCATCACGACCTCGAACGCGGCAATCCGCTCGAAGTCGAATGGTTGAGCGGCGGCGTCGTCAGGCTCGGGCGACAGGTTGGCGTGCCGACGCCCGTCAACCGGGCGGTGTGGGACATCCTCGCGCTGCACGCCGCGGGGCGCAGGACGGGCTGAGCTGGAATGATGAATGCGGAATGATGAATCGAAAGGCAAAGTCATGACCAGCGCTGCCGGGGTTTCGTTCATCGTTCATCGTTCATCGTTCGTCGTTTGATCGTCATGCAAGTCACGTCGATGCACTTCAAGGCACGGGCCAAGGAGAAGCTCGCGGACGCGAAGCTTCAGGCCGCGCTCAGGAAGCTGCAGGGCAATTTCGTGAAAGGCCGCGCGGATCGCGTCGCCGAGCTGGATAATTTCGAAGCGATTCGCGAAGCGGGTGCGGAAATCCGCGAGCGCGCGCTTGCGAATCTCGACCTTTATCTCGCGGAATTCGAGAACAACGCGACGGCCCGCGGCGCCGTGGTGCATTGGGCCGAAACCGCGGAACAGGCGAACCGCATCGTGTGCGAGCTCGCAGCGCAGTACAAGGCGCGCAAGGTCGTGAAGTCGAAGTCGATGGTGAGCGAGGAATGCGGGCTCAACGACGCGCTTGCCGCGGCCGGGATCGAGGTCATCGAAACCGACCTCGGCGAATACATCCTGCAGCTCGCGCACGAAGCGCCCTCGCACATCGTCGCGCCGGTGGTGCACAAGAGCAGGGACGAAGTCTCGGATCTGTTCGAGCAGAAGCACGGGAAGCCGCGCAAGACCGGCATCGCGGAGCTGACGCGGGAGGCGCGCGAGATGCTGCGCCCGCATTTTCTGGGCGCCGACATGGGAATTTCCGGCGCCAACTTCATCATCGCGGAGACCGGGTCGACATTGATCGTCACCAACGAGGGCAACGGCCGGATGGTGACCACGCTGCCGCGCGTGCACGTGGCGATCACCGGCATCGAAAAGGTGGTGCCGACGCTGGAAGACGTCGCCACGCTGCTGCGGCTGCTGCCGCGCCACGGCACGGGCCAGACCATCACCAACTACGTCTCGGTGACGACCGGAATCCGGGGCGCCGGGGAGTCCGAGGGTCCGGAGCATTTTCACGTGATCCTGATGGATGCGGGCCGCACGCGGTTGATCGGCAGCGACCTGCAGCCGATGCTGCGCTGCATCCGCTGCGGCGCCTGCATGAATCACTGTCCGGTCTATCAAAGCATCGGGGGCCATGCCTATGGCTGGGTTTATCCCGGCCCGATGGGTTCCGTGCTGACGCCCCTGTATGTCGGACTCGAAAATGCGCTCGACCTGCCGAACGCGGCCACCCTGTGCAACCAGTGCGGCGTGGTGTGCCCGGTGAAGATTCCGCTGCCGGACCTCATAAGGAAAGTGCGCGAGCGGCAGTTCGAACGCGGACTCAAGCCCTGGTGGGAGCGGGCCGGACTCGCGCTGTGGGGCTGGACCGCGCGGCACCCGGCGCTCTATGCGATCATGACCGCAATCGGCGCGCGGGCGCTGGCCTGGATGGGCGGCAGCGGCAAATTGATACACAATCTGCCCTTGGGCGGAGGGTGGACGGGCAGACGCGATCTGCCCGCCCCGCAGGGCAAGACGTTTCGTGAAATGTACGGACGGCACTGGCGAAGAAGCTGAGCACCGTTGTATAGGAGATCGCAATGAACAAACCGAGAGATATTCAAACGATGGAGACCGTGTCGTTGTGGGTGAACGGCAAGCGGATGGATGCCGCGAGCGGCCGCTGCGGCGAGGTGACCAATCCGGCGACCGGCGCGGTAACCCGCAGGGTGCCGTTCTGCAATCGCGCCGACATCGACGCGGCGGTGGCGGCGGCGAAGGCGGCGTTCCCGGCCTGGCGTGATACGCCGCCGCTGCGCCGCGCGCGCATCCTGATGCGCTATCGCGAGCTGCTGGAAGCGCACCGCGACGAACTCGCGCGGCACGTGACCGAAGAGCACGGCAAGACGCTCGCCGACGCCACGGGTTCGGTGCAGCGCGGCATCGAAGTGGTCGAGTTTGCGATGGGCATCCCGCATCTCGTCAAGGGCGAGCACAGCGAGGATGTCGGCACCGGCGTCGATTGCCATTCGATGCGCCAGCCGCTCGGAGTGTGCGCGGGAATTACACCGTTCAACTTTCCGGTCATGGTGCCGCTATGGATGTTCCCGGTGGCGATTGCGTGCGGCAATACCTTCATATTGAAGCCGTCGGAGAAAGTGCCGTCGGCGTCGATGCGCATGGCGGAGCTGTTCAAGGAAGCGGGATTGCCGGACGGGGTCTTTAACGTGGTGCACGGCGACAAGGAAGCGGTGGACGCGATTCTCGGTCACCCGGACACCAGGGCGGTATCGTTCGTCGGCTCCACTCCCATCGCCAGGTACATTTACGAAACCTGTGCCCGCAACGGCAAGCGCGTCCAGGCGCTCGGGGGCGCGAAGAACCACGCGGTCGTGCTGCCCGATGCCGACCTCGATTTCGCGGCGGACGCCCTGATGGGCGCGGCTTACGGTTCCGCGGGCGAGCGCTGCATGGCGATCTCGGCGGTGGTGGCGGTGGGCGAGATCGGAGATGCGCTGGTCGCCAGGCTCAAGGACCGGGCCTCCCGCCTCAGGATCGGCCCGGGAACCGGCAAGGACATGGATATGGGACCGCTGGTGACGCGGGCGCACCGGGACAAGGTCGCGAGCTATGTCGACAAAGGCGTGGCCGAAGGCGCGACACTGGTGCTCGACGGCCGCGGGTTCAAGGTGGCCGGAAACGAGGACGGTTTTTTCCTCGGCGCGTCGTTGTTCGATCGCGTCACGCCGGAGATGACGATTTACAGGGACGAGATATTCGGTCCGGTGTTGGTCGTTCTGCGCGCCAGGACGCACGACGAGGCGATTCGCATGATCAACGGCAACCCCTACGCCAACGGCACGGCGGTGTTCACGCGGTCCGGGGGCGCCGCGCGCAGGTTCGCCCGCGAGATCGAGGTCGGAATGGTCGGCATCAACGTGCCGATTCCGGTGCCCATCGCGTTCTATTCGTTCGGTGGCTGGCGCAGTTCGCTCTTCGGCGACCAGCACGTGCACGGCATGGAAGGGGTGCGCTTCTACACCCGCGGCAAGGTGGTCACGACGCGCTGGCCGGCGACCGATACTGCCGCCCCGGGGCTGAACATGCCCACACTGGGTTAGAGTCAAAAGCCTTGCCCGACCTTCGCGTCCATTGCGTTGCCGCTTTGCGATTGACGTGAGCGCGCGGGGAAAAATCCTGGGGAGCATCCGCGCCGCGCAGGGAAAGCCGGCGGAAGCGGCTGCGGAAGAGCGGGAGCGGGTACGCGCGCACCTTGCCGCGCGCCCGGCGAACGCGCGTCCGGCGCCTCCGCGGGACTTGCGGGCCGAGTTTCGCAGCCGGGCGCTGGCGCTTTCGAGCACGCTGGACGACATCGCGGCGATGAGCGCGGCGCCACAGGCCGTCGCGGCGTTCCTCACGCGGAATGCGCTGCCGCTTACGGCGGTCTGCTGGCCCGAGCTTGACGATCTCGACTGGGCGGCGGCGGGGCTGCACGTCGCGGCGCGGACGGCGCGCGACGGCGATCTCGTCGGCATAACGGGTGCTTACTGCGGAATCGCCGAGACCGGCACGCTGATGCTGTTATCGACGCCGCGCGCGCCCGCGACCGTGAGCCTCGTGCCCGAGACGCACATCGCGCTGCTGCGCGCCGGGCGTATCGTCAGCGGCATGGAGGAGGCCTGGAAGCTGCTGCGGTCGGAAATGCCGGCGCTGCCGCGAGCGGTGAATTTCGTGTCGGGGCCGTCGCGCACGGCGGACATCGAGCAGACGGTCACGCTGGGCGCGCACGGTCCGTATCGCGTGCATATCGTGCTGGTGGGGTCGTAGCCGGCATTCCGGCCGAATCGCACGCTGGGCTGCCGCCGCGGCGCGCGGGAACTTCGCGGCCCGGCGCTGTCGAATGAAAAACGAACACGATTTCCCGCGGCGACGGGATGCCGCTCGCATGTCGGGTATCAGCGGTTTTCCGCGGACGCTCGTACGTCTCACAAGAATGGTGCGCCGCCGGGTCTGCTCGAACAACCAGGCGCCCCGCGGTCGCGGCGCCCTGCGAGGTCAGTATAATCTCAATGGCGGACAGGAAGGAGCGTGAATCGTGAACCTGGCGGTTAAGGGCGAAGCTGCCGGCGCGGAGTACTTGACGCCTCATGACATTTATCTCTTTCGCGAGGGGAGCCATTGCCGCCTGTACGAAGGGCTCGGCGCGCACCCGGGCGCGGATGTTGCATCGCCGACCCGCTTCGCCGTGTGGGCGCCGAATGCCGAAACGGTGTCGGTGATCGGCGACTTCAACGAATGGAATCCGGAGCGCAATGTCCTGTGCATTCGCGATGACGGTTCCGGCATCTGGGAGGGTGCGGTTCCGGGGATCGAACGCGGCGCGCGCTACAAGTACCGCATCCGCTCGCGCGCGAACGGCCACGTCGCCGACAAGGCCGACCCGTTCGCATTCTGCACGGAACGGCCTCCGGACACGGCGTCGCGCGTCTGGGCGCTGGATTACGAATGGAGCGACGGCGAGTGGATGCGGACGCGGCGCGCGCGCAACGCGCTCGATGCGCCGATGGCGATCTACGAAGTCCACGCCGGATCGTGGAAGCGCAGGAACGGCGCGCCCCTCGATTACCGCGCGCTCGCGCACGAGCTGGCGGACTACGTGGGCAGGATGGGATTCACGCACGTCGAACTGATGCCGATCACCGAGCACCCGTTCTACGGCTCGTGGGGCTATCAGACGACGGGATATTTCGCCCCGACGGCGCGCTACGGCACGCCCCAGGACTTCATGTATCTCGTCGATCACCTGCATCGGAACGGGATCGGCGTCATCCTCGACTGGGTGCCTTCGCATTTCCCGGCGGACGGCCACGGACTCGCGTTCTTCGACGGCACGTATCTGTTCGAGCACGCCGATCCGAAACAGGGCTTTCATCCGGAGTGGAACTCGAGCATATTCAATTACGGCAGGCACGAAGTGCGCGCGTTCCTGCTCTCGTCCGCGCTGTTCTGGCTGGACCGGTATCACGTGGACGGGCTGCGGGTGGACGCGGTCGCCTCCATGCTCTATCTCGACTACGCGCGCAGCGAGGGCGAGTGGATTCCCAACCGCCACGGCGGCAGGGAGAACCTGGAGGCGATCGAATTCCTGAAGATGCTCAATGAATCGGTGTATCGCGATCATCCCGACACGGTCACGATCGCCGAGGAATCCACGGCATGGCCGATGGTCTCGCGCCCGACCTGGCTCGGCGGGCTGGGGTTCGGCATGAAGTGGAACATGGGCTGGATGCATGACACGCTCGCCTACATGCGCGAAGATCCCGTCCACCGCAAGTATCACCACGGCCGGCTCACGTTCTCCCTGATCTACGCCTTCAACGAGAACTTCGTGCTGCCGCTGTCGCATGACGAGGTCGTGCACGGCAAGGGTTCGCTCGTCGGCAAGATGCCGGGCGGCACCTGGCAGCAGTTCGCCAACCTGCGCGCGCTCTACGGCTACATGTGGGCGCATCCGGGCAAGAAGGTGCTGTTCATGGGAGGCGAATTCGGCCAGCGGCGGGAGTGGACCCACGAGGCCGAGCTCGAATGGTGGGTCACCGAGTTGCGCGAGCACGCGGGGCTGCAGCGCTGGGTCGAGGACCTCAATCGGTTCTACCGCGCGGAACCCGCGCTCTACGAAGTCGATTTCTCGCACGAAGGGTTCGAATGGATCGACTGCAACGACGCGGAGACGAGCGCGATCGCGTTTCTGCGCCGGCCGCACGGGGGCCGCCACGCATTGCTGATCGCATGCAACTTCACGCCGCTACCGCGCACCAATTACGTGGTCGGCGTGCCGTGGGCCGGCGCCTGGCGTGAGCTTTTGAACAGCGATGCGAAGGAGTACGGGGGCCAGGGCTGGGGCAACCTGGGGGGCGTCGAGGCGGTTCCGGTGAGCGCGCATGGACGTCCTTGCTCGCTGAGCCTCACCCTGCCTCCGCTTTCCACCATCGTGCTCAAGGGGGAGGCGCGTGCCTGAAGGGAACAAGAAGGACGCTCTTGCGGACGGCCGCATCCGCGCCGTCATCGATGCCGTGTATCCGGCCGTCGACGGCGGGCGCTTTGCGGTGAAGCGCGTCTGCGGAGAGCGCATGGTGGTCGAGGCGGACTGCTTTACCGACGGTCACGATGCGCTGCGCGTGATGCTGCGCTGGCGCGGCGAGAGGGAATCGGCGTGGCGCGAAACAGAGATGGCGCATCTGGGAAACGACCGCTGGCGCGGAGAATTCGTCACGGGCGATCCGGGGCGCTATCGCTATTCGGTTACGGCGTGGGTGGACCATTTCCTGTCCTGGCGCAGGGAGTTCATGCGGCGCGAGGACGCCGAGGACATCCGCACCGCGGCGCTGGTGGGCGCCGGTTTGCTCGGCGAGACCGCCGCGCGCGCGAAGGGCGCAGACCGGAAACGGCTGAGCGAGCGGGCGAATCATCTCAAGGCGGAGAGCGACGTCGCGAAATTGCGCACGGCCGCGCTCGACGAGGAACTGGCCGCGGTCGCCGCGCGCTACCCCGACCGCGGCCTCGCGGCGGTATGGCCGACCGATATGCCGCTTACCGTCGAGCGCGAGCGGGCGCGCTTCAGCAGTTGGTACGAGCTGTTCCCGCGCTCGACCTCGCCGGAGGCGGGACGCCACGGCACGTTCCGCGATTGCGAGGCGCGCCTTCCGTACGTGGCGGAGCTGGGTTTCGACGTGCTTTATCTGTCGCCGATCCATCCCATCGGGCGCGAGAAGCGCAAGGGCCGGAACAACGCGCTCGCGGCCGGGCCGGACGACGTCGGGAGCCCGTGGGCGATCGGCGCCGCCGAGGGCGGGCACAAGGCGGTGCATCCCGCGCTCGGGACAATGGAGGATTTTCGCCGGCTCGTCGCGAAGGCGCGCGAGCATGGCATCGAGATCGCGCTCGACATCGCCTATCAGTGCGCACCCGATCATCCGTACGTGACGGAGCATCCGCAGTGGTTCCGCTGGCGCCCCGACGGCAGCGTGCAGTATGCGGAAAATCCGCCCAAGAAGTACGAGGATATCTTTCCGTTCAACTTCGAAACCGGGGACTGGCGCGGCCTGTGGCAGGAGCTGAAGAGCGTGATCGACTTCTGGATCGGGGAGGGCGTGAAGATCTTCCGCGTCGACAATCCCCACACCAAGGCCTTCGGCTTCTGGGAGTGGGCCATCGCGGAGATCGGGCAGGCCCATCCCGACGTCATCTTTCTTTCCGAGGCGTTCACGCGGCCGATGGTCATGCACCGGCTCGCGAAGCTCGGCTTCACGCAGTCGTATACGTATTTCGCCTGGCGCAATACCAGGCACGAGCTTGCCGAGTACTTCACCGAACTCGCGCAGGGTCCGGGGCGCGAATACTTCCGGCCCAACGTGTGGCCGAACACGCCCGATATCCTCACCGAGGCGCTCCAGTTCGGCGGGCGCCCGATGTTCATGGCGCGCGTCGTGCTGGCGGCGACGCTCGCCGCGAACTACGGCATCTACGGACCGGCGTACGAACTGATGGAGAACGTTCCCCGCGAACCGGGGAGCGAGGAATATCTGAACTCGGAGAAGTACGAGCTGCGCCACTGGGACCTGGACCGCCCGGACAGCCTGCGCGCCTTCATCGCGCTCATCAACCGCATCCGCCGCGAAAACCCGGCGCTGCAGTCCGACGGGAGCCTGCGCTTTTTCCCGACCGACAACGACCAGCTCATCTGCTACGCCAAGATGGACGAGACCGGCGATAATGCGATCGTGACGGTGGTCAACCTCGATCCGCGAAACCCCCATTCCGGCTGGGTGGATCTCGATCTCGCGCTCCTCGGCATCGATTCGCACCTGCAGTACCAGATGCACGATCTGCTCACCGGCGCGCGTTACCTGTGGCAGGGGTCGCGCAACTTCGTGATGCTCGATCCGGCACGGGTCCCGGCGCATGTTTTCCGCGTGCGGCGGCGCGTGCATCGCGAGCAGGACTTCGACTACTTCGCCTGAACACGGGGATCGCATGGATGCACCAGGCACCCGGGCGCCGCGGCAGGCGCAGCGCGAACAGGAAGCGCCGGCGATCGAAGATGCGCTGTGGTACAAGGATGCGGTCATCTATCAGCTCCACGTCAAGGCGTTTTTCGATTCCAACGACGACGGCATCGGCGATTTCCGCGGCCTCACGTCCAGGCTCGACTACATCCGGGACCTGGGGGTCAACACGCTCTGGCTGCTGCCGTTTTATCCGTCGCCGCTGAAGGACGACGGCTACGACGTCGCGGATTACCACAACGTCCACCCGCAATACGGCACGCGCAACGACTTCCGGTCGATGCTGCGCGAGGCGCATCGCCGCGGGCTCAAGGTGATCACCGAGCTCGTCGTCAACCATACGTCCGACCAGCATCCGTGGTTCCTGGCGGCGCGCCGGGCGCCGCCCGGCTCGACCAAGCGCAACTACTATGTCTGGAGCGACACCGACCAGACCTACAGGGGCACGCGCATCATCTTCACCGACACTGAGACCTCCAACTGGACCTGGGATCCGGTGGCGCAGGCCTATTACTGGCATCGTTTCTTCAGCCACCAGCCGGACCTCAATTTCGGCAATCCGCGGGTGCTGAAAGCGCTCGTTCGCACCATGCGCTTCTGGCTCGACATGGGGGTGGACGGATTCCGGCTCGACGCCATTCCCTACCTCTGCGAGCGCGAAGGCACCAACAACGAGAATCTCCCGGAAACGCACGCCGTGATAAAGCAGATCCGCGCTGCGCTCGATGCGCATTACAGGGGCCGCCTGCTGCTCGCGGAAGCCAATCAGTGGCCCGAGGACGTGCGCGAATATTTCGGCGACGGGGACGAATGCAACATGGCGTACCACTTTCCGTTGATGCCGCGCATCTACATGGCGATCGCCCAGGAGGACCGGCATCCCGTGGTGGAGATCATGCAGCAGACGCCCGACGTTCCCGAGGCGTGCCAGTGGGCGATCTTCCTGCGCAACCACGACGAGCTTACGCTGGAGATGGTGACCAGCAAGGAGCGCGATTACATGTACCGCATGTACGCGGCGGATCCGCGCGCGCGCATCAACCTGGGAATCCGGCGCCGGCTCGCGCCGCTGATGGAGAACGATCTCGACCGCATCAAGCTCATGAACAGTCTGCTGCTGTCGATGCCGGGCTCGCCGATCATCTACTACGGTGACGAGATCGGCATGGGCGACAATATCTTCCTCGGCGACCGCAACGGGGTGCGAACGCCCATGCAATGGAGTCCGGACCGCAATGCCGGGTTCTCGCGCGCCGACCCACAGCGGCTCTATCTGCCGCCGATCATGGACCCGGTTTACGGCTACGAAGCGGTGAACGTCGAAGCGCAGCAGCGCGACCCGTCGTCGCTGCTCAACTGGAAAAGGCGCATGCTCGCCATACGCAAAACGAGCCAGGCGTTCGGCCGCGGGCGCCTGTCGTTCCTCAGGCCGGGCAACCGCAAGGTCCTCGCGTACCTGCGCGAGTTGGGTGACGAGGCGATATTGTGCGTGGCCAATGTCGCGCGCTCCGCGCAGCCGGCCGAGCTCGATCTCGCGCGCTTCCGCGGACGCGTTCCGGTGGAGCTGATGGGCCGCACCGCCTTCCCACCGGTGGGCGAGCTGCCTTACATGCTCACGCTTCCCGCCCACGGCTTCTATTGGTTCCGCCTCGCGGCCGACGTGGAAGTGCCGCGCTGGCACGAAGAACGTCTGGCGCGCGAGGATCTGCCGGTACTCGTCCTGTTCGACGGCTGGATGAGCTTCTTCCGCGACCGGGTGGTGCCGTGGCGCATCGGCATGGCGGAAAAGGTGCGCGCGCAGCTCGAGCGGGAAATCCTGCCGCGCTATCTGGAGCCGCAGCGCTGGTACGCGGCCAAGGGCGAAAAGGTCGCGCGTGCCGCATTGACCGATCACGTGCTGTGGCAGTCCGGACGGCACCAATGGCTCGTTTCACTCCTGGAGACCGAGGGGAGCGCGGAACCCGCAACGTACTTCCTTCCCCTCGCCCTGGCGTGGGAGGACGGGGACGAGGAGCGCATGCGGGGTCTCGTGCCGGCGACGATCGCCAAGGTGCGGCAGCAGGCGAACGTCGGCGTGCTGGGCGATGCCTTCGCCGACGAAGCATTCTGCCGCGCCATCGTGGAAGCGATCGGTGCCGGCGGGGAAGTTCGCGCCGCGCGCGGGACGCTGCGCTTCACGCCGACGCGTGTGTTCGGCGAACTCGCGGGCACGGATGTCGCGAAACTCGCGGTCAGCCGCCCGCAGACGCAGAGCAGCAATACCATCGTGACCGTCGGTGAGCGGCTCTTCCTCAAGGGCTACCGCCGGCTGCGGCCGGGGGTGAATCCCGAAGTCGAGATCGGTCGCTTTCTCACCGAGGAAGCGCGGTTCCCGAACTGCGTGCCGCTCGCCGGTGCGCTCGACTACATCGCGGCGGACGGCACGCCGATGACGCTCGCGCTGCTGCAGGCCTATGTTTCCAACCAGGGCGACGGCTGGAGCTACACGCTCGACTACCTGGAGCGCTTTCTCGAACAATGGCGCGATGCCGCTGACGCGCCCGGGGCCGACGTGCACGGCGCCTACCTCTCGCTCATCCATGCGCTGGGCACCCGCACGGCCGAGTTGCACCGGGCGCTTGGCACGAGTACCGGGAATCCGGACTTCGATCCCGAGCCGGTCGCTGTCGAGGACCTGGTTGCATGGCGCAGGACCGTGCAGGAGGAAGCGTTGGCGACGCTGGATCTGCTCGGCCGGCGCCGCGGCGAACTCACGCTGCCCGTGCGCAGTGAAGCCAGGGTGCTCGCGGACCAGAAGGACAAACTCCTGGCGCGCATCGAGGCGTGCACGGTGTCGGCGGGCCAGGCCCTCAAGATCCGCTACCACGGCGACTATCACCTGGGGCAGGTGCTGCTCGCTCGGAATGACTTCCTCGTCATCGACTTCGAAGGCGAGCCGGCGCGCCCGCTCGCCGAGCGCAGGAGAAAACACTCGCCGTTGCGCGACGTGGCCGGCATGCTGCGTTCGTTCAATTACGCGCACTGGACCGCGCTGCGCAACGCCGTGCACGGCAACGAGGACGCCCTCCGGCTGGCGCCGCTTGCGCGCAGCTGGGAAACCGAGGTGCGCCGCGAATTTCTCGCGGCCTATGACGCGCGCGCGCGCGGCAGCGGGCTGTATGCCTCGTTCGAGGCGGCGCGCGGGTTGCTCGAACTGTTCGAAATGGAGAAGGCGTTCTACGAGGTGCGCTACGAACTCAACAATCGTCCGGGCTGGGTGAGCATACCGCTGCAGGGCATCCTGGCCCTCGCGGGTCTCGCGTAGGCGCGTCCGGGAATTCCCGGTTCACCCCCCCGCCCCTCCTCCGAGGGGAGAGGGGCGGTTCGTGGTGCACATGGGTTGTCGCCCGTTTGCACGAGGCTCAACAATAGGGGAAGGAGGCTTACATGGACAGGGTTGACATGTTGCTGGAACCGATACGCGCGTTTCTGGTGCAGGTCGGACAGTTTCTGCCGAAACTCGCGCTCGCCGTGGTGGTCCTGATCGCCGGCTGGATGCTTGCCAAGCTTGCACGGTTCACCGTCGTCAAAGGGCTGCGCGCGATCAATTTCAACGTGCTTACCGAGCGCGCGGGGATGGACGGATTTCTCCAGCAGGGCGGCATCCAGAGCGATACCACCGACATCTTCGGCGCGCTTACATACTGGCTGGTGATCCTGGCCGCGCTGATCATCGCCTTCAACAGCCTCGGTCTGACCTACATCACGGACCTTCTCGGCCAGGTCGTGTTGTTCGTGCCCAAGGTGATCGTGGCGTTGCTGATCCTCGCGTTCGGCGCGTATTTCGCGCGTTTCATCGGCAACGCGGTGATCACGTATTGCCGGAACATCGACATGCAGGATGCCGAGCTTCTCGGCAAGCTCGCCCAGTACGCGATCCTCACCTTCGTCGTTCTGATCGCGCTCGACCAGGTCAACGTCGGCGGGGAAATCGTGCGCCTGACTTTCCTCATCATGCTCGCCGGCATCGTCCTTGCCCTTGCGCTCGCGTTCGGTCTGGGCGGCCAGGGATGGGCGTCCGATCTGCTCGACCGCTGGTGGCCCCGGCGCGGCAAGGATGACGAACGATGAGCGGATCCGGCGGGGAACGCGCATGAGCACCCTCGCGCCCATTACCGCGGTCTGGCCGGGACGTCCGTATCCGCGCGGCGCGATCTGGGATGGACAGGGCGTCAACTTCACGTTGTTCTCCGAGCACGCGGAGAAGGTGGAGTTGTGCATTTTCGACGACAAGGGCCGGCGCGAAATCCAGCGTATCGTGCTCAGGGAACAGACCGACCAGATATGGCACTGTTACCTGCCCGAAGCGCGCCCCGGCATGCTCTACGGTTTCCGCGCCCACGGGCCGTACCGGCCGCAGGCGGGGCACCGCTTCAATCCCAACAAGCTGCTTATCGACCCCTACGCGCGCTGGCTGGTGGGATCGATCAACTGGAGCGACGCGCATTTCGGCTACCGCGTCGGGCACGAGCGCGAAGACCTGTCATTCGACCGGCGCGACTCCGGGCCGGGAATGCCGAAGTGCCGGGTGATAGACCCGGCGTTCACCTGGAGCGACGACCGGAGCCCCGACGTGCCGTGGCACGAGACCGTGATCTACGAGCTGCACGTCAAGGGCTTCACCATGCAGCATCCGGAGGTGCCGCCGGCGCTGCGCGGGACCTACGCGGGTCTTACGACCGCTCCCGCGATCGAGCATCTGAAGCGTCTGGGCGTGACGACCGTGGAACTGATGCCGGTGCACGCGTTCGTGGACGAGCGGCGCCTGGTGCAAAGCGGGCTTCGCAACTATTGGGGCTACAACTCGATCGGATTTTTCTCGCCGGACCATCGCTACTCGGCGACGGGGCGGGTTTCCGAGTTCAAGACCATGGTGAAGGCGCTGCACACGGCGGGAATCGAAGTGATCCTCGACGTGGTCTACAACCATACCGGAGAGGGCAACCGGCTCGGGCCGACGCTGAGCTTCCGCGGCATCGACAATGCCTCGTATTACCGGCTGCAGCCGGACAACCCGCGCGAGTATGTCGATTTCACCGGCTGCGGCAACACGCTCAACATGCGGCACCCCCGGGTGCTGCAGCTCATCATGGATTCGCTGCGCTACTGGGTGACGGAAATGCACGTGGACGGTTTCCGTTTCGACCTCGCCTCGGCGCTCGCGCGCGAACTGCACGAAGTCGATCGCCTCGGCGCGTTTTTCGACATCATTCGCCAGGATCCGGTGCTCTCGCGGGTGAAGCTCATCGCCGAACCATGGGATCTGGGCGAGGGCGGGTATCAGGTCGGCAATTTCCCGATCGGGTGGACGGAGTGGAACGACAAGTATCGCGATACCGTGCGCGCTTACTGGAAGGGCGACGGCGGCCTGATCGGCGAGTTCGCCCGGCGGCTCACGGGCTCGAGCGACCTTTACGGCAGAAGCGGGCGCCGCCCGCATGCCAGCATCAACTTCGTCACCTGCCACGACGGCTTCACGCTGCACGATCTCGTCTCTTACAACGGGAAGCACAACGAAGCCAACCTCGAGGACAATCGCGACGGCCACAACAACAATCTGTCCTGGAATTGCGGCGCGGAAGGCGCAACCGACGACCCGCAGATCATCGCGCTGCGCGAGCGCCAGAAGCGCAATCTGATCGGCACCGTGCTGTTGTCGCAGGGCGTTCCGATGCTGCTCGCGGGCGACGAAATCGGCCGCACCCAGCGCGGGAACAACAACGGCTATTGCCAGGACAACGAAATTTCATGGCTCGACTGGACGCCAACGGCGGAACGCCAGCGCATGCTCGAGTTCGTCCGGCGCATGCTGCGGCTGCGGCGCGAGCACCCGATGTTCCGCAGGCGCAATTTCTTCGACGGCCGGCCGATCCACGGCTCGGCGGTCAAGGACATCGTGTGGCTCACCGAGGACGGCGCCGAGATGACGGAAGAGCAATGGACCCAGCACCACGCCCGCTGCCTGGGCGTGTATCTCGCGGGCGAAACGCTGACCGAGACCGACGAGTTCGGCCGGCTTCTGAGGGACGGCAACTTCCTGGTGCTGTTCAACGCGCACCACGAGGACATCGTGTTCCGCCTGCCGCGGTTCGCAGCCTCTTCGCGCTGGCTGGCGGTGATGGATACTTCGTATGAAGACGGGCTCGCGCGCGACGGCGTGTTCGATCCCGCGCAGCCCTACGCGCTCAAGGCGCGGTCGCTCGCGCTGCTGCAGGAACAGAAGCTCGCGGGCCCCGGTGCGCTTTCCGGCACCGCGCGCGGATCAAATCCGGCGCCCGCGGCGCGGAGCCAGGACGGCGGGCGACCCTGATCGGTGAACAAATGCTTTCGCCACGGCGAGGACGGGCGGTGACCGCGCGATCGGAGAACGATCAGATGGCAGAGGAGCCGATCCACCCGCGCCGCCATGATATGCCGTTCGGCGCGCAATTCGTCGAACACGGTGCGGTGCGCTTCCGCCTGTGGGCGCCGCGCAGGCCGCGAGTGGCCCTTTGCCTGGATGCGCCGGGAGGCGAGGAAACGCTGCCGATGAATCCCGGCGCCGGGGGGTGGCACGAGGTGGTGACCGCGCGCGTCGGCTCGGGAGCGCGTTACCGCTTCGACATCGGCGCGGAGGCGCGTGTGCCGGATCCCGCGTCGCGCTACCAGCCGGAGGATGTGCACGGGCCCAGCGAAGTCATCGATCCGTGCGCCTACCGCTGGCGGGATGCGGGATGGCGCGGGCGGGCGTGGGAGGAAGCCGTGATTTACGAGCTCCATGTCGGCGCGTTCACTCCCGAAGGAACGTTTCGCGCGGTGATCGCGCGACTCGACGAGGTTGCCGATCTGGGCGTCACGGCGGTCGAGCTGATGCCGGTCGCCGATTTTCCGGGAGCACGCAACTGGGGCTACGATGGCGTGCTGCCGTTTGCGCCGGACAGCCGCTACGGCCGCCCCGAGGATCTGAAGGCGCTCGTTGACGCCGCGCACGCCCGCGGCATGATGGTGTTGCTCGACGTCGTCTACAACCATTTCGGTCCGGAGGGCAACTACCTGCACTTGTACGCCCCCGACTTCTTCACGCAGCGCCACAGGACGCCGTGGGGCGCGGCGATCAACTTCGACGGTTCGAACGCGCGCCCGGTACGCGATTTTTTCATGCACAACGCCCTCTACTGGATCGAGGAGTACCACATGGACGGTCTGCGGCTCGACGCCGTGCATGCGATCGCCGACGATTCCGACCCCGACATCCTGCTCGAAATCGCCGCCACCGTGCGCCAGAGCGTGGCCCGCGAGCGCCAGGTGCATCTCGTGCTGGAAAACGACCGGAACGAGGCGCGTTACTTGAGGCGCGATCCGGACGGACGGGCTCGACATTACAGCGCCCAGTGGAACGACGACGCGCATCACGCGTTTCACGTGCTGCTCACGGGCGAGACCGACGGCTATTATGGCGATTACGCGCCGGATCCGGCGCGACATCTTGGCCGATGCCTCACCGAAGGGTTCGCATACCAGGGCGAGGTCTCGGCATATCGGAACCGCGCGCGGCGCGGAGAATCGAGCGCGGGACTCGACCTCGGCGCATTCGTGTCGTTTCTGCAGACTCACGACCAGGTGGGCAACCGCGCGTTTGGCGAACGGCTCGCGACGCTCGCGCGCGAGCAGGCGTTGCGCGCGGCGACGACGGCATTGCTGCTTGCGCCCAGTCCGCCGCTGCTTTTCATGGGCGAGGAGTTCGGCGCGGTCACGCCGTTCCTCTTTTTCTGCGATTTCGGGCCGGAGCTCGCGGCGGCGGTGACTGCGGGACGCCGGCTCGAGTTTGCGCGCTTCGGGCGTTTCAGCGATGCGGCGGCCCGCGCAAGCATTCCCGATCCCAACGACCCGGCAACGTTTGCGCGCAGCAAGCTCGACTGGACTTGCCGCTCGCGTCGCCCGCATGCGCAGTGGAGGGCGCTCTACCGCGCCGTGCTCGCGGTCCGCCACGAACACATCGCGCCACGGCTGCGCGGCATGCGCGGACACGCGGGGCGCTTCACCGTGGTGGCGAAAGGCGCGCTCACGGCGGAATGGCTGCTGGGCGACGGCAGCCGCCTGCATCTGGTTCTGAACCTGTCGGCGCGTGAACACGCGTTGAGCGCCTGCCCGCCCGGGGACATGCTCCACTGCGAGCCGGCGGCCGCGGGGGTTGAAGTGCAGGCCGCGCGCCTGCCCGCCGCTGCGGCGGCCTGTTATCTCGATCGTGGTCCAGGGGTGATATGAGCGCGGCAGGTCTCGATCGGTTGTGCGAACTTGCGGGCATCGGCGTCGAATACGCCGACATCTGGGGCCGGATGCACCGGCCTCCGGACGGCACACGCGTCGCGCTCCTCGAAGCGATGGGTTTGATCGCGCGCGGAGCCGACATCGCGGCGGCGCTCACGGCTTGGGAAGAACGAGCAAGAAGCGAAGTGCTCCCGCCGGTCGTAGTTCTGCGCGAGGGCGCGACGCCGTATCGCGTATCCGTGCGCCTGCCCGAACGGTCCTCGGAAAAGACTCACCGCTTCACGCTCGCGCTCGAGACGGGCGCGGCGCGCGACGGAGAATTCCGCCCGGCCGATCTGCCGCGGCGCGCCGCGCCCGAAGCGAGTGGCGCACGTCACGTCGAGTTCGGCTTCGAGTGGCGCGAGCGCCTGCCGCTCGGCTACCACCGTCTCGAACTCCATTTGCCCGATGGCGACGGGGCGGCGACGACGCTCGTCATCGTTCCGGAGCGCTGTTACGTTCCGGCGGCGCTCGAAAGCGAAGGGCGCACTTGGGGGCCGGCGCTGCAGCTCTACGGGGTGCGCTCGGAGCGCAATTGGGGCATCGGCGATTTCACCGATCTGCTCGCCGTCGTGGAGCAGTGGGGCCAGCGCGGCGCGGGCATTGTCGGTGTCAATCCGCTTCACGCGCTCTATGCGCATAACCCTTCGCACGTGAGTCCGTACAGTCCGTCGTCGCGCCTGTTCCTGAACGTGCTCTACATCGATATCGAGGTCGTGGAGGACTTTCGTGAAGGCGCCGCCACCGCCGCCGTGCGTTCGGCGCAGTTCCAGGCGCGCCTCGGGACGCTGCGCGAGGCCGATCAGGTCGATTATCCCGCGGCCGCAGAGTCGAAGTTGCCGGTTCTCGATGAACTCTACCGGCATTTCCGTGCCCGGCATCTGGCGGCTGACACGCCCCGTGCCCACGCCTTCCGGGAGTTCCAGCAGCATGGCGGCGAGCGGCTGCGCAGGCACGCCCTGTTCGAGACGCTCTGCGAGCGGTTCCGCACCGGGGATCCCCCGGCATGGGGCTGGCAGGCGTGGCCGGAGGCGTATCGCGACCCCGCATCGCGCGCGGTCGCGGACTATGCCGCAGCCCGCATCGAACGGATCGAGTTCCACGAATACCTGCAATGGCAGGCGGACCTGCAGCTGGGTCGGGTCGGTGCGCGTTCCTGTCAGCTCGAGCTGGGGGTCGGTTTGTACGAGGATCTCGCGGTTTCGATCGACCGCGGCGGCGCGGACGCGTGGGCCGACCAGGATCTCTACGCGATTGACGCGAGCGTCGGCGCGCCGCCCGATGACTTCAACCTCGCGGGACAGAACTGGGGTCTGCCGCCGATGCGCCCGGCGCGTCTGCGTGCCGCCGCCTACGAGCCGTTCATCGCGCTGCTGCGCGCCAACATGCGTCACGCCGGCGCGCTCCGCATCGACCATGTCATGGGGCTTGCGCGCCTGTTCTGGATTCCGCCGGGCGGCCTGCCGGCCGACGGCGCCTACGTTCACTATCCCTTCGAAGATTTGCTCGGCGTCGTGGCGCTCGAAAGCCACCGCAACCGTTGCGCGGTGATCGGCGAGGATCTGGGCACGGTGCCCGACGAAGTGCGCCACGCCCTCGCGCGCACCGGAGTCCTTTCCTATCGCCTGCTCTATTTCGAACGCACGGCGGCGGGGGATTTCAAGCCGCCCCCGGAATATCCCGTCGACGCGTTGGTCGCCGCGAGCACCCACGATCTGCCCACGCTGGCCGGATACTGGGAGGGCCGCGATCTCGATCTGCGGCACGAGCTCGGCCTGTTTTCCGACGACGCGGTGCGCCAGGCGCAGGTGGTCGCCCGCGCACAGGATCGCGCGCGATTGCTGCTCGCCCTCGAGCGCGAGCGGCTGCTGCCGCAGGGCGCGGGCGTCAACCCGGTGTCGCTGCCTTCCATGACGCCCGAGTTCGCGCTCTCGATACACGAGTATCTCGCGCGCACTCCGGCGCGCATCCTGGTGCTGCAGCTCGAGGATCTGCTCGGCGTGCGCGAGCAGGCAAATCTGCCGGGGACCATCGATGGGCACCCGAACTGGCGCCGCAAGCTTCCGCTCGGACTGGAGCAGATCGTCCGCGATCCGCGGTTCATCGCCCTCACGCAGGCGCTGGCCAGAGCGCGTCCCGGAGCGCGGCTCACGGGGCATCATCCCGGCGCGCGCGCAATCGTCCGCATCCCGCGCGCGACCTACCGGCTGCAGCTCAATCGCGAATTCGGTTTCAGGCAGGCCGCCGCGATCGTTCCCTACCTCGCCGAGCTGGGCATCAGCCATCTTTACTGCTCGCCCTGTCTGCGGGCGCGTCCGGGCAGCACGCACGGCTACGATATCGTCGATCACCGCACGCTCAATCCCGAAATCGGCTCGCCCGGCGAGTTCGAGCACCTGGCTGCGCTTCTGCGCGAGCGCGGCATGGGCCAGATCTTCGACATGGTGCCCAACCACATGGGCGTGATGGGCAGCGACAACGACTGGTGGCTCGACGTACTGGAAAACGGAGTGTCGTCGCCGTATGCGGGTTTCTTCGACGTCGATTGGCTGCCGGTCAACGCGGAGCTCGCCAACAAGGTGCTCGTGCCGGTGCTGGGGGACCATTACGGATCAGTGCTCGAACGCGGGGAACTGCGGCTCGAGTTCGACCGCGCCGCCGGTTCGTTCAGCATCCTTTATCACGAGCATCGCTTTCCGGTCGACCCGTGCGAGTATCCGCGCATCATCGAACCCGCGTTGAATGCCGCGGGGGTGCACGGCCTTCCGGAGCCGGAGCGGGCCGAACTCCCGAGTCTCTCCGCGGCATTCGGGCATCTTCCGCTGCGCCACGATCCGGCCCCCGAGCGCATGGCCGAGCGTCAGCGCGACAAGGAATTGCTCAAACGCCGATTCGCGCGTCTCGTCGCGCGCGCGCCGGGGGTCGACGAGGCGATCGGCAGCGCCTTGCGCGTGCTGAACGGCATTCCGGGAGAGCCGTCGAGTTTCGAGGCGCTGCACGAATTGCTGGAGGTCCAGGCCTATCGTCTTGCCTATTGGCGCGTCGCTTCCGACGAGATCAACTACCGGCGCTTTTTCGACATCAATTCACTCGCCGCGCTGCGCATGGAAAACGACGCGGCGTTCGAGACGACGCACGGATTCGTGCTCGACCTGGCGGCGGCGGGAAAGATCGACGGCCTGCGCATCGATCATCCGGACGGGCTGTATGACCCGGAGCATTACTTCCGGCGCCTGCAGGAGCGTTACGCGCGGCTGGCGGGCGTCGAGCTGGTGTCCGCCGCCGACGGGCGTCCGGCCCGGCCGCTCTACATGGTTGCCGAAAAAATTACGGCGCATCACGAGTATGTTCCCGAGAGCTGGGCCGTCCATGGCACCACCGGGTATCGTTTCGCGGCGGTGGTCAACGGGCTTTTCGTCGATGCATCGGCCAAGGGGCGGTTCGATCGTATCTACCGGACGTTCGTGCGGGACGCCGAGGACTTCGAGGAAGCGGCGTACGACGCGAAGGGCGTCATCATGCGCAGCGCGCTGGCCTCGGAGCTGACCGTGCTCGCGGCCGAATTGCTGCGCATCGCGCGTGCCGACCGCCGCACCCGCGACTACACGTTCAACACGTTGCGCCGGGCGCTTGCCGAGGTGGTCGCCTGCTTTCCGGTGTACCGCACTTACATCGCCGGGAAGGCCTCGGCGCAGGATCGCCGGTACATCGATTGGGCGGTCGGCCAGGCCCGGCGGCGCAGCCGCGACGCGGACGTGACCGTTTTTGAATTCGTCCGCGGCGTTCTGCTGGCTCAGGCGCCCGATGAGGCGCCGCCAGAACTGCGGGCGCGGCGGCTCGCGTTCGCGATGAAGTTCCAGCAATTCACCCCGCCGGTGACCGCCAAGGGGGTGGAGGACACGGCGTTTTATCGCTACCACCGCCTGTTGTCGCTCAACGAGGTCGGCGGCGATCCGCGCGCATTCGGGATCTCGCTGCCGGCGTTCCACCAGGCGAGCCTCGATCGCGCCCGCAATTGGCCGCATACCATGCTCGCGACGTCCACGCACGACTGCAAGCGCGCGGAAGATGTGCGCATGCGTATCAATGCGCTGTCCGAGGTCCCGGCGGAGTGGGCCGCCAAACTCCAAAGATGGCGCCGGCGCAACCGCTCCAGGAAGCGGCTCGTGGACGATCGGCCGGCGCCGTCCGCGAACGACGAATACTTCATCTACCAGACGCTGGTCGGCACCTGGCCGCTGGAGGAACCGGACGCGCTGTCGCTGCGCGCCTATCGCGAGCGGATCGGGCAGTATCTGATCAAGGCGGCGCGGGAAGCGAAAGTCCATACGAGCTGGATGAACGTGAACGAGGCGTACGAGGCCGCGATCGCCGGATTCCTTTCCGGGCTGTTGCGAACGCCCGAGCGCAATGCGTTTCTCGCCGATTTCACCGGATTCGCGCGCCGCATGGCGCGCATCGGCATGTTTCACAGCCTGTCGCAAATCGCCATCAAGGCCGCCTCGCCCGGCGTGCCTGACTTCTACCAGGGCAGCGAGCTGTGGCAATTGCACCTCGTGGATCCCGACAATCGCCGGGCGGTGGACTATGAGGTGCGACAGCGGTTGCTCGCGGAACTGCAGGCCGGGTTTGACGCAGCCCCCGAAGAGCGCGCTGTCCGCGCGCGCGCGCTCCTCGACCGGCTGGAGGACGGCCGCGCCAAGCTGTTCGTGACGTGGAAGTCGCTGGCCGCGCGGCGCGAACACCACGCCCTCTTCATGTCGGGGGACTATATTCCGCTCGCAACGAAAGGCGTGCATGCGGAGCGGTTGTGCGCGTTTGCGCGGGTGCACGAAAGCGCCGCGGCGGTGCTCATCGCGCCGCGGCTGGCGGGCAGCCTGATCGAAACATCGGGCGCTCCGTTGGGCGGCGAGGTCTGGTCCGATACCTGCGTCGTGCTGCCCGCGAGCCTCGCGGGCCGCTATCACAACGTCTTTACCGCGGAAAGCGTGACGTCGAATGAGGATTGCGAGATGGCGGTGGCTGGAGCCCTGGCGAATTTCCCCGTTGCGATGCTGCTGCGCCGCGAACCCGGCGCCGCATGAACGCGTGAAGCGTTCTTTGTGCCGCACAAGAATACGGAAACTTATTTTTTCCCCCAGTGTCGTATCAAGACAAGTTTTTCCGTGGCTCAAGTTTTCGAGAGGTGCGGAGGGAGCAAAAAGAATGGCCGCGCGCATCGCGGCGACAAGTACTGGCACGGTGACCGGTGCAGTTCGACAAATAAACAAACACTTGACCGGATCCATGACCAATTTCCGTTTACCGCCCTGTGACGGCATGAATTCGACGGTACGCGCGCGATGAGCGCGGGAAGCCAGGCATGCAGGTATTGAGCCCGGGACTCGATCTGCCCGATTTCCTCGCGCGCATCCCGATCGTGAAGGAACGGGTGCTGATGCTCGATTATGACGGCACGCTCGCTCCCTTTCACGTGCGGCCCGAGCGCGCCGTTCCGTATCCCGGGATGAGAGAAGCGCTTCGGGAACTCATGGACGCCGGGGGCACGCGCGTCGTCATCGTCAGCGGCCGTCGTGCGGAGGAGATCGTTCCGTTGCTCGCGCTCGAGAAGCATCCGGAAATCTGGGGCGGCCATGGCTGGGAGCGGCTGCTGCCGTGCGGTGAGCTCAGCACGCAGGAGCCCTTGCCCCGAGAACGCCGCATGCTGGATGAAGCCCTCGAACTGGCCGAGGATCCGGTGCGCAATGGCGCCAGGGTCGAGCGCAAGCCGGCGAGTATTGCTTTACACTGGCGGGGGCTGCCCGCGCTTGCGATCGCCAGAATCCAGGCGCGCGCGCGGGCGAGCTGGTCCACGCTTGCCCGGGGCGACGGGCTCGATCTGCTGACGTTTGACGGCGGCGTCGAGTTGCGGGCGAAGGGATGCAACAAGCAGCACGCGGTCAAGGCCGTTCTCTCGGAGACGGCGCCGGACAGCGCGATAGCTTATCTCGGTGATGACATCACCGACGAGGATGCCTTCGTCGCGGTCAAGCCGCGGGGCGTGGCGGTGCTGGTCCGGCCGCAGTTGCGTGAAACCGCGGCTGACATCTGGATCCGTCCGCCGCGCGAACTGCGGGCGTTCGTGCGGCACTGGCGGGTGAAAGGGAGCAAATCGTGAAGCTTCTCTACGAGGCGTGGCGCGCGAACGAGCTCTACGACTGGGCGGTCGCCGCCTTGATCATGCTCGGGATCGTGTTCGTTCTTGCCGCGTTCAAGTACGGCGCGGCGCGCGCCGTCGCCGCGCTCGCCAGACGAACGATCACCTCGGTGGATGACATCCTGGCGCAGGTCATCGGTGTCACCAAGGTCTGGCTGCTGCTGCCGCTCGCGATCTACGCGGGCGCATCGGCGGTCGAGCTGCCGCGCAAGCTCGAGCGGCTCGTCGACACCGTCGTGGTCGTCGCGCTCATGCTGCAGGTGGCGCTGTGGGTGAACCGTTTCATCGGTTGCTGGCTCGAACGGCAGATCGAAAGACGGCGCGGGGTGGATGGCGAGGGGGTCACCGCGCTCACGCTGCTCGGTTTCGGAGCCCGCGTGCTGGTGTGGGCGCTGACGCTGCTTCTCGTCCTCGACCATCTCGGGTTCGACATCACGGCGCTGGTCGCCGGGCTCGGCATAGGCGGAGTCGCCGTGGCGCTTGCGGTCCAGAACATCCTGGGCGACCTGTTCGCTTCGCTGTCGATCGTGCTCGACAAGCCGTTCGTGGTCGGCGATTTCGTCGTGGTGGGCGACCTGCGCGGCACGGTGGAAAACATCGGAATCAAGACCACGCGCGTGCGCAGCCTCGACGGCGAGTTGATCGTGTTTTCAAACGCCGACCTGCTGAAAAGCCGCATCCGGAACTTCAAGCGCATGCAGGAGCGCCGCATCGCGTTCTCCGTGGGCGTCACTTACCAGACGCCGCTCGAGAAGCTCGAGCGCATGCCGGCGATCCTGCGCGAGGCCGTGGAACACCGGGACAGGACGCGCTTTGACCGGGCGCACTTCAAGGCTTATGGCGACTTCGCCCTGCAGTTCGAGGTGGTCTATTACGTGCTGAGTCCCGAATTCAACGCGTATATGGATGTGCAGCAGGCGATCAACGTGGAGATCTACCGGCGCTTTGGCGAAGAAGGCATCGAGTTCGCCTACCCGACGCAGACCGTATTCGTGCAGGGCGCCGCGGCCCCGGCCGCCTCAGCGGCAGGAGGATAAGACATGGGAGCGCGCGCCAGGCAACGCCTTGTCGTGGTATCGAACCGCCTGCCGTTCGTGTTCAAGCGCGGCAAGGGCGGGCGCTGGCGCATCGAACGGGGCTCGGGCGGGCTGGTGTCGGCATTGCTGCCGGTGCTGCGCAACCGCGGCGGCTCCTGGATCGGCTGGCCCGGCGCGGCGGAGACGGGCCCGGACCTGGAGCGCGCGGTTACCGCCGCCGGCGCCGAAGCCGGATTCGCGCTCAAACCGGTAACGCTCGACGCAAGAGCGGTGCACGAGTTCTACCAGGGCTTCTCCAACGAAATCATCTGGCCGCTGTTTCACGGACTGGCGTCGCTGTGCAATTTCGAGCCGTCCTACTGGAGCACCTACAAGGAAGTCAACCGCAAGTTCGCACAGGTGGTGATGGAAGACAGCGCGGCCTCGGACTTCATCTGGGTGCACGACTACCACCTGATGGGCGTCGCGGCCGAATTGCGCGGTCTCGGCTGTCGCGCGAAGGCGGGTTTCTTCCTGCATATTCCGTTTCCGCCGCCGGATGTTTTCTTCATTCTGCCGTGGCGGCTGACCCTGCTGCACTCGCTGCTGCAGTACGACCTGCTGGGGTTCCAGACCATGCGCGACCGGCGGAACTTCATACAGTGCCTGCGCGAGCTTGTCACCGACGTCACGGTTCAGGGCAAGGGACAGGTGGTCACGGTCGCCACCGACCATCGTACCGTGCGCGTGGGCGGTTTTCCCATCAGCATCGACTACAACGCGTTCATGCGCCAGGCGGCGACCGACGACGTCGCGCGGCGGGCGCAGGAGCTGCACCGGCTGCTGCCCAGGCGCAAGCTCGTTCTGGGCGTGGACCGGCTCGATTACACCAAGGGGATTCCGCACCGGCTGCAGGCCTTCCGCGCGGCGCTCGAACGCTACCCCGACTTGCGCGAGCGCATGTCCTTGATCCAGGTGGTGGTGCCGAGCCGCGAGGACATTCCGCAGTATCACCAGCTCAAGACCCGGATCGACCAGCTGGTCGGGCAGATCAACAGCAGTTACGTGCGGCCCGGCGGCTGGGTCCCGGTGTGGTACGTCTACGACAGCCTCAGCCGCAACGATCTGCTCGCGTACTACCGTGCCGCGGATATCGCCCTGATCACGCCGCTCAGGGACGGCATGAACCTGGTTGCCAAGGAATACTGCGCGTGCAGCATCGAGGAGGAATGCGTCCTCATCCTTTCGGAGTTCGCGGGGGCCGCCGCGCAGTTGCAGAACGGCGCGCTGCTGGTCAATCCCCACGATATCGAGGGTGTCGCGGACACGCTGCACCGCGCGTTCACGATGAGCGACGAGGAGCGGCGGGCGCGCATGCGGCGGATGCGGCGCTCGATTCGCGAATCAGACATTTTCTGGTGGGTGGACAGTTTCCTGCGCGCCGCGATCGCCAAGGATCTCAGCGCTTTCCCGCAGCCGGAAAGTCACGTGATCGAGGCGGTGCCTGACTACGTGCCGATCTGACAGCCGCCCGCCGCCGTCGCCGCACGCATGAGCACGCTCAACTACCTGCCCTCGTTTCCGTTGCCGCCCGATCCGGTCCTGCTGTTCGGGTTGCTGCTGCTTTCCGGTTTTGCCGGCGGAGAAATCGCGCACCGCATGCTGCGGCTTCCGCGCATCGTCGGCTACGTGTCGGCCGGGCTCGCGCTCGGGGTGAGCGGACTCGGGTTGCTCGATTACGAGCTGGCCCGTCAGGCGCAGGTTTTCGTGGACATCGCCCTCGGCCTGATTCTCTTCGAACTGGGGCGGCGGCTGGATTTCAACTGGCTGCGGCGCGATCGCTGGCTCGCCGCGACGTCGCTCGCCGAATGCGCGCTGTCGTTTGGCTGCGTCTATCTCGCCCTGGTCTATTTCGATATCGCGCCGCTCTACGCGGCGGTGGCGGCGGCGATCGGTGTTTCCACCTCGCCCGCGGTGGTCATGCTGGTGGCGCAGGAACTGCGCGCCGAGGGCCAGGTGACCGAACGCGCGCTCAATCTCGTCGCCATCAACAGCGTGGTCGCATTCGTGCTCGCCACCATGCTCCTGTCGTGGATCCATCACGAATACCGCGCCGGCTGGGCCATCATGCTGTCGCACCCCGTCTACCTGCTGACGGGATCGCTGCTGCTCGGCTTTGTCGCGAGCTGGGCGGCGATCCTGTTCGGACGCTGGCTGGGCAAGCGCGAGGAGTTGCATCTCGTGATGCTGCTGGGGCTGATCGTGCTCGCGGTGGGCGCCGCTGCCGCGCTCAAGCTCTCGGTGCTGCTCGCGCTGCTTGCCTTCGGGGTCATCGTCAAGAACATGGACCGGAACCATGACCTGATGCAGGTCGATATCGGCAAAGTCGGCCAGATGTTTTTCATCGTGTTGTTCGTGGTGACGGGAGCCACGTTGCAGTTGGGCGAGCTCATGACCGGGGGCGCGGTCGCGCTGGTCCTGATCCTGGCGCGCTTCGTCGGCAAGTCGATCGGCGTGCTGGGCTTCGCCTATTTCAGCGGCATCCGGCCGGGCAGCGGCGGCCTGCTGGCGATCGCGTTGACGCCGATGTCCGGATTCGCGATCGTGATGGTGTACAACGCGACGGACCTCTATCCGGAGTTCGGCGCGAAGCTCGCCGCAATCGTGCTGTCGGCGGTGCTCATACTGGAATTGATCGGCCCCATCGCGGTGCAGTTCGCGCTGAAGAAGGCGGGAGAAACTGCGGCATGACGGAAGAGACGCTGGAATTCAGGACTTCCGCGGGGTTTTCCATGGGGGTCGAGCTGGAACTGCAGATCCTCAACTCGCGCGACTACAATCTGGCGCGCGATGCCGCCGACCTCATCGGAATGCTCGAGAAGACTTTGAATTCCGGCGCGGTGAAGCCCGAGATCACCGAAAGCATGATCGAGCTCAATTCCTCGATCCATCATGAATACGGCGCTCTTGCGGAGGAATTGCGGCGCATCCGCGATGTCGTGGCCGAGTCCGCGGCGCGCATGAATCTGCGCATCGCGGGGGGAGGATCGCACCCCTTCCACAAATGGAGCGAACGCCGCATTTATCCGACCGAGCGCTTCAAGCGCCTGCTCGAAGTCTACGGTTACCTCGCCAAGCAGTTCACGATATTCGGCCAGCACGTGCACATCGGCGTGCCCGACGGCGACGAGGCGCTCTACCTCACGCATATCCTGTCGCGCTACGTGCCGCACTTCATCGCGCTGTCGGCCTCCTCCCCGTTCCAGCAGGGCGAGGACACCTCGTACCAGTCCTCCCGCCTCAATACCGTCAGCGCTTTTCCGCTGTCGGGTCAGGTGCCGTTCGTGCAATCCTGGGGCGAATTTCTGGACTATTTCAACCGGATGCGCGGATTCGGCGTCGTTGAAAGCATGAAGGACTTCTACTGGGACATCCGTCCCAAGCCGGAATACGGAACGGTCGAAATCCGCGTGTTCGATACGCCGCTCACCGTGGACCGCGCGGCGCTGCTTGCGGCCTACGTCCAGTCGCTCGCCCGCTATATCCTCACCGAACGGCCGCTGGCGCCCTCGCGCGACGTGTATACGCTGTACAACTACAATCGCTTCCAGGCATGCCGCTACGGGATGGAGGGCCGGCTCATCGACGCCTACACCCAGCGGCACGCGGCGATCAAGGAGGATATACTGGACATGCTGCGCGTGATCGCACCGCATGCGGCCGAACTGGGTGGGGGTGACGCCCTGGGGCAACTTGCCGGGGAGATCGAGGCTGGCCGCACCGACGCCGGCTGGCTGCGCGAGGCCTATCGCACGCGCGGCTCGCTCAACGACGTTGCGCGCATGCAAAGTGAACGCTGGATGGGCAGCGCCCTCGCGAACATTTGACTTCATGCCTTTTGATTACACGCAATCCGTTCCCCTGGCCATGAACAGGCCTCTCAAGATCGGCCTCTCGCCGCGATTTCTGCACAACGTGCCCTCCCAGCTCGGATTCAAGGGCAAGACGCTGCAATACCTCGAGCAATCGGTGGCGCACTGGCTCATGACGGCCAATGCAATGGTGTTCATGATGCCGTCGATCGAGGGCGGCGGATTGCTGCGGCGCGGGAATATCCGCATCGCCGACTATGCCGCCGAACTCGACGCGCTGGTGCTGCAGGGCGGGGCGGACGTGAGTCCGCTCACCTATGGGGAAACGCCGCTCAGGCCGGAATGGCGGGGCGACCGCATCCGCGACATGTACGAGATCGATCTGCTGCAGGAATTCGTGTCCGCAGGGAAACCCGTGCTCGGAATCTGCCGCGGATTGCAGCTCATCAACGTGGCTTTCGGCGGCACGCTCTACCAGGACATCGCCCTGCAGCGTCGCGACGAGATCGACCATCACAACGCGGATGCGTTCGACAAGAATTTCCACGCGCTTGCTTTCGTCGCGGGTTCGGGACTGGCCGTGCTGTATCCGAATGTCGCCGCCGTGCGCGTGAACAGCATCCATCATCAGGCGGTCAAGACGCTCGGGAAGGACCTGGTGGTGGAAGCGCTGTCCGTGCCCGACCGCATCATCGAGGCCATCCGGTGGCAGGGTCCGGGCTATGTCGTGGGCGTGCAATGGCATCCGGAATTCCATGATCCGGCGGATTCCGGGCTGCTTGACGGAGGGCCGCTGCTGCGGGAGTTTCTCGCGGAGGCGGAAAGAAATCGGGCCCGGGCGGCGCAACAGGTCGCCGTCTAGGCTGTCCAAGGAATTATGATGACGGTCTGCGAGCCGGCGGTGAATTCCCGAATGCTGCGGCGGGTGCCGGGAGCGATGCGCACGCTGGCGGGCGGCCTGTTGTCGGTACTCGTGCTCGGGAGCTCGGCGCTGTGTGCGGCAACCGCCCCGGTGGTGGTGCTGACGCTGGAAGGCGCGGTGAGTCCGGCGACCGCGGATTACGTCGCGCGCGGCATACGGCGGGCCGGCGAACAGGGCGCGGGGCTTGTCGTGCTGCAGATGGATACGCCCGGCGGGCTCGATACGGCGATGCGACGCATCATCAAGGAAATTCTCGCCTCGCCGGTGCCGGTGGCGACTTTCGTGGCGCCGGGCGGTGCACGCGCTGCAAGCGCCGGGACCTTCATCCTGTACGCGAGCCATGTCGCGGCGATGGCGCCGGCCACCAACCTCGGCGCGGCGACACCGGTGCCGATCGGGATCATGCCGTCCGGCGAACCCGAGAGAAAGCCGGCGCGTCCGCCGGACAAGGACGCGGGTGAAAAGAAGGGCGCGAAACAGGACGAAGAAGCGAAAGCCGACACCCCGCCCAAGGGCAACCTCGCGCAAAAGCAGATCAACGACGCCGCTGCTTATATCCGCAGCCTCGCCCAGCTTCGCGGGCGCAACGCCGACTGGGGCGAGAAAGCCGTGCGCGAGGCGGTGAGTCTTTCGGCGGAGGAAGCGCGGCAGCTCAAGGTAATCGATCTCGTCGCGCACGACCTGACGGACCTGCTCAAGCAACTGCACGGCAGAAAGGTGACGGTCCAGGGCGTCGAGCGCGCGCTCGACACCGAAGGCGCTGCGGTGACCCGCGTCGAGCCGGACTGGCGCAGCAAGCTGCTCGCGGTGATCGCCGACCCGAGCATCGCGCTCATCCTGATGATGATCGGCATTTACGGCCTCATCTTCGAATTCTCCAATCCCGGGTTCGTGCTGCCGGGCGTCGTCGGCGCGATCTGCCTCCTGCTCGCGCTGTTCGCGTTCCAGCTGCTGCCGATCAACTATGCGGGGCTGGGCCTGATCCTGCTGGGCATCGCGTTCATCGTCGCCGAGGCGTTCCTGCCGAGTTTCGGGGCGCTGGGAATAGGGGGCGTGGTGGCGCTGGTGTTCGGCTCGGTGATCCTGGTCGAGCCCGAGGCCGGCGAATACGCGATGCCGCTGCCGTTCGTCATCACGCTCGGTGTCGTGAGCGCCGTGATCGTGTTCTCGATCGTCGCGCTCGCGCTGCAGGCCCGCAAGCGCCGGGTGGTGAGCGGCAGCGAAAACATCGTCGGGGCGCCGGGCGTGGTGCTGGAAGACATGCAGGCCGAAGGATGGGCGCAGGTGCAGGGCGAGCGCTGGCGCATCGTGAGCCGCACGCCGCTCGCGCGCGGGGCGCGGGTGCGCGTGACGCGGATCGACGGGCTTACGCTCGGCGTCGAGCCGGAGCGGGAATAACCTCAAGGAGACTGACATGATCTGGGACTTTGGCCTGGGCGGTGTTCTGGTGCTGGTCGCAATACTGGTGATCGCGTCCTTCCGCATCCTGCGCGAGTACGAGCGCGGCGTGGTGTTCATGCTCGGCCGGTTCTGGAAAGTGAAGGGGCCGGGGCTCATCGTCGTCATTCCCGGCATCCAGCAGATGGTGCGGGTGGATCTGCGCACGGTGGTGATGGACGTGCCGAGCCAGGACGTGATTTCGCGCGACAACGTCTCGGTGAGGGTCAATGCGGTGATCTACTTTCGCGTGATCGATCCGCAGAAGGCGATCATCCAGGTCGATAATTTCTACGAGGCGACGAGCCAGCTCGCGCAGACGACGCTGCGCGCGGTGCTGGGCAAGCACGAGCTCGACGAGATGCTGGCCGAGCGCGACAAGCTCAATCTCGACATTCAGAACATCCTCGACGCGCAGACCGACGCGTGGGGCATCAAGGTCGCGAACGTGGAGATCAAGCACGTCGACATCAACGAGTCCATGGTGCGCGCGATCGCGCAGCAGGCGGAAGCGGAACGCACGCGGCGCGCCAAGGTGATCCACGCCGAGGGCGAGCAGCAGGCCGCGCAGAAACTGCTGGAGGCGGCGCAGTTGCTGGCGCAGCAGCCGCAGGCGATGCAGTTGCGCTACCTGCAGACGCTGAGTTCGATCGCCGGCGACAAGAGCTCGACCATCGTGTTCCCACTGCCGATGGACATGCTCTCGCCGCTGTTCGACCTGCTGAAGAAAAAGCCGGGGGCGCCCGGCTGACCGCGCCGCCTGCCAGTGGCGTCCCGCGGTTGATCTGCGTCAAGCAGCGCGCATCGATCGATGCGAAAATCAAACTTTTGCAGATTCCTCCTGTCCCTCGTGGAGGGAACGGCCATGAAAGGAGATTCGCAATGGCACTTGTGTCGCGTTGGAACATCGCGCCCGTCGTCCTCGCGCTTGCCCTGGGCGCCCCGCAGGCGCCGGCAGCCGAAACGGTGATGACGCAGAACAATGTATCGTTCATATCGGGTGGCGTGGGCCTTGACTCCGAGGAGCGTCTCAAGGCGCGCGAGAAGGAATTCAGCCTGAAGCTCGTGTTCACGCTCATCGAGGGGAACTACGTCGCCGATGTCGGCGTGAAGGTCGCGGACGCCGCAGGCCGGACGCTCGTCGAGCACGTGGCCGACGGGCCGTTCTTTCTGGCGAAGCTGCCCGCCGGCAGCTATTCCGTGACCGCCACCCACGAAGGCAGGACACACTCGCGCAAGGTGAAGGTGGCCGAACGCCTGCGCACCGAATATTTCCGCTGGCCGAGCAACCCGCAGACCGATTTCGTCCTGCCGCCCGAGAACAGGAAGTGAGCCGCGCACGCGCTCAATTTCGCAGGCTCTGCATGTAGGCAACCAGGGCGTCCAGGTCTTCCCGCGGCAGCGCCCGGTATTTCTGCTTCATGCGGAACGGGCCGCCCGCGAGCTGACTCTTGATCTCTCCGGTACCCACGATCCAGTTGCGGATTTCTTCCAATTTCCGGCGGGCGCCCACGCCGTCCAGGGGATAGCGCGGATTTCCGGTGCCGGCGACGGAGTGGCACATGGCGCACTGTTGCGCTTCATACACGGCACGCCCATGCCGTGCAGCCCCTGCTGCACGGTTTCACTCATTGGCTTGGGCCCGCAAAGGAAATACTGCAGCTCCCGGTAATCCCGCGGGTGCAAGCGCCAGGGTCCAGGTGCGGCCGCGCTCGGGCCGCACCTCGACGACGCGGTACGGGGTCTTCAGCATGCGCCAGGGCTTGATCAAACGCACGTAGGCGATGAGGAACACCCAGATCAGTGTGTAGCCGATCCACAACCCGCGCTTCCAGGGCGCTGCCGTGTAATATCCCACCCCTTCGATATGCACGACCGCGAGGATCAGCCCCGCAGTGGCCAACAACGCGTGCGCGACGCGCCAATGTTCGTAATCGATGCGAAGGAGCTTGCGCCACAAGGAGGTCACGATGAGGATGCCGAACAGGACAAGCGCAACTCGTCCCGCCATCATGTGGCGCGGAGCCTGCAACGGATCGAGCGCGCCAAGGGTGTCGGGGTAGGTGATGCGCAGGATCGCGTAGTGGAACAGGAGCAGACCGATGCCGATGATCGCTGCGAGGCGATGGAAGTAGTAGATGATGTCGATGCCGAACGGCGCGCTGGCATGGCGGAAGCGGGCGGTGAGCGCGAACTGCACGCCCATGATCGCCAGGCCGGCGAAGCCCAGCGCCATCGACAGGTCCCACCACAGGCCGACGCCGGGCGGCATCGGCCCGACGAGCAGCAGGAACAGCGGGGCGGACACGAGGCCCAGGTAAACGCAAATCCAGAAGACGGCCGCAACGACGGGACTCATGGCCCGGAGGATCACCTGTTCGCTCCCGAGTGGCGAGATCGGCTGTTCCGCGATGCGCTGTGGACTGCTAACGCCCGCGGCTCTTCCCGCTCCTGATGAGCGACAACAGCTCTGCCATCAGTTCGCCATTCACGGTCTGCGCATCCGCGGATATTTTCCAGCCCGTCGGACCGCGGTGCAAAGTAGCGACGCAATGCAGCGTATGCCGATCGAGGGCGGTGAGTTCGAGCCGGACCCATTCACGTTCCGTGACGTGATCACTGACGTGACTGGACGCGCCGCGGACCTCGCCGAAAGCGCGGCCCGTGGCACTGGCCACGACAAACGTGATCGCGGAAACAGCTTTCGGCAACGCTTCCAGGAAAACAAAAATTCTTTCGTCATCCCACGCGCTCGCCCCCGTCCGGGAGTCCCCGGTATGGATGACGCTGCCATCGGCGTTACGCGGATGGGCCGGATGAATGACCTCCAGCACGCGGCGCTGCCCGTCGAACAGCACGCACAGGGCATCCAGGTCCCCGGGGTCGGCAGTGACGCCGTCCTGCGGGGGGTCCCAGTGCAAACCCATGACGATCTCTTTCAGATCGGATTCCGCGTCGGCGTACGCGCGGTCTTGCGAACCTACAGAATCATTGAGTTGCATGGCTCTCCATCCTCACAAAGCTGAACCGGCTTGTTCCATTTCCGTGGACAAGGCAACGACGCAATGGTTCGGTGCGCCCGCGGGTGACAGCCGCCAATGTATCCTTCCCCAGTTCACTGGCGCCGGCAAACACGTCGCTGAAAAGCCGGCAGCTAACCCGCATCAGCCGGAAGGCGCGGGCGTGCCGCCGAAGTCGATATGATCGGGTGCGCTGGTGCCTCCGGTGACGACAAAGCGCATGGCTTCGTCAAGCGTCCAGTCGGTTGGCACGATGCGGTCGGCAGGCACGATCTCCATGTAGCCGGATGTGGGTGAATACCTGCACCCGGGGTTTGCCGACGCGGGACAGCTGCGTAAACAGAACATTGAGCACAAGCCGGGTGACCCGGAGAGGAGTCAACATCAATACCCCGGCGATGAGATAGCGTCGTGCGCGCGACGGAAGTGATGGATGAGAGTCGAGTTTCATGATGATCCTTCCCGGCTGGCATATGAATTCGATATTCTAACGGTCGGTCGGGGCGCGTCGGGCATTGAGCATGTCCGGCCTCATCACGTCCGCCGGAGGGGCGGTCGGTACTATATGCGCTCGATTTTTCATCGTTGATGAACCAACCAGGTGAGATGATGCAACAGGCGGGCGACATGCCGAATAAGGTGGCGCCGCGACTTTGGCACGCGCTCCCGGCGGAAGAAACCCTCACTGCGGTGGGCGCGGACCTGCACGGGCTTTCCGAAGCTGAAGCCAGGGAACGTTTGGCGAGTTACGGGCCGAACCGGCTCCCGCCGCCGCAGCGGCGCGGCCCGCTGGCGCGCTTCGTGCTGCAATTCCACAACGTGCTCATCTACGTGCTGCTCGCGGCAGCCGCGGTGACGGCCGCGCTCGGCCACTGGATCGACACGGGCGTCATCGTGGCGGTGGTGCTGATCAACGCGGTCATCGGGTTCGTCCAGGAGGGTAAGGCCGAACGGGCGATCGAGGCGATCCGCAGCATGCTGTCGCTGCACGCGCTGGTGCTGCGTGACGGCCGCCGCCGCGAGATCCCGGCCGACGAACTCGTCCCGGGCGATGTCGTGCTGCTCGCCTCGGGCGATAAGGTGCCGGCCGATCTGCGTCTTATAGAGGTCAGGACGCTGCGCGTCGAGGAGGCGGCGCTCACCGGGGAGTCGGTGCCGGTCGAGAAATCCCTGCGACCGGTAGCCGAGGCTGCGACGATCGGGGACCGCGCCTGCATGGCCTATTCAGGCACACTCATCACCTACGGCCAGGCGAAAGGCGTGGTGGTCGCCACCGGCGCGCGCACGGAAATCGGGCGCATCAGCGGCATGCTGCACGAGGTGGTGGAGCTCGCCACGCCGCTCACGAGAAGGATGGAAGAGTTTGCCCGCTGGCTCACGGCGGCGATTCTCGGCAGCGCGGCAGTCACTTTCGCGTTCGGGCTGCTGGCACGCGACTACACGGCTGCCGACATGTTTCTCGCGGTAGTGGGTTTGGCAGTGGCGGCGATCCCCGAGGGCCTGCCGGCGATCATGACGATCACGCTTGCCATCGGCGTGCAGCGCATGGCACGGCGCAACGCGATCATCCGCCGCCTTCCCGCGGTGGAGACGCTGGGCTCGGTCACGGTGATCTGCTCGGACAAGACCGGCACGCTGACGCGCAACGAAATGATGGTGAGCCGCGTGGTCACGGCCGACGCGTCCTATTCGGTGAGCGGCGCCGGCTACGCCCCGGAAGGCGGATTCTCGATCGCGGGAGATTCGGTGCTTGTCGCGGAGCACGCCGATCTCGTCGAGCTGGTCCGCGCCGGCCTCCTGTGCAACGACGCCGTTCTGACAGAGAGGAAAGGGGCCTGGCATTTGGAGGGCGATCCGACGGAAGGGGCGCTGGTGACGCTCGCGCTCAAGGCCGGTCTCGACCCGGCGTTCGAACAGCGATCGTCCCCGCGCACCGATGTCATTCCGTTCGAATCCGAGCACCGTTTCATGGCGACTCTGCACCACGACCATGCCGGGCACGCGTACTCTTACGTGAAGGGCGCGCCGGAACGCGTGCTGGAAATGTGTTCTTTCGAGCGTCGCGGTGGCGAGGCGCGGCCAATCGACCCGCATTCGTGGCGGGCGGCCGTGGACCGGCTCGCCGCCGAAGGGCAGCGCGTGCTGGCGCTCGCCCTGCGCCCGTTCGAGGCGCCGCCGCTCGAGCTCAGGTTCGGCGAGATCGAGCAGGGCCTCGTGCTCCTTGGCATGGTCGGGATGATCGATCCGCCGCGAGTGGAGGCGATCGCCGCGGTGGCCGACTGCCGTCAGGCGGGCATCCGGGTGAAGATGATCACGGGGGACCACGTCGTGACCGGCCGCGCGGTGGGCCGCATGCTCGGCATCGGCGACGGAACCCGGGCGCTGGGCGGCGCGGAGATCGAGCAGCTCGACAGCGCGGCACTGCGTCGCGCCGCGCGCGACATCGATGTCTTCGCGCGCGCCAGCCCCGAGCACAAGCTGCGCCTGGTGGAAGCGCTGCAGGCCGAAGGCGCCATCGTCGCCATGACGGGCGACGGCGTGAACGACGCGCCGGCGCTCAAGCGCGCCGAGGTCGGCGTGGCGATGGGTGTCAAGGGCACGGAGGCGGCGAAGGAAGCCGCCGAGATGGTGCTGGCGGACGACAACTTCGCCTCCATCGCCCATGCGGTGGAGGAAGGCCGCACCGTCTATGACAACCTGAAGAAGGCGATCCTCTTTATCCTGCCGACGAACGGCGGGGAGGCCGGGGTCATCATCACCGCGATCCTGCTCGGCATGGCGCTGCCGATCACCGCGGTGCAGATCCTGTGGGTCAACATGATCACCGCCGTGACCCTGGCGCTCGCCATCGCCTTCGAGCCCGCCGAGTCGAACGTGATGCGCCGCCCGCCCCGCGACCCGCGCGAGCCGCTGTTGTCGGGGTTTCTGGTCTGGCGCATCGTGCTGGTTTCCCTGCTCCTGGTCGCCGCATCCTTCGGGCTGTTCATCTGGGAGCTGGAGCGGGGTGCCTCGATCGAGTCCGCGCGCACCGTTGCCGTGAACATGCTGGTGGCCGGCGAAATCTTCTATCTGTTCAACAGCCGGCACATCTACGAGTCGGCGCTTTCCGCCGAAGGCCTCCTGGGCAACCGGATGGTCCTCTCCGCCGTCGGAATCCTTGTCGTGTTCCAGGCGATGTTCACTTACGTGCCGATCGCCCACCGGCTGTTCGGGACCGACGCGATCGACGCCGCCGCGTGGCTGCGCATCATCCTGTGCGCGACCGCGATTTTCTTCGTGGTTGAAGGCGAAAAATGGCTGCTGCGCCGGCGGCTGGCGCACGTCTGATACCCTGGATACAACCAAGTCATACGGGGGAATCCTGGCCAATGGGTGAACTGTTGCTGGAAACGCTCCTCCTGCTGGGCGTGGCGGTGTTTATCGTGACCGTGTTCCAGCGCCTGCGCATCCCTTCGAGTCTCGGCTATTTCCTCGTCGGCGTTGTCCTCGGCCCCCACACCGCGGGACCGGTCGTCGACGCCCAGCATATCCGTGTCGCGGCGGAGCTCGGTATCGTTTTCCTGCTGTTCACGATCGGGCTCAATTTCTCGTTGCCGCAGATCTACGCGCTGCGCCATCTGGTCTTCGGATTGGGAACGGGCCAGGTGCTGCTCACCACGACGATCTTCGGCTTCATCGCCTGGCTCGCCGGCCTGCCGCCAGCCGCGGCGTTCGTCGTCGGCGCGGTATTCGCGCAATCCTCGACCACGATCATCAGCAAACAACTCCTCGAGCAGGGCGAAGAACAGAGCCGGCACGGCCGGCTGGCGCTGGCGATGTCGGTGTTCCAGGATGTCACCGCCGTGCCGTTCGTGGTGATCATCCCGGTGCTTGCGGCCGCCGGCGCCGGCTCGCTCGCGCTGCCGCTGGCGTGGGCGCTGGCGAAGGCGTTGTTCGCGTTCGCCCTGGTCCTTCTGGCCGGCCTCTGGCTGTTGCGCCCTCTGTTCCATGAGATCGCCGCGCGGCATTCGCCGGAACTGTTCACGCTGACCGTGCTTTTCGTTTCCCTGGTTTCGGCGTGGATGACGCACAGCCTCGGCCTGTCGATGGCCTTCGGCGCATTTCTTGCCGGCATGATGCTGGGCGAGACCGAGTTCCGTCACCAGATCGAATCCGCCATCCGTCCGTTCCGGGATGTGCTGCTCGGTCTGTTCTTTGTTACCGTGGGGATGCTGCTCGATCCGGCGTCCCTTCTGCAACTGTGGCACTGGGCCGCGATCGGGGCCCTGGCGTTGCTCGCCGTCAAGGCGCTTCTCGTCGGGCTGATGGTGCGCTGGGCCAAGGTCGATGCCGCCACCGCCTGGCGCACGGGTATCGTGCTGGCGGTGGGCGGAGAGTTCGGTTTCGCGCTGCTTGCCATTGCGCTCGAAGCCCGGGCGATTGCGCCGCAGGCTGCGCAGATCGCGCTCACCGCCGTGTTGCTCAGCATGATCGCGGGGCCGTTTATCATCCGCTATAACCATCGACTCGCCGTCAGGGTCGGCGGCAATGCAGGGCAACCGCCGCCCGACGTGCCGGCGGCGGGCATACCGGAAACCCCGGCCCTGCGCGACCACGTGATTATCTGCGGCTACGGCCGCATCGGCCAGAACGTCGGACACTTCCTGGAAGAGGAGCGGTTCCCGTATGTGGCGCTCGATCTTGACGCGGCCCGGGTGCGCGCGGCTCACACCGCGGGTGAACCGGTCTATTACGGTGATGCCGCCGAGCGCGACATCCTCGAGACCGTCGGCATCGGCACCGCGCGGCTCCTGGTGGTGAGTCATGACGATGTCGGCGCAGCGCTCAAGGTGTTGCATCACGTGCGTGCGCTGAGGCCGGATCTCCCGGTCATGGTGCGCACGCGGGACGAAAGCCATGTCGAGGAATTGCGGCGGGCCGGGGCGACCGAAGTGGTGCCGGAGACGCTTGAAGCGGGCATGATGATCGCCTCGCACGCCTTGCTGCTGCTGGAAGTTCCGCTGTCCCGGGTCGTTCGCCGCATGCGTGAGTCGCGGGCCGGCCGCCACCGCCTGCTGCGGGAATTCTTTCGTGGCGAGGGATCCTCTCCAAGCGATCAGGAGGACGAAACAGCCGATCGTCTGCGGCCGGTCTCCCTGGAGCCCGGAGCATATGCCGTGGGACGCTCACTTGCGGAGCTCGACCTCGGTCGCGATCATGTTCTGGCGACTGCATTGGTCCGGTCGGGGAAGCGCCATCTGGCGCCGGCGCCCGAAATACGACTCGAGGCCGGGGATGTGGTCGTGCTGTTCGGAACGCCCGAGGAACTGCAGCGCGCGGAATCCCGATTGCTCGGCTGAAGCATGACACGACAGCAGCAACGGATTGTGGCGGCAAGGAGATGGTGATGAGCGGAATAACACACATACTTGTTGCCACGGACTTATCGCCGCGCGCCGAACTGGCGGCGGAGCAGGGAGCGCGGCTCGCCCGGCGGGAAGGGGCAACGCTTGATTTGCTGCACGTCGTCGGGAGGCTGCCGCTTGAAGCCGTCAAGCGCGGTCGCGGGTGACGACAGGATCGTTACGGATGACTTCCCGAAGCGAACGGCGTCCGATGCCATGGATGTGAAGAGCGTCTCCCGATCCGACTGGCATTGCCTCGATTCCGGCGGGGCGGCCGACGCGTTGGACGTTGATGCGAGCTCCGGTCTGACGCCGGAGGAAGCGCGACGGCGTGTCGCGCGCCACGGCCGCAACGAGCTGCGCGAGGCCCGGCGCCGCCCGCCGTGGCGCATCCTGCTCGACCAGTTCGCCGATTTCATGATCCTCGTGCTGATCGCCGCGGCCATCATCTCGGGGTTGATCGGCGAGCTGCAGGACACCGTCGCGATCATTGCCATCCTGGCGCTCAACGCGGCGATCGGCTTCGTGCAGGAGTACCGTGCCGAACGCGCGATGGCCGCGCTGAAGCGCATCGCCGCGCCGACGGCCACCGTGCTGCGCGGAGGAAACCGGCTGACTCTCCCGGCGCACGACCTCGTCCCGGGGGACATCGTGCTGCTCGAAGCGGGCAATGTCGTGCCGGCCGACCTGCGGCTCACGGAGGCGATACGGCTGAAGGTGAACGAGGCTGCGCTCACCGGCGAAGCGGCGGCGGTGGACAAGATCACGCGGACCGTCGCCGAGCGGGAAGCGCCGCTCGGCGACCGTCACAACATGGCCTACAAGGGCACGCTCGTCAGTTACGGCCGCGGGCAAGGCATCGTGGTCGCGACCGGGATGGACACGGAGCTGGGCAGGATCGCCGCGCTGCTTGCGGCCGAAGAGGACGTCAGGACCCCGCTCCAGAAACGGCTCGCAGCCTTCGGCGGGCGTCTCGCCATGGTGGTGCTCGCCATCTGCGCCATCATATTCATCGCCGGCCTCGTGCGCGGCGAGCCGCCGGTGCTCATGTTCCTCACCGCCGTGAGCCTGGCGGTGGCCGCGATTCCCGAGGCGCTGCCGGCGGTGGTGACGATCTCGCTCGCGCTGGGCGCCTACCGGATGGTGCAGCAGAACGCGTTGATCAGACGCCTGCCGGCGGTGGAGACGCTCGGTTCCATCACTTACATCTGCTCGGACAAGACCGGCACGCTCACCGAAAACCGCATGCGGGTCGATACCTGCTACGCCGCTGGCGATCTGATGCGGCCGGAGTCCGGGACCGGGGTCGCCGGGCGTCTCCTGCTGACCGCTCTTGCGCTGTGTAACGACGCGGTCGCCGCGGGTGCGGAAGTGACCGGGGATCCCACCGAGGTTGCGCTGCAGGAAGCGGCTGCGCGCGCGGGTTTTGACAGGGCCGTCCTGGGGCAGCGGTCGCCGCGGCTCGCCGAGCTGCCGTTCGACTCCGAGCGCAAGCGCATGACGACGTTCCACGAACTCGAAGGCGAGATCGTGGGTTTCACGAAAGGCGCGCCCGAAGCGGTGCTGCAGCGGTGCGTGGCGCAGCTCGGCCGGGACGGAACGGCGCCGCTGGAGCGCGCATCCGTCGACAGGGTGACGGAGCGCATGGCCGCCGAGGGGCTGAGGGTGCTTGCCGTTGCCTATCGCGCGTGGCGCGAGCTTCCCGACCTCGAAGACGAAGAATCGATCGAGCGCGATCTGGTGTTCGTCGGTCTTGTGGGGCTCATCGATCCGCCGCGCGCCGCGGTGAGGGATGCGGTTGCCACCTGCCGCGCCGCGGGCATCGTGCCGGTGATGATCACGGGCGATCACCCGGTCACCGCGCGGGCGGTGGCGCGCCGGCTCGACATCATCACGGATGGGGGCGAGGTGATGACGGGGCGTCAGCTTGCGCGCCTCGACGAAGCGGTGCTCGCGGAGCGCATCCACCATGTGCGCGTTTTTGCGCGCGTCGATCCGGAGCAGAAGATCCGCATCGTCAAGGCGTTGCAGGACAGGGGCGAGTACGTGGCCATGACGGGCGACGGCGTGAACGACGCGCCGGCGCTGAAACGCGCCGACATCGGCGTGGCCATGGGCACGGCGGGCACCGACGTCGCGCGTGAAGCGTCGGACGTGGTGCTGCTCGACGACAATTTCGCCACGATCGTCACCGCGGTGCGCGCGGGACGCCGCATCTACGACAATATCCGCCGCTTCATCAAGTACGCGCTGACCACGAACTCGGGGGAAATCTGGATCATCTTTCTCGCGCCCTTCCTCGGGCTGCCGATTCCGCTGCTGCCGGTTCATATCCTGTGGGTCAACCTCGTGACGGACGGCCTTCCCGGCCTGGCGCTGACGGTGGAGCCCGAGGCGCGCGCGACCATGGAACGCCCGCCGCGACCGCCCGGGGAGAGCATTTTCGCGCACGGCATGTGGCAGCACATCGTGTGGGTCGGGCTGTTGATGAGCGGCGTCGTGCTCGCCATCCAGGCGTGGGCCTACCACGCGGGGTATCCGCACTGGCAGAGCATGGTGTTCACCGTGCTCACCTTTTGCCAGCTCGCCCACGTGCTCGCCATTCGTTCCGACCGCGAATCTTTGTTCGGTCTCGGGATCGCTTCCAACCCGCTGTTGCTGGGCGCGGTCCTCGTGACGGCGGCGTTGCAGGTGGCGATCCTGTACGTTCCCGCGCTCAACGGAATTTTCAAGACGGCACCGCTCGACGCGCCGGAACTGGCGTTGTGCGTGATCGGGGCCGGGATGATTTTCGTCGCGGTCGAAATCGAGAAATGGTTTGTACGCCGCGGCCGGCTTTATCGCGAGGATACGACCGGTCGCGGCGTAGTGCACCGATAAGGGTTGTCTCGGCGCCGTGCAGTTCGTAGAATTCGGCTACACTGCGCCTCGCAATAAATGAGCACGAACGCTGCCGGCGCGCCGATTTGTCCGGCGCCCGTTGCCTGCCGATCGAATTGGGGCGTTGGAGAAAGCCCTTGTACACGCTGAGTTCAATCCTGGTTCTCTTTGTCTTCTGGCTGCTGCTCTCGGGTAACTTCACCGCGTTCCTCATCGCGGCGGGAGCGGGCTCGGCCATCGGTGTGGTGTTGCTCGCGCGGCGCATGGAGGTGGTGGACCACGAAGGCCATCCCATTCACCTGAGCTGGCGGCTCGTCACTTACTGGCCATGGTTGTTCAAGGAAATCGCCAAGAGCGCCTGGGGTGTGACGAAGATCATCCTCAACCCGCGGCTGCCGATCAGCCCGACGCTCGTTCGCGTGCCCACTTCCCAGAAATCCACCGTTGGCGTGGTAACTTACGCGAATTGCATCACGCTGACACCGGGCACGATCTCGGTGGAAGTGAAGGAGGGCGAGATCCTGGTCCACGCGCTGACGCGCGAGAGCGCTGACGGGCTGCTCGAGGGCGAGATGGACCGGCGCGTCACGCGCTTCGAAGGGAGGCGATGATGTTTGGGGCTGCCGCCGCCGCTCTGCTGGTTGCGCTCGCGCTGGCATTGACGCGCGCCTGCCTCGGCCCGACGGTCTTCGACCGCGCGCTCGCGGCCAACACGGTGGGCACGATCGCGGTCCTGCTGCTTGCCGTCATCGGTTTCCTCACCGACCGTCCCGAGTTCCTCGATCTCGCCATCGTCTACGGGCTGCTCAACGTCGTGGGCACGATCGCAGTGCTCAAGTATTTCGAATATGGCAACCTGGGCGACCCGGGCGACGCCGAGGAGGAGTCGAAGGCATGAGCGTGTTCGTCGATGCGGTGAGTTGGGCCTGCCTGATTGCGGGCGGCGTCTTCTGCGTCATCGGTGCGGTAGGCCTGATTCGCATGCCCGAGTTTTTCACCCGCATCCATGCGGCGGGCGTCACCGATACGCTGGGCGCGGGGCTCATCCTCTTGGGGCTCATGCTGCAAGCGGGGTTCACGCTGGTGGCGGTGAAGCTCGCGATGATCGGGGTGTTGATCCTCTTCACCAGCCCGACGGCGACGCATGCGCTGGCCAAGGCAGGACTCGCCCGCGGCCTGAAGCCGCTGCTTGCGGAAGACAGGAGCAAGCCATCGAACCCGTAATCATCACGACCCTGCTCGTCATGATGGCGGTGGTCACGGTGGTGATCGCGCGCCAGCGCAACCTCTTCGCGGTGGTCATCCTGTTCGGCATCTACAGCTTCCTGATGGCGACCGTGCTGGTCGCGCTCGACGCGGTGGATGTGGCGATGACCGAAGCTGCGGTTGGAGCCGGAATTTCTACCATCCTGTTCTTGAGCGCGCTGCACCTCGGCAAGGGAATCGAGATGAAGCCGTTGCACAGACCGTTCCTGCCGCTGGTGGTCGCGTTGGCCACTGGTGCGGCACTTGCCTATGGAACCCTCGGGCTGCCCGCGTTTTCCGATTCCGAGGCGCCAATCCATCAGCACGTGGCAAAGCGCTACGTCGAGGAAGGTGCGCGCGAAACGGGGGTTCCCAACATCGTGACGGCGGTCCTGGCGAGCTACCGTGGCTATGACACGCTGGGCGAAGTGACCGTGGTGTTCACCGCCGGAATCGGGGTGATCGCGCTCCTGCGGCGAGTGCGCGGCCGCAGGCGGGGAGGCAAGCCGTGAGGAATTATCTCGTCCTGCGCGTCATCGCGAAGCTCATGATCATGTTCATGGTGTTGTTCGCGCTCTACGTGCAGTTCCACGGCGACTTCGGTCCGGGCGGCGGCTTCCAGGCGGGGGTGATCTCGGCCGCGGCGATCGTGTTCTACGGGATCATCTTCGGATTGCCGGCGGCGCGCGAAGTCGTACCCGACCGGCTGGTCGAAGTCATGATCGCAGCCGGCGTGCTGCTGTACGCCGGCGTCGGCGTCGCCGGCTTGCTGCTGGGCGGCAACTATCTCGACTACTTCGTGCTCGGGGCCGATCCGGTCGATGGCCAGCACCGCGGCATCTTCTGGATCGAGATGGGTGTGTTGATCACCGTCGCCGGGGTGATGCTCAAGATCTTCTACATGTTCGCCGGACGGGGCGATGGAGGCGGCGAGTGACCGCGATCGCCAATCACTTCAGCTACTGGGCAACGTTGTTCATCGCGATCGCGGGGCTCTACATCGTGATCGCGCGCGGCAACCTCGTGAAAAAACTCGTGGGCCTGGCGATCTTCCAGACTTCGGTCTATCTGCTCTACATCGCGCCCGGGAAGCTCATTGGGGGTACGGCGCCGATCATTGCGGACAAGTTCGCGGTGTACTCGAACCCGCTGCCCCACGTGCTGATCCTCACCGCGATCGTGGTCGGCGTGGCTACGCTTGCGCTGGGACTTGCGATCGTGGTCCGGATCAAGGAAGCCTACGGCACCATCGAGGAGGATGAGATCCTGGCGCAGGAGCAACCTGCCCTTCAGCAAACCGCCGATAACAAGATGTAATATCTTGATCTCACAGAATTATCCCATATTGCACGTGGTGGTGCCGCTGATCGCTGCGCCGTTGATGGTGCTTTTGCGGCACGGCGGCTTCGCCTGGCTCCTCGCCGCCGTCGCAAGCTGGTCTTCACTCGCGGTATCGGCTGCGCTGCTGGCGGAAGTCGCCGGCGGCGGCGTGATTTCGTACGCCATCGGCAGCTGGGCGCCGCCGTGGGGAATCGAGTACCGCATCGACAGCGTGAACGCGTTCCTGCTGGTGCTCGTATCGCTGATCGCGTCGGTCGTCGTGATCTACTGCCGCGAAAGCGTTGAGGCCGAGGTCGCGCCGGAGCAGCACTACCTGTTCTACACGATGTATGTGCTGTGTCTCGCGGGGCTGCTTGGAATTGCGGCCACGGGCGACGGATTCAATCTGTTCGTGTTTCTGGAAATCTCCTCGCTGTCGAGCTACGTGCTGATCGCGCTGGGGCGCGACCGGCGGGCGCTGGTGGCGTCCTATCAGTATCTGATCATGGGCACGATCGGGGCGACTTTCATCGTGATCGGCGTCGGGCTGCTCTTTCTCATGACCGGTACGCTCAATCTCGCGGACATGGCGGCGCGGCTGCGGGAGGTGACCGATACACGCCCGATCCTGGCCGCGCTCGCTTTCCTCACCGTCGGCATCTCGCTGAAGCTGGCGCTCTTTCCGCTGCACCTGTGGCTGCCCAACGCCTACGCCTACGCGCCATCCGCGGTGACGGCCTTCCTTGCGGCGACCGCGACCAAGGTGTCACTGTACGTGCTGTTGCGGTTCTACTATTCGGTTTTCGGCGAGAGCGCGGTATTCATTGCGCATCCGACGAGCGATATCCTGCTCGTGCTGTCGCTCGCGGCGATGTTCATCGCGTCGACTGTCGCCATCTTTCAGGACAACATCAAGCGCCTGTTCGCGTACTCGAGCGTGGCGCAAATCGGCTACATCACCCTCGGCGTGAGCTTCGACAGCCTCACCGGGCTCACCGCCGCCATCGTGCATCTCTTCAACCATGCGCTCACCAAGGGCGCGATCTTCCTGCTGCTGGGCGGAATCGCGCTGCGCCTGGGCGCGGTCCGCTTCCAGGACATCGGTGGCATCGCACGGGTGATGCCGCTGACCTCGTTCGGCATCGTGCTCGCGGGCCTGAGCCTGATCGGCGTGCCGGGCACGGTCGGATTCGTCAGCAAGTGGTATCTCGTGCTGGCGGCTATCGAGAGCGGTGCGTGGTGGCTTGCGCTGCTCATCGTGTTGAGTTCGCTGCTTGCGGTGATCTACGTCTGGCGCTTCGTCGAGGCGGCGTACTTCCAGGTGCCAAGCGCGTCCGTCTCGCGACTCAGGGAGGCGCCTCTTTCCATGTTGGTGCCGGCCTGGTTGATGGTCGCGGCCTGCCTCTATTTCGGGCTTGATGCCTCGCTCACGCTGAGCGGCGCCTCGCAGGCGGCGGCGGAACTTCTTCCGGGGAGCAGATGACGCCCGAGGCGACGATCCTGCTCGCGATTGCCGTGCCGGCGGTGGGGATGGGGCTGATCGCCGCCGCCCATCGCATGCCGGACCTGCGCGAGGCGATCACGCTGGCGACCGCCGGGCTGCTTTCCGTCCTGGTGGCGTCCCTCACGCCCCTGGTGCTCGACGGCGCGCGCCCCGGCGTGACGGTCTTCGAAATGATGCCGGGGCTTGCGCTCAGATTCGAGGTTGAGCCGCTCGGTATGCTGTTCGGACTGGTCGCGTCCGGCCTGTGGATCGTCAATTCGCTCTATTCGATCGGCTACATGCGCGGCAACGAGGAGAAGCACCAGACCCGCTTCTACGTGTGTTTCGCGGGCGCGCTCGCTGCGACGATGGGGATCGCGTTCGCCGGCAATCTGCTGACGCTTTTCCTGTTCTACGAAGCGCTCACTTTGATCACGTATCCGCTGGTCACGCATCACGTTACGCCGGGGGCGGTCAGGGCCGGACGGCTGTATCTCGGGCTGCTCGTCGGCACATCCATCGTGTTCCTGCTGGTCGCGATCATCTGGACCTGGCAGCTCGCCGGCACGATCGACTTTACTCCGGGCGGCATCCTCGGCGGCGAGGTGCCGAACGCGACGGTCGGCGTGCTGCTGGCGCTCTACGTGTTCGGGGTCGGCAAGGCTGCGGTGATGCCGGTGCACCGGTGGCTGCCCGCGGCGATGGTCGCGCCCACGCCGGTATCCGCGCTGCTGCACGCGGTGGCGGTGGTCAAGGCGGGGGTGTTCTCGGTGCTGAAAATCGTGATCTACGTCTTCGGCGTCGAAGCGACGGCCGGCGTGAAAAGCGTTGACTGGCTGCCGTTCATGGCCGGGTTCACCATCATCGCCGCCTCCATCGTCGCGCTGCGCGCCGACAACCTGAAGCGCCGGCTTGCCTACTCGACCGTGAGCCAACTGTCGTACGTGGTGCTGGCTGCCGCGCTGCTGACGCCGCTCTCGGTCATCGGGGCGGCGCTGCACATCGCCGCGCACGCGCTCGGCAAGATCACGCTCTTCTTCGCCGCCGGCGCGATTTACACGGCCGCGCACAAGACCGAGGTGAGCCAGCTCGACGGCATCGGGCGGCGCATGCCGTGGACGATGGGTGCTTTCACCGTGGGTGCGCTGTCGATGATCGGGCTGCCGCCGGCGGCGGGGTTCGTGAGCAAGTGGTACATACTGCAGGGCGCCATGGCGACCGGCCAGTGGAACGCGGTCGCCGTTGTCGTGGCGAGCACGCTGCTCAACGCCGGCTATTTTCTTCCCATCGTCTACCGCGCCTTTTTCGTCGCGCCGCCGGATGACGGGCATCGCGCCCACGGCGAGGCGCCTTTCACCATGGTCGCGGCGCTGACGCTCACCGCCGCGGGCACCGTGGCGCTATTCTTCTTTCCTGACGTGCCGCTCGCGCTCGCGCGGCAGCTGGCGGGAGGCTGACATGCAGCAGCACTGGCTCACCCGACCCGCGGCCACCCAGCGCCTGTGGTGGATATTCATCGCCATCCTGGCGGCCACCGTCGCGGCGGAATTCTTCGTCGAGCACGAGGCGAACTTCAGCGTCGAGGCGATCTTCGGCTTCAACGCCTGGTACGGGTTCATCGCGTGCGCGGCGCTGATCCTTTTCGCCAAGGCACTCGGCCTCATGCTGAAGAAGCCGGATACCTACTACGAGAAGCGCGATGGCTAGCCTGCTCGCACATCCGGGCCTGATCCTCATCGCCGGGGCATTCCTGCTCGTCTGGCTCCGCGGCGGCGCGCGATCCGCGGTGGCGCTCGCCGCGCCGATGGCGGCGGTGGTGCTGGCGTGGAACGTGCCGGAGGGGGTGGCGGTCCAGGCGCATTTCCTCGACTTCGAGCTCGCGCTGTTTGCGACAGACAAGCTCTCGCGGCTGTTCGCCATCATCTTCGCGCTGATGGCTTTCGGCGGCGCGCTGTTCGCGCTCAATCAGAAGAGCCCACTCGAGCTGCCGGCGGCGCTGCTCTATGCCGGCGCGGCGATCGGCGTCGCCTTCGCCGGCGACCTCGTCACGGTATTCGTGTTCTGGGAGCTGATGGCGATCGGCTCCGCGCTGGTCGTCTGGAGCGCCGGCCGCACGGCCTACGCCGCGAGCCTGCGTTACATGATGATCCACCTGCTGGGCGGCGTTCTGCTGATGGCAGGCATCGCGGGCCACGTCGCCGAGTTCGGCTCGATCGCGTTCGAGCGCATGACGCTCGATTCGCCCTCGCATTGGCTGATTCTCGCGGGATTCCTGATCAACGCCGGTGCGCCGCCGCTGTCGGCGTGGCTGCCCGATGCGTATCCCGAGGCCTCGTGGAGCGGTACCGTATTCCTGTCGGCATTCACCACCAAGACCGCGGTGTACGTGCTGCTGCGCGGATTCCCCGGCACCGAGTTGCTGGTTTACGTGGGCCTGTTCATGATCTTCTACGGCATCGTCTACGCGCTGCTCGAGAACGACATGCGCCGGATTCTCGCCTACAGCATCGTAAACCAGGTCGGCTTCATGGTGACGGGCGTCGGCATCGGCACGGAGATGGCGCTCAACGGCGCGGCCGCGCACGCTTTCACGCACATCATCTACAAGGCGCTGCTGTTGATGTCGGCCGGGTCCGTCCTGCTCATGACCGGCAGGCGAAAATGCACCGACCTCGGAGGGTTGTTCCAGTCGATGCCGCTGACGGCGGCGTGCGGCATCATCGGCGCGCTCTCGATCTCCTCGTTTCCGCTGACCTCGGGCTTCGTCAGCAAGTCGATGATTTCGCAGGCGGCCGTCGACCTGAACCTGTTCTACGTCTGGATCGCGCTCGCCGCGGCCTCGGCCGGCGTGTTTCTGCACGCCGGGATCAAGTTCCCGTGGTTCGTGTTCTTCCAGAAGGACTCGGGTCTGCGCCCGCCGGAGCCGCCGCTCAACATGCGCGTCGCGATGATCTTCTTCTCGGTGCTGTGCATCGGGCTCGGCGTCGCGCCCGGGGCGCTCTATGAGCTGCTGCCGTACGCGGTCGATTACGTGCCGTACACCGGCGCGCATGTGGTGGCGCAGCTGCAGCTCCTGCTTTTCTCGGGGCTTGCCTTCTTCGTCATGCTCGACTACCTGCGGCGCACGCTGACCATCACTCTGGATGTCGACTGGCTGTACCGGCGCCTCGGGCCGGCCGTCTGCGGTGTTGCCGCGCGGGCGCTGGCGCGGATGTTTGCCGCACTTGCAAGCGCGGCGCCAGCTCGCATCATGGATATCGTTTCGGCGCTGCGCCGGCACCATGGACCGGAGGGCGTGCTGGCCCGCACCTGGCCGACAGGCAGCATGGCGCTGTGGGTAATGGTGCTGCTGCTTGTTTACCTGCTGCTCTACTATCTGTAGGCGCATATGGGGGCGCATCGCTTCTGCGCAGAGTTGCGGTTTGGGTTGTTCACCAGCGCGGCCCCAAGTCCGGAGAAACAGCCCGATGCACTCCTGCGATGCGCTTGAATTATCTTGATTTCGCGTAAATCGCGGTCTATGATTGCCGTGCTGCAGTAGGACATCCCGCATTATGAGAAATTGCCGATGCTGCCATCGGGCGGAATGCCAAGTTGCGCAAATCTAAGTATCATGGGCAGGCAGCTTCATTTCCCTAATCACGCCTTTGGAGGAAAACAATGAGCAAGCAAGAGTTGAAGGAAAAACCCGCCGATTTGAAGCCGAGCGCATCGCGCCGGAAGTTCCTTACCGGGGCGTCGGTTGCGGCGGCGGGCGCCGCAATCACCGGCTTCCCGATGATTTCGGTCGCCCAGTCGCCGGTCGTGCTGAAAATGCAGGGGGCGTGGGGCGCCAAGGACATCTTCAACGAGATGGCCGAGCAGTACGTCAAACGCGTCAACGACATGGCGGGCGGGCGCCTGCGCATCGATTACCTGGTGGCCGGCGCGGTGGTGAAGGCGTTCGAGGTGATGGACGCTGTGCACAAGGGTGTGCTGGACGGCGCGCACACAGTGCCTGTTTACTGGTACGGCAAGCATAAGGCAGCGTCGCTCTTCGGCACGGGACCGGTGTTCGGCAACGACGCGCACCACACGATTGCATGGTTCTACGAGGGCGGCGGGCAGCAGCTCTACAACGAACTGGTGCAGAAGCAGCTGAAGCTGAACGTGGTGGGCTTCCTGAACTTCCCGATGCCGACCCAGCCGTTCGGCTGGTTCAAGAAGCCGCTCAAGGATGCGGCGGGGCTGAAAGGCCTCAAGTACCGCACCGTGGGCCTCGCGGCCGACCTGTTCCAGACGATGGGCGCGAAAGTGACACAGTTGCCGGGCGGCGAGATCGTCCCGGCGCTCGAGCGCGGCGTCATCGACGCTTTCGAGTTCAATAATCCAACCTCGGACATGCGCTTCGGCGCGCAGGACGTCATCAAAAACTACATGATGGGGAGCTATCACCAGGCGTCCGAGAGCTTCGAGATCGTCTTCAACAAGA
>JACQOJ010000063.1 GCA_016202605.1 Betaproteobacteria bacterium
GCCGCCGACACACCGCAGACGCCCACCCCGGATGAGAGCACCCCGGTCATCGAGTTGGGCAGATTGCGGCGCGCTCCCCACCACAGCACGAGCCCGACCGAGCCGAGAACGAACACACCGATCAATGCCACCGAGAGCTTGCCCAGTTGCGCAAGCTCGGCAAAGCTGTATAAAGCGCCCAGCGTGATGACCCCGGTTTTGAGCCCGAGCCGCGACAGCCGTACGCCGTTTTCCGCCCAGGCGGGGACCTTGAACACGTTGACGATGACGATGCCGGCAATGATCCCCATGACCACGTAGTTGAGATTCAGAACGCTCGCGAAATTGAAACCCAGAGCGGGTTGCGCCGCGCGCCCCCATTTCCCCATCAAAGGATCGAGCCCCCATTTGACGATGAAAGCCACGAGCATGATGAACATGACGCCGGCGACGGTCGAAAGATAGTAGTCGGTGTGTCCTTCCTTGTGCTTGGCGAGAAGCTGCCAGAGACCGACTATGATCGCCGCGGCGCCAAAGGCATATCCCAGGATCTGCATTTCCCCCGCGTAGCGGGCGGTGTTCAGGAACTTGATGAGCGGCGCCAGGACATTGCTTTGGACGAGGTAAGCGTAGGCGACCATGATGATGCCGATGATCAGCGTCCATGGCGATTTCTGCGTATAAAGCATGTGCTTCTCCTCCATTGTGGTTGCTGCGTTGAGTTTCCGGCGACACCCGGCAAGAGACGAATGCCGCCCGGTTCTTTTTCTGTTTCACGCGCACTCACGCGCCCGGCTTCGTGGACTCGTCCGGTCACGCGCACGCCCCGACGATGGGGACCGCCAGGGGCAAGTGCGCATAGTGTTAGTCGGCCCTATCGGGATGTCAAGCATTCCATGGCGAATGTCCGCGCGGCACGCAGCGATCCATTTCCGCGAGGCGCCACATAAATTTTTTCGATGGCGCCTTCCAAATTTCTAATGGTGCATTTCGTGACTCAATGATCGTAAAGCGACGCCTGCGCCTTGCCGCGGAACACCCGATAAGCGTAGACGGTGTACCCGACGATGAACGGCAAGACGATCAGCGCACCCACCAGCACTGCCTTGAGCGCTGACGGGTGGGCCGCGGCGTTCCAGATCGTGAGACGGTCGATCACGACGTACGGGAACAGGCTGTAGGCGAGGCCGGCAAAGGCGAGCAGGTAGATCGCGACGGCACCCGCAAACGGCGCCCACTCGAGAGTGGATTTGCCCTGCCTCAGCCGCGCGGTCTGGCGCCACACCCAGAGCCACGCGGCGGCGCTCGCGAGCGGCAGCAGCAGCAGGCCGAGCGTGCGCGGGAAATCGAACCAGCGGTCGCGAACGGTTTCACTGACGAGCGGCGTGGCGAGACTCACCAGCGCCACGCCCAGCGCGACCCACCACAGTCCCCAGCGCGTCCACGCGATGGCCTTCTGCTGCAGCGCTCCTTCGGTGCGCAGAACGAGCCAGGCCGCGCCGAGCAGCACATAACCTCCGCACAGGCCTCCGGCGACGACCAGCGAGAACAGGAAATAGCCGACACCGGCTTCGAAACCGGTGATGTAGCTGCCGAGCATCACGCCCTGGGCGAGCGCGGCGAGAAAAGACCCGAACCAGAAGAGCCAGTTCCAGAGTTCGCGGTGCCAGCCTTCCGCTTTCACCCTGAACTCGAAAGCGGCACCGCGCAGCATCAGACCGATGAGCATCGCGGTCACCGGCAGATACAGCGCGGTCAGCACCACGCCGTGCGCCGCCGGAAACGCGACCAGGAGAAGGCCGACGCCCAGAACGAGCCACGTTTCATTCGCGTCCCAGAACGGGCCGATCGAAGCGACCATGATGTTCTGCTCCGCTGCGTCGGCGGCCGGCATCAACATGCCGACGCCGAGATCGTAGCCGTCGAGCACGACATAGGCGAGAACGGCGACGCCCATCAGGACCGCGAAGATCAGCGGCAGATCGAGGGTCATGCCCGCGCCTCCGTGAGCGTCACGCCGGCCCCGGGTGCCATCGGGCCGCTTCCCTTGCCCGCGAGATGGGTGAGCACCACCATGTAGGCAAGCAGCATCAGCGCGTAGGTCAGGATGTATCCGGTCAGGCTTGCCCCGAGCTGCGCGCCGCTGATCGGGCCCGCCGCGTCCGCGGTCCTGAGCAGTCCGGTGACGAGCCAGGGTTGCCGTCCGATCTCGGTCACAAGCCACCCGGCGAGCGTTGCAATCCAGCCCGAAAAAGTGAATCCCGCGAAACTCCACAGAAGCCATCCCGGAGGCGCCCGGCCGCCGCGGGTGAGCCACGCGCCCATCCATGCCAGCACGATCATCAGCACGCCCATGCCCACCATGACGCGGAATGCGAAGAAGAGCGGCGCGACGGGCGGCGTGTCAACGGCCGCAAAAGCATCGAGTCCCAGCACTTCTCCTTCAGTGTCGTGCGTGAGCACCAGACTCGCGCCTTTCGGGATCTCGAGCGCGAAATCGTTGCGCCGTTCTCTTTCATTCGGAATTGCAAGCAGCACCAGCGGCACGCCCTTGCCGCTCGTCCAGAGCGCTTCCACGGCGGCGATTTTTGCCGGCTGGTGCTCGAGCGTGTTGAGGCCATGCAGATCGCCGACCAGGACCTGAACCGGTGCCAGCATTGCCGCAATCCATATTCCGGCATGCAGCGTGCGCCGCGCGGCCGGATCGCGCGGCGCCCTGAGCATGCGCCAGGCCGAGAGCCCGGCGACGACGAAGGCGGCGGTAAGGCCGGAGGCGAGCATCATATGCGTGAAGCGGTAGGGAAACGAGGGATTGAAAATCACCCGCCACCAGTCGCCGGCGACCAGCTGGCCATCGATGTAGCCGTGTCCCGCGGGCGTCTGCATCCACGAGTTGAGCGCCAGGATCCAGAACGCGGAAAGCGTGGTGCCGAACGCGACCAGCGCGGTGGAAGTGAGATGCATCCATCCCGGAACGCGGTTCATTCCAAAGAGCATGACGCCGAGAAACGTGGCTTCGAGGAAGAACGCCGTGAGGACCTCGTAGGCCAGCAGCGGACCGGCGACGTTTCCGACGCTGTTCATGAACCCGGGCCAGTTTGTCCCGAACTGGAATGACATCACGATGCCCGAGACGACACCCATGGCGAAGGTGAGCGCGAATATGCGGGTCCACAGCCGGTAGGTCTCCAGCCACGCGGGCTCCCGCGTGCGCGCATACTGCGCGCGAAAGTAGACCAGGATCCACGCCAGCCCGATGGTGATGCTCGGGAACAGGATGTGAAACGCGATGTTCAACCCGAACTGGGTGCGGGCGAGAAGGAGAGCGTCGTTCATCCCGGGTGATTTTACGTCATCCGCACGGCCCCCCCGGGAGGAGCGGCGGGCAGCGCCGCCGGGGGTGTATAAAGTCGTTTAAAAGCCGGGACTTGAAAACAGGTATCCGTCCCCAATATCCTTCGTAATTCGACTTGGCGGACCATCATGCGCTTCGACAAATTCACGACCAGGTTTCAACAGGCCTTCGCCGATGCACAGAGCCTCGCGGTGGGCAACGACAACCCGTACATCGAGCCGCAGCATCTGCTCCATGCGCTCCTCGATCAGCCGGACGGCGGGACCGCGTCGCTGCTCGCGCGCGCGGGCGTCAACGTGCACGGCCTGCGCGGCGGGCTGAAGAGCGCGCTGGAGCGGCTGCCCAAGGTCGAAGGCACCGGCGGCGAGGTCAACGTCTCGCGCGAGCTCGGCAACCTGCTCAACCTGACGGACAAGGAGGCGCAAAAACGCGGCGACCAGTTCATCGCTTCCGAACTCTTCCTGCTTGCGTTGACCGGCGACAAGGGCGAGACTGGGCGCCTTCTCAGGCAGCACGGCGGCTCGCGCGACGCTCTGGACAAGGCGATTCAGGCGGTGCGGGGATCAGAATCCGTGCAGAGCCCGGAAGCGGAGGGGAGCCGGGAAGCGCTGAAGAAATACACGCTCGATCTCACGGAGCACGCGCGCAGCGGCAGGCTCGATCCGGTGATCGGGCGCGACGACGAGATCCGCCGCGTCATTCAGATCCTGCAGCGGCGCACCAAGAACAACCCCGTTCTGATCGGCGAGCCCGGCGTGGGCAAGACCGCGATCGTCGAAGGTCTTGCGCAGCGCATCGTCAACGGCGAGGTGCCGGAGACGCTCAAGGACAAGCGCGTGCTGTCGCTCGACATGGCGGCGCTGCTCGCCGGCGCCAAGTATCGCGGAGAGTTCGAGGAGCGCCTGAAGTCCGTGCTGAAGGAGATCGCGCAGGACGCGGGGCGGACCATCGTGTTCATCGACGAGCTGCACACCATGGTGGGCGCCGGCAAGGCCGAAGGCGCGATCGACGCCGGCAACATGCTGAAACCGGCGCTGGCTCGCGGCGAACTGCACTGCGTGGGCGCCACGAC
>JACQOJ010000005.1 GCA_016202605.1 Betaproteobacteria bacterium
CGGCTGTCCCGGCTGAAGGGTCGCGGCAATGTCCTTGAGCCAGTTAAAGCCCTCGCTCGTGCCGAACCATCCCACCAGGGTGGCCGGAAAGAGGATGATCGAGGAGGCGAAGATCGGCGGGATCACTCCCGACATGTTGAGCTTCAACGGCAGGTGCGAGCTCTGTCCGCCGTAGAGCTTGCGGCCGACCTGGCGCTTGGCGTAGTTCACCAGGATCTTCCTCTGCCCGCGCTCGACGAAGCACACGAATGCCGTGACACCGATGACCAGCGCGCCGATGAAAAGGGCGATCGGAATCGAAAACGCGCCGGTGCGCACCAGCTCCAGGGTGCCTCCCACCGCCTGCGGAAAGCCGGCGGCGATGCCGGCGAAAATGATGAGCGAAATGCCGTTGCCCACCCCGCGCTCGGTGATCTGCTCGCCGAGCCACATCAGGAAGATGGTGCCCGTCACCAGCGTGACCATCGCGGTGAACCGGAACATCAGGCCCGGCTCCACCACCAGCCCCGGCTGCGACTCGAGCGCCACCGCGATCCCCAGGCTCTGGAACAGGGCAAGTCCGGCCGTGCCGTAGCGCGTGTACTGCGTGATCTTGCGCCGCCCGGCCTCCCCCTCCTTCTTGAGCGCCTCCAGCGTGGGGGAGACCACCGCCATCAACTGCATGATGATCGAGGCCGAGATGTAGGGCATGATGCCGAGCGCGAAGATCGAAAAACGCGACAGCGCCCCGCCCGAGAACATGTTGAACATGTCGAGAATGCCGCCGCGCTGGGACCGGAACAGCTCCGCGAGCTGCAACTGGTCGATGCCGGGCACCGGGATGAACGAACCGATGCGGAATACGATCAGCGCGCCCAGCAGGAAAAGAAGGCGACGCTTGAGGTCGCCCATCTTGCCCGCCGCGAGCAGTGATTCGCCGGTAGCCAAGCCTATTTCGCCTCGGTTGCGGCCCCGGCCGCATCGCCTGGAGCCGCCTTCTCGTCAGCCCCGCCGACTGTTTCCTGCGCGACCGCAAATTCGACGGTGCCGCCGGCGCCTTCAATCGCCGCGCGCGCGCCCTTGGTAACGGCAACGCCTTTGAGCGTGATCTTGCGCTTGATCTCCCCGGACAGGATCACCTTCGCGCGCAGCGCGAGGCGCGACACCACCCCCGCCTCCTTGAGCGCGTCGAGATCGATCGCGTCGGTCTCCACTTTCTGCAGGTCGGAAAGCCGCACCTCGGCGGTATCACCCCGCAGCGGAGAAACAAAGCCGCGCTTGGGCAGCCGGCGCTGCAGCGGCATCTGCCCGCCTTCGAAGCCGATCTTGTGGAAGCCGCCGGAGCGCGCTTTCTGGCCTTTGTGCCCGCGTCCGGCGGTCTTTCCGAGTCCGCTGCCGATACCCCTGCCGACCCGTTTCCTCGAGCGCTTGGAACCCGCGGCAGGTCTGATTTCGTTTAACCGCATTTAGCCCTCACACCTCACGAGATAAGAGACCTTGTTGATCATGCCGCGGATCGCCGGCGTGTCGGCGACCTGCACCGTGTGGTTGATGCGGCGCAGGCCCAGTCCGCGCACGCACGCGCGGTGCTCGCGCTTGGTGCCGATGGGGCTCTTGACCAGCGTAACCCTGAGCGTCCCGCTTTGCGTATTGCCCATCGCTTACCCCGTAATCTCTTCGACCGACTTGCCGCGCTTAGCCGCGATTTCCGCGGGCGTGTTCATCGACGTGAGCCCGTTGATGGTCGCGCGCACCACGTTATACGGATTGGTCGAGCCAAGGCACTTCGCGAGGATGTTGGTGACACCCATCACCTCGAGTACCGCGCGCACCGGACCGCCGGCGATGATGCCAGTACCTTCGGAGGCCGGCTGCATGTAGACCCGCGAGGCGCCGTGGCGGCCGATCACCGGATGCTGCAGCGTCCCGTTCTTGAGCTGGACCTTCACCAGTTTCCGGCGCGCTTCTTCCATCGCCTTTTGCACCGCAACCGGAACCTCGCGCGCCTTGCCCTTGCCCATTCCGATGCCGCCGTCGCCGTCACCGACCACCGTGAGAGCCGCAAAGCCCAGCACCCGGCCGCCCTTTACAACCTTGGTCACCCGGTTGACCGCGACCATCTTTTCCCGCAGGCCGTCGGTGCGTTGCTCGCCGCCCTGCATCCTTGCCGCCTGTAATTTCGCCATGACCTATCCCGTTTAGAACTTCAGGCCCGCTGCCCGGGCCGCCTCGGCCAGCGCCTTGACGCGACCGTGGTACCTGTAGCCGGATCGATCGAAAGCCACCGCCTCGATACCGAGCTTCCTGGCCTTCTCCGCGATGCGCTTTCCCACCTCGGCCGCGGCCTTCTTGTTGCCCCCGTTTTTCAGCGCCTGCCGGACTTCGGGCTCCCGAGTCGAAGCGCTCGCCAGAATCCGTGCGCCGCCCGCGTCGATTACCTGTGCGTAGATGTGGCAATTGGAGCGGTGAACGCTCAGCCGAACCGCGTTACGCCCGGCAATCCGGGCGCGGGTCTGGCGCGACCTCCGCAACCGTGCTTGTCTCTTGTCGTCCATATCAGCCCCGATTACTTCTTCTTGGTTTCCTTGAGCACGATCTGCTCGCCGGCGAAACGCACGCCCTTGCCCTTGTACGGCTCCGGACTGCGGTACGCGCGGATTTCCGCGGCCACCTGGCCGACGAGCTGTTTGTCCGTGCCCTTGATCACTATCTCGGTCTGGGTCGGCGTCTCGGCCTTGATACCCTTCGGCATCTGATGCACGACCGGGTGCGAAAAACCGACCGAGAGATTAAGCCTGTCGCCCTGCGCCTGCGCGCGGTAGCCAACGCCCACCAGCGTGAGCTTCCTCTCGAAACCCTTCGTGACCCCGCTCACCATGTTCGCCACCAGCGCCCGCAGCGTCCCCGCCATCGCGTTCGCCTGATTGGATCGGTCGTTTGCCTTGAACTCGAGCCGGTTGTCGATCTTTTCAATCCTGACGTTGGGCGCGAGTCTCTGCGTGAGCGCGCCGAGCGGGCCCTTCACGGAGATCTCCTGCTGGGAAAGCGTCACTTCCACCTTTTCCGGAAGCACCACCGGATAGTTTGCGATTCTCGACATCGTTTACTCCGCTTCGCTTACGCGACGATGCACAGTACTTCGCCGCCGACACCGAGACCGCGCGCCTTGCGGTCGGTCATCACGCCTTTCGAAGTCGACACGATCGCGATACCCAGCCCGTTCATGACGCTGGGAATGTCGCGGCTCGGCTTGTAGATTCTCAGGCCCGGGCGGCTGATGCGCTCGATCTTTTCGATCACGGGCTTGCCGGCGTAATACTTGAGGCTGATCTCAAGCAGCGGCTTGCCGGCGTTGTCGCGCAGCCCGAAGTCCTCGATGTAGCCTTCGTCCTTCAGCACTTTGGCGATCGCCGCCTTCAGTTTGCTCGCCGGCATCGTCACCGACTGCTTTTCCGATTCCTGCGCGTTGCGAATGCGCGTCAGCATGTCGGCGATCGGATCACTCATACTCATATGTTTTCTGTTCCTAGTTCAAGGTTCAACGTTCCGGGTTCCAGGTTGCAGCTCCAAACTCCGAACCTGAAACTCGGAACCCGGGTCTCACCAGCTGGCCTTGATCACCCCCGGAATCTCGCCGCGCATCGCGATTTCGCGCAGCTTGCCCCGCGCCAGGCCGAATTTGCGGAACACCCCGCGCGGCCGGCCGGTGAGGGCGCACCGGTTGCGGAGCCGCACCGGAGAAGCGTCGCGCGGCAGCTTCTGCAGCCGCATCCGTGCCTCGTAGCGCTCTTCCGGGGAGTATTTCATGTTACTGACGATCGCGAGCAGCTCGGCGCGTTTCGCGGCAAACTTCTTGACGGTCTTGCGGCGTTTCTGTTCGCGGTTGATCAATGCCAGTTTTGCCATACCCGATCCTCAGTTCCTGAACGGAAACTTGAACGCCGCCAGGAGCGCCTTGGCTTCCTCGTCACTCCTGGCGGTGGTTGAAATTGTAATGTTCATTCCCCGGATCGCGTCGATCTTGTCGTACTCGATTTCGGGAAAGATGATCTGTTCCTTGACCCCCATGTTGTAGTTGCCGCTGCCGTCGAACGCTTTACCCGAAATTCCCCGGAAATCGCGAATGCGCGGCATCGCCACGTTTACCAGGCGGTCCAGAAACTCGTACATACGCGCGCCCCGCAACGTCACTTTGCAGCCGACCGGGTAACCGGTGCGGATCTTGAATGTCGCGATCGACGTGCGGGCCTTGGTAACGACCGGCTTCTGGCCCGCGATTTTGGTCATGTCGGCGACGGCGTTGTCCATGATCTTCTTGTCCGCCACCGCCTCGCCTACGCCCATGTTGAGGACGATTTTCCGGATGCGCGGGACCTGCATCACCGTCTTGTAACCGAACCTGCCGGTGAGTTCCGGGACCACTGTCTCCCGATAGTACGTCTGAAGCCGCGCCGGCGCCGCCGGTCTTTCCGGTTTCGCCTCAATGGCTTCCTTCGAGGCCGGTTTGGCTTCCCTGGCCTGCCTGCCCGCCTTCGCCGGTTTCGCGTCCTTCGCCGGCTTCACCTTCTTCACGTCTTTCTCTGCGCTCATGCGTCAACCACTTCGCCGTTGGATTTGAAATAGCGCACGCGTCGTCCGTCCTCGAGCACCCTGATTCCGACACGATCGCCCTTCTTGGTCCCGGGATTGAACAGACCGATTTTGGATACGTGCAGCGGCATTTCCCTGTCGATGATGCCGCCCGTAACGCCTTTCATCGGATTCGGACGCTGGTGCTTCTTGACCTTGTTCGCGCCCTCCACCACCACGTGTTCGGCATCGACGATTCGCAACACGGTGCCGCGCTTGCCCCGGTCCCTTCCGGCCAGCACGATGACGTCGTCGCCTTTTCTGATCTTGCGCATACCGTTTTCCTCTACAGCACTTCCGGAGCCAGGGACACGATCTTCATGAAGCGCTCGGTCCTCAACTCGCGGGTCACCGGCCCGAAGATGCGCGTGCCGATCGGCTCCAGCTTGGGATTGAGCAGCACCGCGGCATTGCTGTCGAATTTGATCACCGAACCGTCGTTGCGGCGCACGCCCTTGGCGGTGCGGACCACGACGGCGTCGTAGATCTCGCCTTTCTTGACGCGACCACGCGGCGCCGCATCCTTCACGCTCACCTTGATGACGTCACCGATCCCGGCATACCGACGCTTGGAGCCGCCAAGCACCTTGATGCACATCACCGAGCGCGCACCGGTATTGTCGGCAACGTCCAAAATGGACTGCATTTGAATCATTTTTCTGCTTCCTGCCTAAAAAACTCTTCTCCAACTTGGTCCGCCGCCCGCAAGCCGCAGCCAGTATTGGAGCCCGTCCGGGTCAGGTCGCCGCACGCGAGATGAAGAATGCGGCGAAAAACGCGGATTATAAGGACATCCCGCCGGTCGCGCAAACCGATTTCAGACGGTGCGCGCCTTCTCCACCAGCGTCACCACCCGCCAGGCCTTGGTCTTGGCGAGCGGCCGGCATTCCTCGATCGTCACCATGTCGCCTTCGTGATATTCGTTCTTCTCGTCGTGCGCATGGTACTTCTTGGAACGCATGATGATCTTGCCGTAGAGCGGGTGCTTGACCCGCCGTTCAACGAGGACGGTAACCGTCTTGTCCATCTTGTCGCTGACGATGCGACCGGTCAGGGTACGCTTGTTGGCCGTTTCGCTCATAATCGGTCCACCTATTACGGCTTCTGCGCCAGGACGGTACGCGCGCGCGCGATGTCGCGGCGCACCTTCCGGAGCTGGCTGGTATTGGAAAGCTGCTGTGTCGCCTTCTGCATGCGCAGGGAAAACTGCGCCTTGAGCAAGGAAGTGAGCTCTTCCCGCAGTTCGTCCCCGGACTTGGCCCTCAATTCGGCTGCTTTCATCGTCTAGGCTCCAACCTGTCTCGCCACGAAGGTGGTCTGAATCGGCAGCTTGGCTGCGGCGAGGCGAAATGCCGCCTTGGCCATCGTCTCGTCGACCCCGTCCATCTCGTAGAGCACCTTGCCCGGCTGGATTTCCGCGACCCAGAATTCGGGGTTGCCCTTGCCGTTGCCCATCCGCACTTCGGCCGGTTTCTGCGACACGGGTTTATCGGGAAAGATCCGAATCCAGATCCGGCCGCCGCGCTTGATATGGCGCGTCATGGCGCGTCGCGCGGCCTCGATCTGCCGCGCCGTGAGGCGTCCGCGGCCGACCGCCTTCAGGCCGAATTCGCCGAAGCTCACTTTGTTGCCGCGGGTCGCAACGCCCTTGTTGCGCCCCTTCTGTTCCTTGCGGTACTTACGTCTGGCTGGCTGTAGCACGTCTTGCTCCTGTCTTGGCTGCCGACCGTCTCGGCCTCTTTGCCGGCGCCGGTTCGGCCTCCGCGGCTGGTATCGCGGGGGCTCCGGCCGGTTGCTCGCTCTTGCCCATCACTTCACCCTTGAAAACCCAGACCTTGATGCCGATCACGCCATAGGTGGTCTTCGCCTCGGAAAAACCGTAATCGATGTCGGCGCGAAGCGTGTGCAGCGGCACGCGCCCCTCGCGGTACCATTCGGTGCGGGCGATTTCGATTCCGTTCAACCGCCCCGCGCTCATGATCTTGATTCCCTGCGCGCCAAGGCGCATCGCATTCGTGATGGCGCGCTTCATCGCGCGCCTGAACATGATGCGCTTCTGCAGCTGCTGGGCAATGGAGTCGGCAATCAGCTGCGCGTCGAGCTCGGGCTTTCTCACTTCCTCGATATTGACGTGCACCGGCACGCCAAGCATCTTCTGCAATTCAGCCTTCAGCGACTCGATATCCTCGCCTTTCTTTCCGATCACGACACCCGGGCGCGCGCTGAAAACCGTGATGCGCGCATTCTTCGCCGGCCGCTCGATCACGACCCGCGACACCGCGGCATGACCGAGTTTCTGCTTGAGATGATCGCGGACCTTGATGTCCTCCAGCAGCATCTCCGGAAAATTCCTGTTGTTCGCGTACCAGCGCGACGCCCAGTTGCGGTTGAGCGACAGACGAAAACCCGTCGGATGTATTTTCTGACCCATGGTTAGCTCCTTCCGTCGCCGACCGTGACAAAAATGTGGCACGTCGGCTTCAATATCCGCACCCCGCGACCCTTGGCGCGCGCCGCGAAGCGTTTGAGGACAGGTCCCTTCTCGACACAGATATGCGTCACCTTCAATTCGTCGATATCGGCCCCGTCGTTGTGCTCGGCGTTGGCGATCGCCGACTCGAGTACCTTGCGGATGATGACCGCGCCCTTCTTGGGATTGAACTGCAGGATGTTGAGCGCATTATCGACCGACTTGCCGCGGATGAGATCGGCCACGAGCCGGCCTTTCTGGGCCGAGAGGCGGACGCCGCGCAGTTTCGCTGTGGTGTTCATGCTGCCTTCCTCATGACTTCGCGGCCGGGGTCGGGCTCGCCTTCCTGTCGGCTGCCGCCGCTGCGGCCGCCGCCGAACCGGCTTTCGAGTGGCCTTTGAAAATGCGGGTATGCGCAAATTCCCCGAGCTTGTGCCCTACCATGTTCTCGGTAACGTAGACCGGGATGTGCTGCTTGCCGTTGTGCACCGCGATCGTCAGCCCCACGAAATCGGGCAGGATCGTGGAACGCCGTGACCACGTCTTGATCGGGCGCTTGTCATTCGCATTGCGCGCCGCCTCCACCTTCTTCATCAGGTGCAGATCGACAAAAGGGCCTTTCTTGATCGAACGTGCCATGTGCTACCTCTTAACCTGTGGTCTTCGCATGACGGCGGCGGACGATCATGCTGTTGGTGCGCTTGTTCTTGCGCGTCTTGTAGCCCTTGGAAAGCACGCCCCAGGGGCTGACCGGATCCTGGGCCGCAGCAGTCTTGCCTTCGCCGCCGCCGTGCGGATGGTCGATCGGATTCATCGCCACGCCCCGCACCGTCGGCCGCACGCCGCGCCAACGGACGCGCCCCGCCTTGCCGATCGATTCGAGCGAGTGCTCCTCGTTTCCGACTTCACCGATGGTGGCGCGGCAGTTGATGTGCACCTTGCGGATTTCCCCGGACCTCAAGCGCAACTGGGCGTAATCGCCTTCGCGGGCAAGAAGCTGGACCGAGGTGCCTGCCGCGCGCGCCAGCTGCGCTCCCTTGCCGGGCAGCATCTCGACGCAGTGAATGGTGGTCCCGACGGGCACGTTCCTGAGCGGCAATGTATTGCCGACCTTGATCGGCGCCTCCGCGCCGGACATGAGCTGCATTCCCGCCGCGACTCCCTTCGGAGCAATGACGTAGCGCCGTTCTCCGTCCGCGTAGCACAGCAGCGCCAGGTGCGCACTGCGATTCGGGTCGTACTCGAGACGCTCGACCTTGGCCGGGATGCCGTCCTTGTTGCGCTTGAAGTCGATGATGCGATAGTGCTGTTTGTGGCCTCCGCCCTGGTGGCGCATGGTCACGTGGCCATGGCTGTTGCGGCCCGCTTTCTTCCCCTGGCGCCTGACGAGTTTCGTCACCGGTCTGCCCTTATGCAGCCCGGGGGTGACGACCTTGACGAGCTGGCGCCGGCCCGGAGAGGTGGGTTTGACTTTAACCAGCATTACTTGGCCTCCCCTTCGGCGAAATTGATTTCCTGACCGGGCTTGAGGCACACGTAGGCCTTTTTCCAGTGATTGCGCCGCCCGGTCAGCCGTCCGAAACGCTTTTCCTTGCCCTTCACGTTCGCGACCTTCACCGACTCCACCTGAACCTTGAACATCAGTTCGACCGCGGCCTTGATCTCGGGCTTGGTCGCATCCCTGGCGACGCGAAAGATCACCTGTTCATTCTTGTCGGCGACGAAAGTGCTCTTCTCGGATACGACCGGCGCAAGTATCAACTGCATGAGGCGGTCCTGCTGTTTGACGCTGGGAACGGCGCTCATGCGAACATCTCCTCGATCTTGGTCACTGCGTTTCGTGTCACCAGCACCGTTGCGTAGCGCACGAGACTGACCGGATCGGCGCCACGCACGTCGACGACACGGACATTCGCCAGATTGCGGGACGACAGCCGCAGATTATCGTCGAGCGCGTCGGTAATAATGAGCACGTCTTCCAGCCCCATGCCCTTCAGCTTCTGCGCGAGCAGCTTCGTCTTCGGTCCATCGACCGTAAACCTGTCGACCACCGCGAGCCGCCCCTCGCGTGCAAGCTGGGAAAGGATCGAGGAAACGCCCGCCCGGAACATTTTTCTGTTGAGTTTGTGACTCAGATTTTCGTCCGGAAAATTCGGAAAGATCCTGCCGCCTCCACGCCACAACGGACTGGAGGTCATGCCGGCGCGAGCGCGCCCGGTGCCCTTTTGCCGCCACGGTTTCTTCGTCGAGTGCTTCACGGCGCCGCGGTCCTTCTGCGCGCGCGTGCCGGCGCGCGCATTGGCGAGAAACGCGGTCACCACCTGGTGCACCAGTGCCTCGTTATATTCACGGCCAAACGCGGCGTCGGATGCGGAAACCGAAGCGGTCGGCTGGCCCTGGTCGTTGATCAGTTTGAGTTCCATGGTGCGCCCGCCTTATTTGGAGGCGGCGGTTTTGGCCGCCTTCGCCTTGACCGCGGGGTAAACGGCGACATCTCCCCCTCTCGCACCTGGCACGGCGCCGCGGATCAGCAGGAGTTGACGCTCGGCGTCCACGCGCACGATTTCCAGATTCTGTGCAGTGCGCTTCGCCGCGCCCATGTGACCGGGCATCTTCTTGCCGGGGAACACCCGGCCCGGATCCTGTGCCATGCTGATCGATCCCGGCTTGTTGTGCGAAACCGAGTTGCCGTGGCTCGCCCGGTTCGAAGAGAAGTTATGGCGCTTGATGACGCCGGAGAAGCCCTTGCCCTGCGACACTCCGGAGACATCGACTTTCTGCCCGACCGCGAAGATGCCGACGCCGATGGCGCCGCCCACCTTGAGGTCGGCGAGTTCCCCGGGGGCGACCCGGAATTCCCTGAGAACGTGACCCGCCTCGACACCGGCTTTCGCGAAGTGCCCGGCGGCGGGCTTTCCCACGCGGTTCGCGCGGCGCCGGCCGAACGCCACCTGCACCGCGGTATAGCCGTCGGTCTCCGGCAATTTGATCTGGGTGACGCGGTTGTTCGACACGTCCACGACGGTCACCGGAATGGCATCGCCATCGTCGGTGAACACCCGGGTCATGCCGACCTTGCGGCCCACTAGTCCTAAGCTCATGTTCTTGCCCTTTTGTGCAAAAGGTGCCGACTGCAATTGGTCGGCGATTAAAACCGGTGATGCGTAATGAGTTATGAGTGACGGGAAGAAGAAGCCGCTTCTTTAACCATTACCCTTGACTCATCACCCATCACTACAACTTGATCTCCACGTCCACTCCCGCCGGCAGATCGAGCTTCATCAGTGCATCGACCGTCTTGTCCGTGGGATCGATGATATCCATCAGGCGCAAATGCGTGCGGATCTCCAGCTGATCCCGGGAGGTCTTGTTCACGTGCGGCGACCGCAGGATGTCAAAGCGCTGCTTGCGCGTAGGCAGCGGCACCGGACCCTTCACCACCGCGCCGGTGCGCTTGGCCGTATCGACAATCTCGAGCGCCGACTGATCGATGAGGCGGTAGTCGAACGCCTTCAACCGGATACGTATTTTTTGGCTCTTTACTGTCGCCATTTCAATTCAATCCCGTGAAATCGCGAGGTCGTGAGATCGTGAGTGGGAATCTGTCTCCCGCCTCACGCGCTCTCGCCCTCACGCCCTATTCAATCACCTTCGCCACCACGCCGGCGCCCACCGTGCGCCCACCCTCGCGAATGGCAAAGCGC